>PLTC01000083.1 GCA_003165295.1 Rhodospirillales bacterium | reverse complement strand
GCCAGCCCAGCTTCAAGGCCACCCGTCGCCGCAGCGCCGAGCATCCCATCGAGAAGGTGGGCGAACGCCTGCGCGCGATGATGCCGTGGATCTCCGAGCGGCGCCTCGTGGACAAGAGCAAGAACTGAAGCCGCGCGCCGACCGGGGCGGGGGCGCCCGGGGAGAACGGGTTGATGATTTTGTGGGCTCTGCCCACATCCGNNTGCAGGGCAGAGCCCTGCAAAGTCAGGGCACGGGGTAGGGACACAAGGGGGGCAATGCCCCGCTTGTGTCATTTTTTGTGCGCGCCGGAATCAGACCTGAACCAGATCGTGGGCGTACAGCGCGGCCTCTTCGGCGGTTTCCGGCGACGCCGCGGAGAAGCGGGGACCCGCGGGCCACAGCGCCGGATCGTAGGCCAGCGGCGTGGTCGGCCGCTCCCACGACGCCCGGGTCTCGGAAAAGCGGGTGATCGGCCCGAGATAGGTCAGCGGACCCCAGGCGGTATGACCGCTCAGTTCCAGACGCTTGGCCGCCCGGGCCAGTGTCGCGTCGCTGGGCCGGGGATGAGCCGGCGGCGGCGCGAAGGACTGGAGCCACATGGCGGTGCGGCACAGGGAGGTATGCACCCGGTAGCTGCCGCCTTCCCGACCGCGCCGCAGCAGCGCCGAAAGCACGCCAAAGGCTGCGAGATAGCCGGTGGCGTAGTCGTTGGGGAACACCGAGGCCAGCTTGGGCGCGTCGGCCGAGCCCTGGGCGATGACCATACCGGCGGTGGTCTGGGCCAATTGCTCCCAGCCCGGTCGGGTCTTCCAGGGGCCGATCTCGCCGTAGCACGACACCGACGCAAAGATCAGGCCCGGCCGGATGCGGAACAATTCCTCGTCCGAAAGACCCAGGCGGGCCAGCGCCCCCGGCCGGTAGCTGTAGAGCAGCACGTCGGCTTCGCTGAGCAGGGCGCGGAAACGCTCGTTGTCCTCGCGCTGGCTCAGGTCGAGCAGGGTCGACAGCTTGCCGTGGCCGGTATCCATGATGAAGCTGGTGAACACCGGGCGCGGCGGCGCGCTGATGCGCAACACATCGGCGCCCTGCTCGGCCAGCACCCGGCTGCACGTCGGGCCGGCCAGCACATGGGTCACGTCCAACACCCGCAGACCCGACAGCGGGCGGGCGCCCGGTCCCGGCGGTTCGGCCGGGCTGTCGCCGACCCGGGCCACATCCACCACCGGCGTCGCGGCCAGCGCCTGACCCTGGGGATGACGCAGCCATTCCTCGGCGGTGCGGGCGATGGCGCCGCAGGCGCCGATGCCGTTGCCCACCGGGAGGGTGGCGATGGTGTCTTCCAGCTCAGCCGAATCCCAGCGCGCCACCGCGTCGGCGATGGCCTTGGCATCGTTGGGGGTGCCCAGCAGCTTCAGCAGCGCGTCGCGCAACGCCGGATAGCCGCCGTGAAGCATGATATGCCGATTGTCGCGGGTACGGTAGAGGTCGGTGGTGGGGTATTGGGGATCGGGGTAGGGAATGCTGTAGCCGCGTTGGCGCAGGTAGAGCACGCTCTTGAGAGAGAGCGCGGCGTCCACCACGTCCACCGCAACCTGCTGCGCCCGGCCCGAACGCCGGTGCCACAGTTCGGCGATGGCCGCGCCCTGCGCCGCCAGCGCAACCGCGGCGGCCTCGCCCAAACGAAACGGGCTTTCCACCACCGGATCGTGGCCTTTGATCTTGAGGTGGGAGCCCTCCGGGAGCGTGACGCCGCCCAGCTTCAGCAAGTCATCCAGTTTCGGTTGCGTATCCATCGATCACCTCATTGGGTAAAGGCGTAACCGTTCCCGCGGCGCGGGCGGCCCGCGTTCAAGCTCCCGGACATCGCCATCGGTCCGGCCAGGGTGTCCGAAGCGGTCGGGGCGGACGGAGTGTCGTCCTGAAACTCAACCTTCGCCCGCATGCAAAAACCTATCCCCGGTCTCGCGGGGCAAAGGCCCTTCACTTCGCTAATTCCAGATACCGAATCGATCGTAGGGCGTCTGACGAAGTACCAGAGCGGGGAACTATTGAAACGCCAGGAGACTATGGAGACACGCCAGCCGTGTCAAGCGCAGCGTCGGGGCAATTTGATGAATTGGGTCGGGCCTTAACCGGAGACTGCGGTTGGCAACGCCGGAGCGTCTGTTCCGTTACCACCGCGAATCGCCCCGGCAGGGCTTTCCAGTACCGCGAGCCCCCATTTTCCCGGTGGGTTGCGGGTGGCGGGGCGATGGCAGGCCGTGCCAGCCCTCGTCCCGCCGCGACTCGACGGCCCGCAACTTCCCGCGAACTTCGCGACATTACGCCTGACTTATTCGAAGTGATGGCATCGTTTCCCTGATCATGCCCAACCGGCCGAACAGCTTTCCTGCATCTGTATGTCATGCCAGCGAGCGGGAGGAAGGACACAAAGGGGGGCTATCCCCATAGGCGCCAGGATACGACAAGTCGCTGAAATGACGGAAACTTTGTGCTATGGCACGCCCGCAAAGGGCCACGCGGCCCTTTGACCCCATGACGTCATAACGTCATGACGTCATGGGGTCAGGGAGGCGAGGCTCCTTCGCGGGTGCAAGGCAGTGCCCTGCAAAATCAAGATCCGTGCACCGTTCCGGCGCATAAGGGACTTTCTCCCCCTTGCCCCCCGACCGTGACGGCCCTGCGAGCCGATCGGGGAAGCCCGCCGGGTCAGGCCCGGTGCCGTGCGCTTTCCCGGGAATTGGGGTCGAGCCACGCTTCGATGGCGTCCCAATCGAAGCGGCTGACCAGATAGCGCAGGGCGGCGGCCAGTTGGCCCTGGTCCTGGGGGAGCTGCTCGATGAGAGAGGCCATCTCGACATCGTTCGAGTCGAACACCGCGCCCCGCATGGCGGCCACCAGCTCCGGCGGAACCCGGTCGAGGGCATCGTGCTGCAAGGGCACCCGCGGCGGCGGCGGGACCTCCACCGTCTTCGCCGTCGCCTCCGCCGGCTCGGCATAGTCATATTTCAGCCCGAGATGGATGGCGATGACCGCCAGCAGGTCCTCGATCATCACCGGCTTGCGCACGAAGTCGTCGGCGCCGGTGGCCATCACCGCTTCCCGATCCTCGTCAAAGGCGCTGGCGCTGAGCGCCACGATCTTGACCTGATGGCCATCCCGATGGGCGCGGATGCGCCGGGTCACCTCGTGACCGTCCATGGCGGGCATCACGATATCCATCAGGATCAGATGCGGGTTCCAGTTCCGCCACTGGGCCAGCGCCTCCAGACCGTTGGCGGCCTCGCGCAGGGCAAAGCCGAACGGCTCAAGCAGCCGGTGCAAAAACAACCGGTTCTCGAGCCGGTCGTCGACGATCAGGATGCGGACCTCGCCATGGTCCGGTCGCAACCCGATCACCCGGCGCCGGCTGGCCTGCTGGCGCATCTGGTGGGCTTCACCGGGGACGAAGGGAAGATCAAGCCGGAACAGGCTGCCCTTGCCGCCGACGCTCGTGACCTTGATGTCGCCGTCCATCAGGCGGGCAAGGCGGCGGCTGATGGCCAGCCCCAGTCCGGTCCCGCCCTTTTCCACCCCCTGGGTCGCCTGTTGAAAGGCGTCGAACAGCTGACCGATTTCGTGGGCCGCGATGCCGGAACCGGTGTCCTCGACCTCGACCACCAGGCCGTGGTGATCGCCGCCATTATGGCCGCCAACCGCGCGGGCGCGCATGACGATACCGCCGGCCTCGGTGAACTTGACGGCGTTGCCCAGCAGATTGATCAGAATCTGCCGCAGCTTGCCCTCGTCAAGGATGATGTGCTCGGGCAGGTCGGCCGCCTTGGCCACTTCCCAACGCAGCCCCTTGGCGTCGGTGGGCACCCGGAACATCTGGTACAGGTCATCAAGCAGCTCATGCAGGCTGAAGGTCCTGGCCGCGACCGTGCTGCGTCCGGCCTCGATCTTCGACATTTCCAGCACGTCGTTGATCAGGGCCAGCAGATTGCGACCGCTGCGCAGAATGACCTCCAGATTCTCGCGATCGCGGGCGGTCAGGGTCGAACTGCGCTGCATGATCTGGGCAAAGCCCAGAATCGCATTCATCGGCGTTCGGATTTCGTGGGACATGTTGGCAAGAAACGTGCTTTTGGCGTGGCTGGCCGCCTCCGCCCGTTCCTTGGCCAGTGCGAGCTGCTGATTCGATTCGGTGAGTGCCGCGGTCCGTTCGGCCACCAGCGCCTCCAGGTGGTCGCGGTAGTGGGCGATCTCCTGCTCGGCGCGCTGTCGCTCGGTGATGTCGTAAAGCACCGAGCGACTCATGACGAAGGCGCCGCTGTCGTCCCGAACCGCAGTGGCGCTGACCACCACCGGCAGCCTCGAGCCGTCCCGGCGGAGCATCTCGTACTCGATTTCGTTAACGTACCCTCGTTCCTTGAGCCGGGCAAAGCTTTCCGAGAATTTTCGGTGGGACTCGGGCGGCAGCAGGTCGAGGATACGGACCTTGCCCACCACCTCCTCCCGCCGGTAGCCGAGCCAGCTCAGTTCGGTTTCGTTGATCTGAACGAAAATCCCGTTGCCATCAAGGGAGTGGTAGCCGCACGGGGCGTGATCGTAAAGGTCCTGAATTTCCGCGGCCGACCTCGCCAGCGCCTCCTGAGTCTTCAGCCGCTCCAAAAGCTCGTGGGCATCGCGAAGGCGCTCCTTCTCGGCCTGCAAGGCGTCGGCCCGGATCAGCGCCTCCTTGAACACCTGCATGGCCCGGGCCATGGCGCCAACCTCGTCCTGCCGTCGCACCGCCGGGACGGTGATGGCGCGATCCCCGTTCGCCAGCCGCTGCATCGCCTCGGTCATGGCGGTCAGGGGCCGGGTGATCTGCCGGGCCAGCAGCATCCCGCCGGTGCACAGCAGGATCACCACCAGCATACCGATCACGATCATTTCATCGCGCATGGCCTCCACCGGAGCCAGCACCTCGTCAACCGCCGCCTCGGCCAGCACCAGCCATTTCAACTCGTGGAACACCAGCGGCTGGGCCGCGACCAGGACGCTGCCACCCCGGTCGTTCACCGCTTCGACCATCCCGCTGGTGCTCCGGGGACCGGCGACCAGCGCCTCGACACCGCGTCCGGAACCCCAGTACCGGTGCAACAGCGCGGTTCCGGTCGAAAAACGCGGGGTGCTGCGCAGCAGGCCGTCACTGCCGACCAGATAGGTATCGCCGGTGGCGCCCATGCCCTCGGTGGAGCGCATGATCGCTTCGAGACCGTCCGGTTTCAGGCGGAACACCAGCACCGCCAGTTGCATCATGCGGCCATCGGGCAGCGGCTGGATCACCGGACTGACGAAAAAGGCCGAGGGTCCGCTTTGGTCCGGTCCATACGCGGCGAAGTCAACAATGGCCACCGATTGCGGCAAGCCGGTCCGGCGCATCCGGTCCACGGCCGCGGTCAGCGGTCCGGCCGGCAGCGGCAGGGCAAAATCGGCGCCCTTGGCCACGCTGTAGATCACGGTGTTGTCCGCCGACACCAGTTCCACGTCGGCCAGACCCCGCCTTTTGACCAGATCCGACATCCATCCCTGGAGGCGGGCGTGGGCGGTATCGTAGAGCGTGCCGGTATTGAGGATAACGTAATCCCGACGCTCGCCGGCCGGCAGCGGGTTGTCGTCGACATAACGGTGGCGGAGCACCGCGCCGGCGTCGCCGGACCGTTCGGCCTCAACGCGCCAGCCATTGGTCAGCGCCACCACCGAGTCCTTGACCGAACGGCTGTTCGCGGTCAGCACCACGTCGCTGACCAAACCCTCAAGGTAGGTTCGTACCGTCTCTTTGCGGGCGTCGGCCAGCGCCACCAGCTTGTTCTCGGCGGCATCCCGCAACCGCTTGCTGGCGGCAACATAAACCGATGTTCCCAGCAACAGCGCGGTCATCACCGCAGAAGCCGCCAGCGCAAACGGTATCTTGTGACGGAGCAAGAGTCCCCGCAACGCCGATACCCCCTCTTTCAGCCTGGACGCAATGACAACCCGCTCCCGGAGGACATTCCGGGTGGTGCCGACGGCAGGATAGCAGGTGCCCCCTCGGCCGACAACGTCCGCGAGGAAGAGCGAAACGAAAACCCCGGAACACGACGTGCAGCAGCGCAAAGCGCCGTCGTGTTGTACACGGCAGGCCACGGTCTACCCGCATGCCCGCCCCGGCGCGCGCGCGGAAAGGCGCCCCTGCCCCCATTTTTTTAAGGGGGAGCCATGTCTCCGGCGAGCGAAAGGGACAAGGAAGGCACCCTGAACTGAGGGCACGACAAAGTCAGGAGCGGGCGGCTCCTGTTGACTCCTTTCAGCCTGCGCCGCCGGTGGGGACGGCGTGGTTGCCGGTCCTGCGGCGGGAAGCGCACGGAGTCGCCGCCGCACCCCGCCGTTGACCGGTTACCGTGCCCCTTCGTGGCCGGGATCGAAGTGAACGCCCCACGGCCCCATGGCCGTGACTTCGATGATGGTCTCCTGATCACCGGTCGCGGAAAACTGCGCGACGTTGGCGGGCAGCATGTAAAAGCCCCCCGCCGGCAGCGACTGGAGCTTGCTGTCGTCGAAGATGTCGCCGGATGCGGTCTTCCAAACCCCCGAGATGACCGTAACGTACTCGTCACTGGGATGGGAATGGGGCGGCACCTTGAGATTGGGCGGCCATTTGGCCCGAAAGATAAACAATCCGGGCTTGCTCGGGTCGCCCCAGACCAAGGTGGTCTGGACGCCGGGAGGCAGCTTCGGATTATCCTGCCAGGTCAAATCAGCCGGCACGATCTGGGTGGCGGCAGGTTCGGCGAGACCCGCGCTCACGGTCGATATCGACAACCCGATGGCACCAGCCATGACTGTCGCCATCATTCGATAGTAACAATTAGTCATTAATGCCTCCTCTCTCACGGGCTCGGCAGTTAAGTGTTTATCAGGCGCAAAGTATAGCACGCTAAGGGTGCAGCGTCAACGCCCGACAAAGAAGCTTTTCGCTATGGCCACCGCCAGGAAGGTCGCGATGGCGGGCATAAACTTGCGGTCACACTTTGTTTTCATTATAAGAAAATAATGGATTATTTTTAGATAAATGACCGCCACAACTTTTGGCAGGGTAAGCTGCCCCGGACCGCTGCTTGGGCGGGTCCGGGGCTTGCGGGGGCAAAGCCCTCCTGTCCCTTTGTCTTGAAATCCTGACCGGCGGTCAGGATTTCCGCGCCATCCGGCGTGCCGCCGCACGCGCGGCAGGGCTCCTGCGGACGGTCTTGCTCCCTATGCGCACCGGGATCACCGGGCGATTCGATCTACCGCCGTCAGCTCACTTTTTGATCAACGGACAATCGCTTTCGGCCAGAGGGCGGAACGCCTGGTCGCCGGGAACGGTCTTGATCAGCTTGTAATAGTCCCACGGCGCCTTGGATTCCGCCGGGGTCTTGATCTGGAACAGATACATGTCGCGGATCACCCGGCCATCCTCGCGCAATTTGCCGCCTTTGGTCATGAAATCATCGATCGGAAGCTCGCGCATCTTCGCCATCACCGCGTCCGCCTGATCGCTGCCGGCGGCCTTCACCGCCTTCAGATAGTGGAGCACCGCCCCGGCGACGCCGGCCTGATACATGTTCGGCATGAGGTTACGCTTGGCGAAGAATCGCTTGGAGAACGCCCGGGTCTGGTCATCCAGGTCCCAGTAGAACGCCTCGGTCAACTGCACGCCCTGGGTCACCGGCAAACCCAGAGTATTGACATCGTTGATGACCATCAGCAAAACCGCGAGCTTGCGGCCCGACTGGGTAATGCCGAAATCGGCCGCCTGGCTGATGGCATTGGTGGAATCCGACCCGGAAGACAGCACCGCGAGGACACTGGCGCTGGACTGCTGCGCCTGCATCATCACCGACGAAAAGTCGGGGTTGTTGGCGGGAAACCTTACGCTGCCAACCACCTCACCGCCATTTGCCTTCACGACCGCGGTGGTTTCGCTTTCCAGGGTGGTGCCAAAGGCATAGTCGGCGGTCATGAAATACCAGCTTTTGCCGCCGTCGGCCAGCATCGCCTTGCCGATCACATGCGCCAGCGCATAGGTGTCGTAGGTAAAGTGAACACTGTACGGCGTGCAGGCCTTGCCGGTGATGTCCGACGCCGCCGACGCCGAGAACATCACGATTCGCTTCTTCGCAGCGGCGACCTTTTGCACCGCCAGGGCCACGGCGGTATTGGGCACGTCGACGATCATGTCGACGCCCTCGTCGTACCAGCGGGCGGCGATGGCGGCACCGACATCGGCTTTGTTCTGGTGGTCCGCCGAGACCACCTCAATGGGCACGCCGTTGACCGCGCCCCCGAAGTCCTCCACCGCCAGTTGCGCCGCCAGGATCGAGCCCTGCCCGGTGTTCTCCGTGTGCTCGCCGGCGAGATCGGTCAGGACACCGATCTTGATGGGCTTGCCACTCATCTGCGCGTATGCCCCCTGGGTGATCAAGCAGGCAATCACCGCCGCTACCAGTCCGAAACGCCTCATCGGTGCCTCCGCAAAACATCGCTATCGCGCCACTTCGGCCAGGATCATGACGGAAACGTCCGGGTGGCCGGCCCCGGCCACCCCGTCTGACGCCCCCCCTGCCCCCCCAGGGAGCGAAATCCCGGTCCCGCAGTCTTACCATGTTTCCAATCGACCCCGAACCATATTATTCCCACCCCAGAGCAGTGCCGGCGCCCCCGGGCAGCCCAGTCCCGGCTTTCGACAAATACGCTTAAAAGACCTGGGGTACAAAGAGGCGGGAAAGCCTGTCGGTCGCGATCGGATGGGATGGCGGAACCGGCCGATGATTCGGAATGCGCAGCAGACAACTGCGCATCCGGGCAAAGAAGACGCCGCCTTTACTTCTTCACGAGCGGACAATCGCTCTCGGCAAGCGGGCGAAACGCCTGTTCGCCTGGAACAACTTTAACGAGTTTATAATAGTCCCACGGCCCCGAAGACTCCGCCGGGGTCTTGACCTGAAACAGGTACATGTCACGAATGACCCGGCCATCCACGCGCAGGCTGCCATTTTTGGTCATGAAATCGTTGATTGGCAATTCGCGCATCTTCGCCATCACCGCGTCGGCCTCGGTGGTGCCGGCCGCCTGCACCGCCTTCAGATAATGGATCACCGCCCCGGCGACGCCGGCCTGGTACATGTTGGGCATGACGCCGCGCCTTGCGAAAAAGCGTTTCGCGAAGGCCCGGCTCTCGGCGTTGCGGTCCCAATAAAAAGCATCGGTGAGCATGATGCCCTGGGTTACGGGCAGGCCCAGGCCGTTCACATCGTCGATGGCCAGCAGCAGAATGGCCAGCTTGCGGCCGGATTGCAGAATGCCGAAGTCGGCGGCCTGGCTGATGGCGTTCTTGGTGTCGGCGCCCGCCGAGGCGACGGCCAGGACTTCGGCATTGGACTGCTGCGCCTGCATCATGACCGAGGAAAAATCGACATTGTTGGCGGGAAAGCGCACGGCTCCGACGACCTCGCCGCCGCCGGCCTTGACCACCGCCTGGGTTTCACGCTCCAGCGTTGCGCCAAAGTTATAATCTGCGGTCATGAAATACCATTTTTTTGCGCCGGCGCTGACCATGGCGCCGCCCGTGACGTGGGCCAGGGCATACGTATCGTAAGTAAAGTGAACGCTGACCGGTGTGCAGGCCTTGCCGGTAAGGTCAGAGCCGGCCGGCCCCGAGAACATCACGATCCGATGCGTTTCCTGCGCCACCTTCTGCACCGCCAACGCGACCGCGGTATTGGGAACATCGACGATCATGTCGACGCCCTCATCGTACCAGTGGCGGGCGATGTCGGCGCCGATCTCCGGCTTGTTCTGGTGATCTTCCGAAACGACCTCCACCGGAACACCGTTAATGACTCCGCCAAAATCCTCCACGGCAAGCTGCGCGGCCACCACCGAGCCCTGCCCGGTATTCTCGGTCAGCATGCCCGCCAGATCGGTCAGGACGCCGATCTTGATCGGCTTGCCGTTCCCCCCGGCCAGGGCGCCGTGAGCCGCGAGACAACCTGCCACCCCAACCACCATCGCAAACCGCTTCATTGCTCTCTCTCCCAAGACCCGATAACCCGACCAAACGAACCCGCCCCCCGGGAGGGTTGGTCCTACCGGTCTAACATGACTTCATAGGAGTTACGAAGGCCATTCTGTTCGCAATAGGCGATGACACTGCGGCTTCGATCTTTTTAAATGGAGTTAAGGTTGACGTTGTCACGAGCATGCATATAATGTGGCCGAATTTGCTCCGTTGACAGGGAACTTGCTTCATAATGTTCCGGCAATGGTCCAGATTCGATTGGATGGAAGCGAAAACTTCTTATGTATCAGCGGAGACGAAATTGAAAGCTGCCAGATTACCTATAAATTGGCGATATCGTATCCCATGATTATTTAATTTATCGTATAGTATGAAATTAAATGAATAATACCGCGTGGAATGCCGCGATAATCACCGGAATTCGTAGGCAATCGGGTCATCCGCGGCTTGACTCCGGTCATCGGTGAGGGGCCGCCGGTCTCGCCAGAACCATCGGTTCGACAGCTATACGGGAGATGATGAAGCCGCTTTACGAATTCTCTTCGTCAATATAGTCCCAATATTCGTCCGCTTTGGTCGCTCCACCGGACCTCGAGGGGACCCATGGCGGCCCATGGGCCGGCAGTGTGAAGCGGCTTTGGCCAGATCATCCGGTCGGCGTGTGCTGCGCCGACTGTCATGCGAATGCATGCAATATCCGGCATTTATCAAATTTACCGCTTATTAATGATAAATGTTGTGGCGTTATCCCGCAGTGCGTGGTAGCTCAACACCGACCGCAGTACTCAAGTGAGGATGAGCAAGATTATCCAAGGCCGCATGCAAGACGATTCTTGTGTTCAGTGTGCATTATTGACCGGTAATAAAATTAACACTGACCTGTGGCATCACTGTCTGGCGAGTATTCTGACTGAAGCTTCGGATCGCGGCATTGGCTGGCGCTGCCGTCAAGATTGCTGAGAAAACGACCCTTTGGGGTCCTGGTGGCCGGATGTGGGGCGCAACACTCTGAGAATCTCAGATGTTGGCGCTCCCGGCGGCTTGGTAAACATGAGAAGGATGTGAAAGATGAAAGCACCGACGAAGATCACCAACCTCGATGTGACGCTGCGCGACGGCGGCTATCGTAACGGCTTCACATTTAATCAGGACTACGCCAAGGCCCACGTCCAGAACATGGAGCGTTGCGGCGTCGAATATGCCGAAATCGGCTATCGCAATGGCTCTTTCAAGCCGATTACCGACATCGGTCTGACCGGGATAACCCCGGATTCCTATATCAGCGACATTCGCAGCGGCGTTTCGACCGCATGTTTGTGCGTGATGGCCCATCCCAAAAACATCGTCGCCGAGGAAATCGTGCGAATGCATGGGCTCGGGGTCAATATGCTGCGGTTCTGCTGGGACAGCAACCGGATCGAACTGACCCGGGACTATGTCCGGCTGGCAAAGTCGCTGGGCATGACGGTGTGCGTCAATCTCACCCGGGTCAGCCATCAGCCCACCAAGCTGCTCCTGGCCAACGCCGAGATCGTGCGCGACTCCGGCGCCGACGTGCTGTACCTCGCCGACTCCAACGGCAGCCTGACCCCGACCCGGGTCTGGGACATGGTTAATCTGGTACGGGGCTATACCGGCATGCCCATCGGTTTCCATGCCCATGACAACCTGGGCCTCGCCATGAGCAACAGCATCGCCGCGGTCAAGGCTGGCGCCACCTTCATTGACGGGTCGCTGCGCGGCATGGGCAAGGGTGCGGGCAATCTCAAACTGGAGCTGTGGCTGGCGTTCCTCCGGTGCGGACACGGCATCGCCGACTACGACCACGGACCGCTGCTGGATCAGGTGGAGCGACTGGAAAATATCGATATCCGGTCCCGTCCGATCCAACCGTTGGACGACCTGGTTCTTGGCTTGTTCGATCTGACGGTGGAGGACAAGGATCGCATCGTGGCCGACGCCACCTCGATGAGCCAGATCTTCCTGAATGCCGCAGCCTGAACCGCAAATCCCAAGTGTGGCCGGGCCGCTTTGTGGCCCGGCCGGTTGAGAGCCATCGACGATCATGACCAAAAGAATTCTCGTTCTTCCCGGCGATGGGATCGGGCAGGAGGTTTGCGCCGCCGCGATTCCGGTGTTCGAACAACTCGGGCTGCCGCTGTCCCTCGACTTTGGCGAAATCGGCTGGGAATGCTGGTGCCGCGGCGGCGATCCGGTGCCCGAGCGGACCTGGCGGCAGATTGCCGTCAGCGACGCGGTGCTGCTGGGGGCCATCACCAGCAAGGGCAAGAACCAGGCCGAGGCCGAACTCGTCCCCGAACTCCGGGGCAAGGGGCTGACCTACACCTCGCCGGTCATCCAGTTGCGCAAGCAGGCGGACGCCTATGTCAATGTCCGCCCGACCGGGCGCATCGCCGGCCCCGGCAAGCCCTTCAGAATGGTGGTGTTGCGCGAGAACACCGAGGGTCTCTATGTCGGCCTGGACCGGCGCGGCGTGCCCGAGGCGTTGCGAACGCTGCTGAACAATCCCAATCTCGAGAAGAGCGGACCCGATGACGCCACCTACTCGGTGCGTCTGCTCACCCGCTGGGGCCTGACCCGCCTCTTCGACTATGCCTTCTTCTATGCCCGGGCCAACGGCTTCGATCGGGTGACGCTGGCCGACAAGGCCAACGTGCTGCGTGAAAGCGGCCAGTTCTCCGCCGATCTGTTCCATGCCGCCGCCGCCACTTACCCGGAAATCACCATCGGCATCGAGAATGTCGATGCGGTCGCCCTGCGGATGGTGACGCGCCCGGAAACCTATGGCGTGATCGTGGCCGAGAACATGTTCGGCGACATTCTGTCCGACCTTGCCGGCGGGGTCATGGGCGGGTTGGGCCTCGCGCCCAGCGCCAATATCGGGACCGGAACCCCTTATTTCGAGCCGGTCCATGGCAGCGCCCCGGCGCTGGCGGGCAAGGGACGGGCCAATCCTTCGGCCATGTTCCTGACCATTGCCCTGATGCTTGAGCATCTCGGCTTCGTCGCCGCCGCCCGGAGCATCCGCGAGGCGGTTCGCGCGACCATCGTGCGCGGCCGGACCGTCACCTACGACCTTGGCGGCGACGCCTCCACCGGGGCGATGGCCGAAGCGATCCTGGCCGAGTTGAAAAGTCCCACGCCGTTGCGCCGGGCCTGCATTCTCAGCGTCGGCACCGCCCTGCTGGAGGGCCGGTCGGTTGATGCCGTGGCCCCGGCGGTCGCCCGGCTCCTGAGTAAAGGGGGCTATCTGGTCGGCCTGCACCTGACCTGCGGCGAACAGAAGGCAGCCATCGGCAACGCCCTGACCACCTGCCTCGGCCAGTCCGACCTGATCGCCATCACCGGCGGCAGTGACGCGCTGCGGGGCGCGGTGGCCGCGACCCTTGGTATACCGGCGGACTTTTCCGGCACCCGCCTGGACTGGCGCGACAAGGTCATTTACCTGTTACCCGAAACAAGCGACGCCGCCGTCGCGGCGCTGGAGCACGCCCTATGACCCCGCAAGAGCAAGAGACAGCCCACCTGCGCGAGCGGTTTGTCCGGCTCGACACCCCGGCGGTGAGCGATGCCCTGGACAGCCTGGGCATTCCCGGTGCTCTGGCCGGCATCCAGGCCCGCGTGGCCGGGGTGGTGACGGCGGGACCTGCCTTTACCGTCCGGTACCGGGCGTTCGAGCGGTCCGTCGGCGAGTTTCATAATGCCGGCAATTACATCGATCAGGTTCCGGCGGGCAGCGTGATCCTGATCGACAATGAAGCCAGCACCACCTGTACCAACTGGGGCGGGCTGCTCACGGTCATGGCCCGGCTCAAGGGCATCTCCGGCACGGTGATCAACGGTTCGGCCCGGGATCTGGCCGAGGTCCGTCATCTCAACTATCCGCTGTTCAGCGTCGCGGTGACCATGGTCTCGGCCAAGAACCGGGCGAGGGTCACCGGTCTCCAGGTCCCGGTGGTGGTCGGGACCGTCGAGGTGACGCCCGGGGACTGGCTGGTCGGCGACGACAACGGCGTGCTGGCGATCCCGGCGGCCAGGGTGGTCGAGGTGCTGGAGCGGGCGGAAGCCATCGACCGCACCGAATCGCGCATCCGCGAGGCGATCAAGGGCGGCATGTCGCTGGTCGAGGCCCGGGGTGCACTGGGCTACGACCGGCCGTGGGACGAAAGGAAGGCCGCGCCGTGACCGGTTCCGCCCCGGCCGCGGATTTCGTCGGATACTGGCGCTCCCGGGTGCAGTTTCTCGACGTCCACTATCACGCCGCGCCCGACGCCTGGCAGCGCCGCCGCGGCGTCATTGCCGCCGGTCGGTGCTATCGCGATCTGGGCGGCGGCGTGGTGTTGAAGAATCACCTCGGCAGCAGCGTCGCCGCTGCCGAGGCGGCACGGGAGTTGGACCTGCCGGTGCTGGGTTCGGTGGTGCTGAACGCCATTGCCGGCGGGCCGGCGTGGCGGGTGGTGGCCCAGGCGCTGGCCCAGGTCCAGGCGCCGTCGAGCGGCCGTCTGCTGGTCCATCTGCCGACCGTTACCGGCGCCCGGCACACCAGCAGGCTGACCCGGAGCGTCAGCAACGACTACGCCGGAAGGGACGGCCTGTACCCGTGTTCCCTGTGCGACGACGGGGGCCGCCTGACCGCGACCGTACTGGACCTGGTGCGCTGGGCCGCGGATCATCCGGTGGTGCTGTCCACCGGCCACGCCGACCGCGATACCGTCTACCGGTTGATCGAGGCCGCCCAGCGCCACCGGTTGCCCCGGCTGATGCTCAACCAGCCGGCCAACCCGATGACCGGCCTGAACGCCGCCGATCTGCTGGCGCTGGCAGGCGAGCCCTGGCTGTTCATCGAGCAGACCGCGCTCACCTACCTGCTCGGCTATCAGTCCTGGGACGATTTCGCCGCGGTTCTCCGCCAGGTGCCGAATGTCGTCTACAGTTCCGATCTGGGACAGCCGAGTCAGATCGACCTGACCGAGTGGTGGAGCATCAGTCGGAACTGGTTCGACGCAGCGGGCCTCGGGGCCGCCCGCGTCAAGGAAATCGAATTGGACAAGCCGCTGGCCATGCTCGCTCCCTGAGGCCAGGAAATCAGCAAAATCGACCGGCTGCGGTTCAGCCGGATCGAACAGCGTCCGGGTATCGCGCCTCGAAGCCTTGGAATGACGGGCCGGCGGGCGCGGCGCCGTTTCGCCCGCCGACCGGGCCACAACGTTAGTATTCGTAATAATCTTAACATTAGGGGAAGATTCGGGAGGAATATCTTCAACAAGCCCGGCCTTGGATCCTCCTTGCACCATTGTCTGGTGTCCGTCCAGGTGCCGCCATCGTCTGGCAGACCTGCGTTAAAATAATGTTAACATCTTGCACAGACACTCATAAACGCATCCATTCAAGAGCCTGCGGCTCCGGCGGTATGTCGCGGCGGTGGAGCCTGCGGTCGGTTGGACCCAGGTTACGAAGACTGTTGCTTGACAGCCCGCGCCGTTGCCGTTAGGTGGACGATGGATAGCCGCCAGGGCAGGCCGTTATGAGAGGTTGTAGAAGATGCGAGGCGTGTTTCTTCGGCACACCATTCCCGGTGCGCTAGTCCTGACGGTGGTATCCACCGCACTGCTGCTGGGTTTTGCGGTCTATGCCTCCTCCAGTGTCCGTTTGCGCGATGCCGCCGAGAACAAGCTCGTGGCTCTGGCCGATGCCCGGGCCGCCAGTGTCCAGGGCTACCTCGAGGGGTTGGAATCCGATGTCATTCTGACCGCGAACACCCGGTCCCTGAAGGATTCGGTGGTGGCCCTGGGCAATGGCTGGCGCATCGAAAACGAACGGTCAGGGAGCAACGCCGGCTCGGTGCTGCGGGACCGCTATGTTGACAAGAATCCGTTCGCCGGGGGGGAGCTTTCCAAGTATATCATCGCTCAAGGTTCGCTCTACGATACTGCGCACGCGAAGTTGCAGCCGTGGATGGCCGACCTGTCGGCCCGGCGCGGGCTGGCCGATGTCTTGCTGGTGTCCCCGGACAAGGCGGTGATTTACTCCATGGCCAAGGGCAGCGATTACGCGGCGGTGGTCAGTGATGGTCCGCTGGCCGATGCCGTCGACGCCTTTCGCGAGTCGCCCAAGGCCGAAGCCATCCGGGTTACCGACTATGTGGCTTACGCGCCCGATCGGGCGGTGCCGTCGGCCTTTCTGGCCACTCCGGTTGTCCAGGTGCTTCCTGACGGCAAGACGCAATTGCTGGCCGTGCTGGTCTTCCGCCTGCGTTCGGAGGGCATCAACCGGATCATGCAGTCGTCGGAGGGCATGGGGAACACCGGCGACACCTATCTGGTCGGAACCGATGGTCAGTTCCGCAGCACCTCGCGCTTTTCCTCGGAACCCATGGTCCTGCGGCATTACGACGGTTCGGTCAACGTCACCGCCGCCGCCGACGCCGGGGTCGGCGAAGCCAGGAACGGCCGTGACGAGCCGGTGATCACGGCACGGCATCCGCTCCAGTTCCACTCGATACACTGGACCGTGCTGGCCGAGGCAAGCGTCGGAGAGATTCTGGCCCCGGTTGATGCCATGCGCGTGGAAATGATCGAAATCGGCGGTGGTCTGACCCTGCTTTTCAGCATCGCCGGGCTGATCTTTGCCCGCGGCATCACCCGCCCGCTGTCGGCCATGAGCCTCGCCATGCAGAAAATGGCGGATGGCGACCGGATGATCACGATTCCCGCTCTTGAACGGACCGACGAAATCGGGCTCATGGCCGGGGCCATGCAGGTGTTTAAGGATGCCTTGGTTCGTGCCGATGAACTGCATGCCAAGGACGAAGCCAGCCGGGCGGCACGCGCCCGACGGGCGGCCCGGCTGGATCAGGTTTTGCGGGATTTCGACTCCGGGGTCGGCACCATCATCAACGCCGTGAACGCCGCGGCCTCGAGTCTGGAAAACACCGCGCGCTCCATGTCCGAGGGGGCCGACGAGACCCTGTATCGGGCAACCGAAGTGGCCGGTGCCGCCGAGGAAACCACCTCCAACGTCCGTACCGTGGCCGCCGCCACCGAACAGTTGCGGACCTCGATCACCGACATCGGTCAACGGGTGGTCGAATCGGAGAAGGTGACCGAGGCCGCGGTGACCGCGGCCGCCCGCGCCAACGGCACCGTCAAGGAACTGACCGAAACCCGCGAACGGATCGGCGCGGTGATCCGCCTGATCCACGGCATCGCCGAGCAAACCAATCTGTTGGCGCTCAACGCCACCATTGAGGCGGCGCGCGCCGGCGAGGCCGGCAAGGGCTTTGCCGTGGTCGCGGGCGAGGTGAAACGGCTGGCCACCCAGACCGCCAGGGCCACCGATGAAATCTCGTCCCAGATCACCAACATGCAGGCGGTCACAACCGGCGCGGCCACCGCCATCGGCGAGGTGGTGCGGGTGATGGCGGCGATGAAACAGATTTCCGGCGTCATCAACCATGCCATCGAAGAACAGCAAATGACCGCGACTGAAATCGCCGATAACGCCCAGCAGGCTTCCCAGGCCACCAGTGCGGTGACGGTGATCATCAACGACGTCGCCAAATCGGCGGATGTCAACAAGACGTCCGCAAGTGCCGTGCTGACGTCTTTCCGCGAACTGACCCAGGAATCGAACCGGCTGGGGGGGGTGGTTGAACAACTGCTGAAAGATGTCCGCTCCGCCTGAGCCGGCGCCGGCCGCCGGGGGCGGGGACAGCGGCGCGCTGCCGCTCCGTCAACGGGTGGCGATTTTCCTGACCGGCTTTGCGGCATTTCTGCCGATGTACGCGCCGCAGTCGGTCCTGCCGGACATGGCCGCCACCCTGGGGGCGTCGCCGGCCGCCGCCGGTTCGGTGATCGGGGCGACCACGCTGGCGGTGGCACTGGCGGCGCCGGTGGCCGGACCGCTCGCCGACCGCTTCGGACGCAAGTTCGCCATGCTGGTGGCCATCTCGCTGCTGGCGCCGCTGACCCTTCTGCTCAGTTTTTGCACCGGGCTGACCGAGGTTCTGGTGGTCCGTTTTCTGCAAGGGGTGGCGCTGCCCGCGCTGTTTGCCGGGGTGGTGGCGTACATCACCGAACGCTGGTACGGCCATACCGCCGCCGTGGCCATGGGGGTGTACGTCTCCGGTGGGGTGATGGGCGGCTTTGCCGGTCGCTTTCTCGCGGGCTCACTGGCCGAGGTGCTGGGCTGGCAGGGCAGCTTCGCCATGCTGGCGGTGGTCTCGGCCTGTTGCGCGCCGGTGGTGTGGCGCTGGCTGCCGGCCGATCACGGCCGGGATGGCGGCGGGATTGCCGCCCATATCTCTGCCATGGCCGGCCATCTTCGCAACCCCCGTCTGTGCTCCGCCTGTTTGCTGGGTGCGGCGGTGCTGTTCTCGCTCAACGGCACCCTCTCCTATATCGGTTTCCGGTTGGGCGGACCACCCTTCGACCTCACTCCGGCCGGCATCGGCGCGATCTTTTGTGTCTATCCCATCGGCAGCGCCATCGTTCCGCTGGGTGGGCGGTTGCTGCGCCGCCTTGGCTTCCGCGGCGCCCTGCTGGTCGCCCTGACCGTCTGTACGGTCGGGCAGGCGGCGCTGCTGGCCCCGTATCTTGCGGTCATGGTGGCTGGCCTCTGCATCTTCGTGACCGGCATCTTCCTGTGCCAGTCTTTCGCGCTCAGCTTCGTCGGTCGGGCGGCGGAGACGGGCAAGGGCGCGGCGGCGGGTCTTTATGTCTGCTGCTTTTATGCCGGCGGCAGCCTCGGCGCGGTGGTGCCGGGTCTGGCCTGGAACGCGGCCGGTTGGACCGGTTGCGTTCTGCTGGTCTGTGCCGCCCTGGCAATCGGGGCCGGAGCCTCCCGGGGTCTGCGCGAGGCCACCGGTCAGGAATGACCGGTGCCGCAGCGGCACCACCGCGTGGCCATTTTCCCGGCAGTGCAGATCCAGGCGGAGAACCGCTTCGTATGCGCTATAAGACATTTGTCGGCATCCCGGCCGGAACGAGGGCTCCTTAACCTTCGATCTCCGGGGCGGGATTCCTTTTGCGATTCCTGAAATCACCCGGAGAGGCCCGAGATGACCTGTGAAAAAACCGTCATGGAGTTGATTGATCGTGACCGGCTGGTTCGCCTGTCGCCGCAGTCAACGGTGACCCAAGCCGCACGAGAGATGTTGCGTCACCATATCGGTGCGGTGGTGGTTGACGATGCCGAGCGAACAGTCGGCATCGTGACCGAGCGCGACATAAACTTTCGCGTCATCGCCGCCGGGCATGATCCCGCCACCACCCCGCTGTCCCAGATCATGACCCCCAGCCCGACCTTGATGCCGCCGGGCACCAAGGTTTCCGATGCCTTGCGGCTGGTGGTTCACAACAGATATCGATATGCCCTGGTTGGGGAGGACCAGAGAGTCATCGGCATTGTCATGATCAGCCGGATTTTCGCCGAAGTGACCAAACAACTGGGCAACAGTGTCGAGGAAATCGATCAGTTCATCCGCGGCGGGTTCTTTTCCGACCATGACGCGATAAACTGAAGCCTGCCACCGCCGGTTGCCTGCTTCAGGTTATGGTCAGCGCGCGGGCAATCAGTTCGCGCATTTTGCCGGCCTGGGTAATCTGCTGGGGGTCTTCGGTGATCAGGGCATCCAGTTCACGGAGTGCCCCGCGCAACCGTTCGATCTCATGAATTGCTTCGTGCATATCGTTCCTGATCGCATAACCGAACCCGATCGCCGGGCGGTCAAGACGGTCCTGCAATCGTTTCGCAACGTCCGCCATCACGGTCTCCAGTCCAAAGGCGCCGGACGGCCGTTGTCCGGCGGGTGGCGTGACCACTCTTTGCTGCCGCGCGGCAGTATGCCACTGCCGGTTGGACGCTGTCGAGATGCCTCGATCGGCGGACCGGGACAATCGGGTGAAGGGGCACGGGCGCCGTTCCCCGGCCCCCTTGCCAAATGATTTCGCAGGGCTCTGCCCCGCACCCGCAAGGAGGCGAGCCTCCTTGACCTCCAAAACTTACGGGTTCAAAGGGCCGATCGGCCTTTTGCGGGTGTGGGCAGAGCCCACAAAATCGCTTCCTTCCCATGATCTGTCGTACCCTGGGACATCCCGCTGCCCGCCGGAATCAGTCGGTGAGCAGACTCCCGGTGCGGGGCAGGGCTTCGGGGCCGGCGATGCTGACCACCGGGTCGCCGGCCTGGGCAAAGCGGGCCACGGCGCGGGCCCAGACCAGGCCTGCGGTGCGCGTCACCAGCGGGGTTCGGGCCGCGGCGGGGTCGGCCGCGACCGGGTCCACGATTTCGGCGACCACCTGCCCGGCGGTCACCAGCCGGCCAAGGCCGACACGGTGGCAGACCACGCCGGCCCGGGGCGCCGTCACCCGGTCGACCCCGGCCAGCGGCGAGACCTGAGCCGGGCAGACCGGCGCCGGCCCCGGCGAACCCGCGACCACGCCCCGGCCTTGCAGGAACCGAAACAGCGCCCCGGCATCGGCCGCGGCCAGTTCCGGGTCGACATCCCGGCGACCGCGCAACTCGACGGTGGCGGCAAGGCACGCCGGCGGAATCGGCAGCGCCGGGTCGAAGCGGGCGGCCAGCCGCCACCACAGGGCCGAGCACGCCTCGTCGAAGGGCGCGCCGCCCGAGTCATCGGACAGCAACACCAGCCGGCAGCCGAGCCAGCCGGCCAGATCCGTCGCCGCCGGCCACAGGCTATGGCCGGTGTAGAGATGAAGCAGCGATTCCTGATCGCAATGCAGGTCGAGCACGATGTCGGCATCGAGCGCGAGAGAGAGGAGGAGATGGCGCCATCCCTCCGGCGCGTCCCGGGGCGGAGTCCCGGCCAATGCCGCCGCCTGGGCCTCGCGGATCAGCGCGACATTGGCCGCGGCGTCGGCACCGAGCCGTCCCGCCACCCGGGTCGCAACCGCGTCGTCGAGACCGGCAAAGCCGCGGTTGAAGTTGGCGCCGCGATCCAGGGTGTGACGCCCCAGCAGGGTGCCGTGGACCCGTTGATCCAGGCCGATGGGGTTGGCCACCGGGACCACCACCACCTCGCCCGATATCGAAGCCTGCTCCAGCAAGGTGGCCAGGGTGTGGGCGACCAGCATCCCCGGAATCTCGTCGGCATGCAGCCCGGCCTGGATATAAGCCTTGGGCCGCGCACCGGGCAGGCCATAGCGGCGCACCGCCAGCGTCCGAACGGTCCCGGGTGACTCGAACGGCAAGGGCAGCGTGCAGAACCGGCCGGCCACGCCGGGCTCCCGTCGGACGAAGCTATTTCGGCGAAGCCGGCTGTCCGGATGTTCCCGCCGCCGGCGCCGCCCGTTCATCCTTGGCCAGATGATGGCCTGCTTTTTCCATATCACCCTGACAGGCGTAGGCGCCGCCCTTGGTCTTGCCGTACCAGCGGGAGGTCTTGAGGTGATAGACGCTGTGCTTCTTGTTGATCCAGACCACCGGATCGCTGCCGCAGGCCTTGAGGGCGTCGGCTTCGGCGGCGAAGGTCCGGTCGGTGCCGGCGGCTGCCGCCGAAGCCGGAGGCGTCCCCTCCGCCCGGGCGGTGGCGGCGGGCAGGGTCAGCGACAACGACAGCAGCGCGGCAAGGGCCGGTACCGCCATCCGGGGGTTGAAGATCGTCAGGGAGGTCATGGGGCGTGGGTTCCTTCAAACCGGAAACGGCTATTTGGTTGCGGTCTTGCGGTTGTACTCAAGCTGATCGGGGGTCAACTGGAAGCCCACCAGCAGCTGATAGCCGCGGGCATCCTGGCCCCTGGGCAACGGGATGTGCGGCTGGAGGTCCTCGCGCGACCCGGCGCGCGGCGCGTTGCCCGGGAACTCGATGGTGGTGGGGAAGACCTGCTTGGTGGCGATGGAGCCATCGGGCCTGGCAATGGCGACGAAGTAGCTGAGTGCCGCCTGGTCGCCGACCATGGCCGGTCCCCGTTCGGCGACCAGCGCGAGGCTCACGTCGATGGTAACGCCGGTTTCGTCATAGGTGCAGGAACCGCTGTAGTCCCCGACCACCCCATGGGCAACCACGTCGGCAGGGCCGCCGCTGCCTGGGCCGGTCCGGAACAACGTGACCCTGGCGGCATCGTTGAGGATGCCGACCTTGGGACAGGCGAGATCCAGCTTTTCGCCGCTGAACGCCGAACAGCCGCCGAGCGCCAGGGCTGCCGTCGCGATCAGGGCCAATGCCGGAGCCGCGACGAGGCGGTTGCAACCGGCGGCGGAAGGCAGGTGGTTATCCATGGTCTGGCGCCTGGCTGTGCGTTGGTTACGAACGGCGTCGGGACCGGAGTCCCCGCAACCGCGACTGTAAAGAAGCGACACCGCCGAGACAAGGCCGCGTCCGCGCTTCGCGAACAAAACCGGCGCGACGGTACCGGAGCCCCGCCGGGCTGTCGGTGCCGGATCGGGGCTTTGGGGCGCCCGCCGGTGCCGGCGTGCGGTTCCCCGGAGGCGACCGGGGTTGGCACGACGCCGCCATCCCCGCCGGACAGCCCAGCCGCGAGCCCGGCGCCGGCAACCGGTCCTGGAAACTTGCGGGAAACTCGGCGATGATCACCGGCGCCCGATTCGGCCGGGTCCGGTCCCGGGAGAGCGGTCGGGCGTCCTGTTGAGGGAGAGCGGTGAAGATGCGCACATGGAAACAGTGTGGTGGCGCCCTGGCGTTCGGTGCCTTGCTGGTCGGCGGGCTGCTGGCCGGTCCCGGCGTTTCGACCGCGGCGGCGGACGCGGCCGGGCCGGCCCAGACCCAGTTGCGTGGCGCCCCCGGCGCGGTGGCGGTGGTAACGGTGGTTCGTGCCCGGGATTTGATGTCAGCCGCGGACCGGCAACTTTACCGTCAACAGCTCCGGCAGGCCCGCGAGCCCGAAGCCCGGCTGCGGGTCCAGGCCGAGTGGTTGGAGCGGCTTCAGGCGCGCGCCGCCGAGCACGGCGTGATCATGGTCATCCAGGCCCGCCCGGCGCCGGTCGAACCGCGTCGGGTCGGGACCGCCGCCACCACCACCGCGGCGCCGGCGACCGCGACTCCGGGACCGGCGGTGGTCCGACCGGCGGAGCCGGTGGCTCCGCCGCCACCGCCACGGGCGCCGTGAGCGCCCGGGGCTGAGACGTGACCCGCGGTACGGTGGTGCCGGCGATCCCGTGGTGGGCACCGCCGCTGGCCGCGGCTTTGGCCATCGTCCTGATTCTGAAGCACGTTCAGTGGCTGCTGTTTCTGCCGGTGGTGCTGTTCGTGCTGTGGGAGATCGTCCTTAACCTTGAACTGACACTTCGGGCGGTTGGCGGCGGCCGGACCGGCAGGTTGGGACCGCTTCAAATTGTCGTGGCGACATTGCTGGCTCTGGCGCTCGCGGTCTGCGGCTGGTGGTTGCTGGCGCTGGCCTACGCCGCGTCCTGCGCCGCCCGCTGGTACGCCACCGGCGGCAGCCGCAAGGCCCGATAGGCGCCGGGATGGTGCTGTTGTCTCGATTTTGCAGGGCTCTGCCCTGCGCCCGCAAGGAGGCGGGCCTCCTTGACCTCATGACGTCCTGGGTTCAAAGGGCCGCCGGCCCTTTGCGGGTGTGGGCAGAGGCCACAAAGCCCTTTTTATTTCAACGATCTGTCGTATCCTGACGCATATCGGGCAAAGCCCCCCGACGGCCGATGGGTCATCGAGGGTCGCCGCTAACGGAACAGCTTTAGATTGGGCAAAGGCGTGAAGTCCGCGGCGTTGCGCGACGGCCGGCCGAACAGGAAACCCTGGACGTAGTCGCAACCGCAGTCGCGAACGAAGGCCAGGCTTTCGGGACTGTCGACCATTTCCGCGATGGTCTCCACACCAAGACGCGAGCACAGTTCGGTCAGGGCGGACAGAAAGGCACGACCCTTGGCCGCCTTCTGGGCATTGCGGACGGCACTGCCGTCGATCTTGACCACGTCCACTTCCAAGGCGCTGAGATACCGGAAGCTCGCCGCACCGGCCCCGAAATCGTCGAGGCAAACCTTGTAATTGTTACGGCGCAGGTCCTGGATGAAGGTATTCACCGCCTCAAGGTCGGTAATGCGGGACGACTCGGTGATTTCGAACATCAGCCGGCCTTGAGTCCAGGGATTTTCCCGAAGCAGGGCATGCAGTGCCGTGACATATTCCGGGACGCCGATGGAAAACCCGGAAATGTTGATGGCAATCGAGTATTTGAGATTATTGACCGGCATCTTCTTGAACAGACCGATCACCTTGGCGGCCATGGCGACATCGAATTCGTGAATCAGACCGGTTTCTTCACCCAGGACAATGTACTGGTAGGGAGAATTGTGCGGCAGCGCCAGATCGAATCGGCACAGCGCCTCGAAATGGTGAATTTCACCGCGCCGAATATCGACAATCGGCTGCAAGGCGACGAAAAAACGGCGCTCGTCGATAATCCGGCGAAAATTACGAATGTCGGACAGGCCCTGGGAAATCAGGGTAAAGACCTTGTCGGAAATCGAGGACACGTCGCTGCCGCGGATACCCTGCTTTTGAACCGAGCCCAGGGCATACATCAGGCCGCGGGTCAGATCGCCTTCGCTGAGGTCCCGGGCAACGTCAAGGGCGATCGAAGTGTTGCTGATCTGAAGCGTATCGGTCCCGGGCGCCACCGCGGCGATCACGGCGAACAGATTTTCGTTCAATGCGTTGAAATCGAGCATCGGATCGCGCAACAGGCCGAACGACTCCTCTCCCAGTCTTACCGCGGTGTCGCCACCCACCGAGGTGGCCAGCAGGCAGGAGCTGATCGAGGCCATCACCGCCTGCGCCTGGGTCTCGTCAAGCCGCTCGCGCAGTTCTTCGAGCCCGGAAAGGCCGATGATCGCCATCTCCGGCGTCTGCCCCTCGGCCTCCAGGGCCTTGATCCGGGGACCAACGGCGCGGGAAAAGGACTCGGGGTCGCGCAGGCCGGCAACGGTGTCGGCCAGCGCCGGCCGTTGGGCCGCCCCGCGCAGGCGCAACGCCAGATAGAACCGGTCGCTCATCCAATATCCCGATACCAGCACATCCAGCAGCGCACCGCTGGCCCGCTTGAGCCGCACCGCAGCGGTGTCGACCCGAACGCGGGACCGGGCCTCGCGCTGGAGCGCCTCGAACGCCACCGCATCGGCGGGCGGGAGCAGCGCGGCGAAACGGCACCCCGTCACCTGCCCGGCGCTGAAACCGGTGAAAGCCTCGACCGGGCCGGCGGAAAACAGGACGGTTCCCATCATATCGAGTTCGAACAGCAGGTCGCCCCAGCAAAAGGCCAGCGCGACGAAACGGTCCCGCTCCTGCTTGGTGACGCTGGAAATCGCTGGCTGGCTCATGACCGACTCTGGCAAAGCATTATGACCTTAAGGAATGTTCTTCCAACGTCCCGGCGGACCGGGGCGAAGCTGTCTGGTCCAAGGAAGTGGTCGAAGGCGTCGGCGTCGTCAACGGCAATCTGAAACCGGCGGCCCCGGTGACCGACCGGGCCGCCGCCCGTAACCCGCGTTCAACGGCGCGGCCACGTATAAAATGGGGGCGTTCTCAAGGCACCGATTCCTTGCAGGCGCGGCACTCCGGTCGCCCGAGTGCCTTGGGCTGCCAGCGCGCCGACGTTGACACCAACCTGGGGTCCTCATACACTATTTCGGGTGAGGGGTCGGCCTGCGGGCCGACAGCCTGGCTGGCCGGCGACCCGGTGGGTGGGGCGGTCTGCGAAATCTGCATTTCGTTAATGAGCCATCGTCAGGGGCCATGCCACCGGCTGCAAGCGGCCCGAACCTGGACACTGGATGATTGTCAGGACGTGATCATCATAACGAATTGTGCGCCGACGGCTGTCGGCTCCGGCCCGTTGGCGGGCAGGCGGGGAATGCCCGAAAGGAGCGAGAGCCGTGACTGAGACGCCGCGCAAGGGTTCCGGGAAGGGACAGAGCCCGCTCGCGACCATCGCAGCGGACAAGGGTGGGGGGGCCAGCCTCGAAAAGGTCCGGCAGGTGTTGACGCCGTTGGGGCGCACCGAAAAGAGCCGACTGTTCGAAATGGTCAGCCAGGGTGAGCTGCAACACGCCCAGATGGGGCGGAATATCGCCCGCATCCTGGTCGAGTTGCTCAATGGGGCGCGCACCGAGCATGCGCGGCGGTTGTGGACGGGCTGGTTCGATCCGATCCTGTTGCGCGACGACCTGACGCTGCTCGCGGAAAACCGTTTGCCGGCCTGCCTCCATGTGCTCGATGCCGGCGGCTGGTGGTTCGCCCTGGCCGGCTCCATGGAGCGGTTGATCGGCGAGATTCAGAGCACCATCACCGCCCTTGGGCGCGAGTTGCCCCTCGAGCAGGTGTTTACCTCCGCCGCGGTCCGAACCTGGAGCGAGGAGTTGCGTCGGGAAAGCCTCGCGGTGCTGGGGGCGTGCCGGGGCAAGCCCCAGGCGACCAACCGCCTGGTCACCGACGCCAACACGCACCGCGCCCGGTTACTGAAAGACCGCGGCCTGCGGGGCGCGGCGCCGATGACCGCAACGGATCTCAGCACCCTCGAATTCATGCTCGACATCGCACCGGCATGGCGGGTGCTCGGCGGTTCCGCGGTGACGGCGGAGCCCGATGTGTTGCTCCGGGCGGCGCGGAAGCTGGCGCGGGACGGCGAGTGTTCGCCGGAGGGCGCCTGCCTTCTGGCACTGGCCCGGGTTCACGGCACCCGGGATCCCGATTTCGCCCTCCAGGTCCATCAGCTTTTCGCCCTGCCGCT
This sequence comes from Rhodospirillales bacterium, assembly GCA_003165295.1. Lineage (GTDB taxonomy): Bacteria > Pseudomonadota > Alphaproteobacteria > Azospirillales > Azospirillaceae > BOG-933. The sequence continues at coordinate 1,537 of PLTC01000083.1, read as the reverse complement.
GGTTCGCGACGCGGTGATCGGCCAGTTTGAATTCAACGCCCAGCGGTTGCGGCAATGGATCGAGGGCCGGTGGCTGAGCAAGCCGGTCAAGTTGCATGAGGCGATAGAGCGGGAAAGTCCGGACGTTTTGCTGCGGAGCCTGTTCCGCTGGTACGATGTCATCAACGACATTGAGGCCAGTCGGGACGAGCGGACGCGCACCGCGATCGGCGCGACCCTGAGCCGGGTGATGGCGACGGTCGAGACCGAGCTGACGCCGCTGGTCAGCCAGCGCATCCTGGCGATGAACCAGCGGACCGCGCCGGGACCGCTGGTGGACTGCGTGGTGTTCATCGCGGCGTTCCACACCGGCTTCGCCCAGCGCGACATGGCCACCACCGGTCGGCCGTGGGTTCCCGCGGTGGGCGATCATGTGGTCGGCCTGTTCCAGGGACTGGCGGCGGCGGCGGCGGCAAGCCCCAAGCCCGACCAGGACGTTCTGGCGCTGGCCCGACTGGCCGAACTGGCGGCGCTGGTCGGCGGTAAGGTTGACATCACCGCCCTCAATCTGGCGTTGATCACCGTCGTCGATGGGTGTTTGCGTCAGCGCACCGAATGGGCGCCGCTGGAACGCCGGCTGATCGACCGGGTCGTCACCATGTCCCGGGAAGAGCGGCGCCGTTCCAAGTGGTGGGTTTCCGAAGAAATCAAGAGCCTGCTCGAGATCGCGGACCAGCGGGCGCTGGATGGCGCGAATCGGACCTGAGCAACGGTTCTGGCCGCGCGGTTTCCCCTCGACCGGCGGACATTGCCGGGGCGGTTACAGTCGGTACTGCTACGGTCGCGGTTCCGGGAGTCACAAGAGAAATGACGACGCTGGAATGGCGCATCACCGATGGGCCGGTCCCGTATCTCGAGGCGGTGGCGGCGATGGAGGCCAGGGTGACGGCGATCCGGGCCGGCGCCGCCCCGGAGCTGGTGTGGTTGCTTGAGCATCCGCCGCTTTACACCGCCGGGACCAGCGCCAGGGCCGGCGACCTGCTGGAACCCGTGCGTTTCCCGGTGTACGCCAGCGGCCGGGGCGGGCAGTACACCTATCACGGCCCAGGCCAGCGGGTGGCCTATGTCATGCTCGATCTGGCCCGCCGTGGTCCCGACGTCCGGGCCTTCGTCTGCGCCCTCGAGTCGTGGCTGATTCGGACTCTTGCCGCCTTCAACATCAAGGGCGAAACCCGGACCGGCCGGGTCGGCATCTGGGTCGACCGGCCGGCCACCGGCGGCCGGTCCGGCCAGGAGGACAAGATCGCCGCGCTGGGAATCCGGGTTCGGCGCTGGGTCACCTTCCACGGCATCGCGCTCAATGTTGAGCCCGACCTCGGCCATTTTTCGGGCATCGTGCCATGCGGCCTTAGGGACCACGGCGTCACCTCGATGCACGCGCTCGGGCATCTGGTGACGATGCCCGAGGTCGATGCCGCGCTGATGGCCTGCTGGCCTGGGGCGTTCGGCCCGTGACGCGACCTGAAAGGAAACAATTTGTGGGCTCTGCCCACACCCG
>PLTC01000019.1 GCA_003165295.1 Rhodospirillales bacterium | reverse complement strand
GCTCTGGAACACCATGGCGATGCCCTGGGCCGGCCCCCGGATCGGCACGCCCTGGTAACGGACGCTGCCGCTGCTGGGCCGGATCAGGCCGGCGACCACCCGCAGCGTCGTCGACTTGCCCGATCCAGAACGCCCGAGCAGACCGACGATCTCGCCCTCCCGGAGTTCCATGTTAACGTCGTCCAGCACCACCAGTTCGCCGCCTGCGGGCTTGGGGAACGCCTGCCGGACGCCCACGAGTTCAAACAAGGGCGCAGTCGCGATGCCATTCGACATGGGGGAGATCCTTAACGATGTTCTGGAACGATGTTCTGGAGTGGGTCTCGGGATCGGTCATCTGCTGGGGCAATCACCCAAGGCGCATCTTGCGCTCGGCATAGCGGTAAAGCGGTCGCCACAGTAACCGATTGAACAAAATGACGTAGGCCGACATCACCGCGATTCCCAGGACGATATGGGGATAATCGCCGGCGGCGGTATTGTCCGCAATATAGGCACCAATTCCCGCGGCCGAGAGTTTGGTATCGCCCCAACTGACCACCTCGGCGACGATGCTGGCATTCCAGGCGCCGCCCGAGGCCGTGATCGCCCCGGTAACGTAATACGGCAGGATGCCGGGCAGCATCACGGTGCGCCACCATTGCCAGCCGCGGATCCTGAAGTTGTCCGCCGCTTCGCGCAGGTCATTGGGAAAGGCCGTGGCACCGGCAATCACATTGAACAGAATATACCACTGGGTCCCTAGGATCATCAGCGGGCTCAGCCAGATATCGGGGTTAAGGCTGAACGTCACGATGCCGACCACCGCCACCGGGAACAGCAGATTGGCGGGGAACGCCGCCAAAAACTGCGCCAGCGGCTGAACCCGCTCGGCCAGCCAGGGCCGGAGCCCGATCATCACCCCCAGCGGAACCCAGATCACGGTGGCCACCGCGATCAGCACCGTCACCCGGGCCAGGGTGTAAAGACCAAGCACCGCCACCCGGGCAAGCTCGTCCCAACTGACCTCGGTCGAAACATAGGCCACCACCGACCACGCCACCCAGACGCTGCCCGCCGCCACCAGCCCGTACCAGAGCACATCCAGGGCGATCAGCACCAGCCGCAACCGGGGTTCGTCCGATGAGGGCAACCGCAGGCGCGGCACCCGTAAGGCCGGACGCAACTGCAACCACAGGTCCGAAAGCGCCTGAAGGCCCGCGGCCAGGGCGCCGGTCAGCCGGACCAGGAAACGTGTCCGCAGGAAAATATTGAGCACCCACGACTCGGGCTTGAGCTGCGACGCGGTCTGATCGCAGCGGAATTTGTCGGACCATGCCACCAGTGGCCGGAACAGAAACTGATCGTAAATGACGATCACCACGGTCATGGCCAGGATCGCCCAGCCGACCGCCGCCAGATCCCGCTGCTCGATGGCGGTGGCCACATAGGCGCCAATGCCGGGCAACGTGATGGTCTTGTCGCCGACGGTGATCGCCTCGGAGGCGACCACGAAAAACCAGCCGCCGGACATGGACATCATCATGTTCCAGACCAGCCCGGGCATGGCGAACGGCACCTCGAGCCGCCAGAAACGTTGCCAGCCCGAGAAGCGGAAGCTGTGGCTGGCCTCGTCCAGGTCGCGCGGTACGGTACGCAGGGACTGATAGAAACTGAACGCCATATTCCAGGCCTGGCTGGTAAAAATGGCGAAAACGCACGCCAGCTCGGCCCCCAGCACCGAGCCCGGAAACAACGACAGAAAAAACACGACGGTAAACGAGATATAGCCAAGCACCGGCACCGACTGAAGCACGTCGAGCACCGGCACCAGAATCATCTCGGCGTAGCGGCTCTTGGCGGCCAGGGTGGCATAGACAAATGTAAAGACCAGCGATGCGGCCAGCGCCGCCAGCATCCGTAAGGTGGTGCGCAGGGCATAGTTGGGCAGATTGGACGGGTCCAACGAAACTGCGGCGGCCCCCTCGACTTCGCCAAGGGGCACCGAAGCCTGATGAAGCCCAAGCAGCGCCAGCACCACCGCACTCAGGATCAAAGGAATCGCCACCAGATCCCAACGGTTGGGCAGCAGCCCGCCTGCCTTGCGGCCGATGGCCAGATATGGATGTGCGTGCATCGCCTGTTCCCCGGTCGCCGCCGAAACTCCGCCGAGTCCGTAATCTTCCGTCATCGCTCTGTCAAATGATTGTTTTATGCCTCGCGACAGCCTCGCGGCGGCGATGGCAGTAACCGCCTTGACGGCCCGTAACCGGCCCGGCTACAGGCCGGGCGCCGGCCGGATGCCACCCGTATCTTTATCGCCGGACACATTACTTTACCATTGATGGTCAGGATCACTATTGTAAACTCCCTGATCTGGTCTTCCGCCCAACGGTGAACAGCGGCTCTGAGACCCGGTTCAGTGCGCTTTTTCGTCTCATTTTAGCTGTAAAGCCGAAGCCTGCCGGAACGTCTCTCCCCGGCAAGGCCGGAGAGAGGGGGCGACGCCTTGATATTTTGTTGGTCCCCGAGGGTCAGATCATGGGCCTGCATGGGGACCGGCGATTCCTGGTTTCGGTCGGCAGTATCGCCTGCCGGCAGGACGCTGTCCACCGCTGCCGGCAGCGACTCCCGGTCGTGTCCTTGCGCCTGCCCTCTTCGGCAGGCCAGCGGCGGCAGGTCAGGCCGCACACACCGCCGCAGCCGCCTCAAGCCCCTCATCCGGGGTCCTGACCAGCGGCGGATCGCTGACTTCGATCTGAAGAACCTGATCGAAGCCGTTGAACCCGGTCCGCAGTACCGCCCCATAGGCGCCAAGCTGGCCGATTTCGATCCAGTCGCCCTCGGCCACGTCGGCAGGCAGCAGGAACGGGCCGTCCATGCGGTCGGCGCTGTCGCAGGTCGGGCCGAACAGCCCGAACGCCGCCAGTCCCGAGCCGTCGGACCGGCGGCCGTTACGGATCAGCCGGCACGGATAGCGAAAGTTGAGGCTGCCGGCATCGGCCAGCGCGCCATAGACGCCATCGTTGATAAAAAGAAAGTCACCCCGCCGCCCCAGCACCTCAACCACCACCGACTGGCCGGCGGCCACCAGCGCCCGCCCGGGTTCGCACCAGACGGCGCAGGTGCCCGGCAGGTCAAGCTGCACCACCGCGCGCTCGATGGCCGCGAAATAATCGGCCAGCGGCGCCGGTTCGGCATCGGGATAGCTCGCCGGAAAACCGCCGCCGACATCGAAGATGTCCAGGTCGACGCCGGCCGCTGCCACCACCTCGCCGGCCAGCGCCACCGCCCGGGCATAGGCCGACGGGTCCAGGCATTGGGAGCCCACATGGAAACTGACGCCGACCTGCGCCGCCGCCGACCGGACGGCCCGCAACAGACAGGCCGCCTCGGCCGGAGCCGCGCCGAACTTGCCCGAAAGGTCGAGCCTCGCCCCACCCTTGGGCAGGGCCAGGCGGACAACCAGGGCAAGGTCCGGGGCAAAGTCGGTTTCGTCGCGAATCTTGGCCAGCTCCGCCGCCGAGTCGAGAACGAAGGTCCGAACGCCGTGGTCGGCATACGCCTCACGGATCGCCGCCCGGGACTTGACCGGATGCATGAAGTGGATGCCCGCCTCGGGAAACAGCCGCCGGACCAGCCGCACCTCGGTCAGAGAAGCGCAATCGAAGTGGCGCACGCCACCCCCCACCAGGGCGTGCAGCACCGCGGGTTCCGGGTTGCACTTCACGGCATAAAGCACGATGCCGCCAAACGCCGCCGTGAAGCGCCGGGCCTCGGCCGCCAGGGTCTCCGGCCGCAGGCACTGCATGGGCACGGTCGGCCGTTCGGCAAACACCGCAGCATCCACCGACAGGAGGCGACGGACGTTGGCGGCACGACGGCGCAGCGGGACAACGCTGGTGCGGAAGTTTTCGATTTTCATGGCGTGACCCCAACAGGGACAACGATGACACAAACCGGCCAGCCCTTGCAGGCGCCGGATGGGCGCAAAAGTCACAGAACCGCGGCGAACGATCGGGTTGGCGATCGCAACGGCCGCGGTTACATACTCTGTTGGGAGTGGGAACGCCGCCCGGTCTCAGGCGGCAGACACCGAAGGGCCACAACTGCCCGGCAGGAAACGACCATGTCCACCTCCCTTTCGGGGACCGGCCCGAAGTGGCCGGCTCGTCCAAAAAGGACGCGTCCGTCGTAGCATAACCCAGGCGGGCCATAGGCACGTGCGTGTGCGTCTTCAGCGTCGATATACGCCCATCGACGCCGAAGTCAAGATCCCAATTGCACCCCCCGGCGTGACAACCCTGGTTGTGCGCTGCGGGAGATGCAATCGGACTTTCCATGACCCGCCGGCTTTGTTAGGCTTTCGCGCGGTCTATTATCGGGAAAGAAGCCGGAATGCCGCTCCGCGGGGAGGAAACATGACAAAACAACATCGCTGGATCATCGCCGGGGCCATGGCCACCCTTGGTTTCGCCGGGCTGGTAGCGTCGGGTTCATCGGTTGCCGCCGCCGATGTCGTCACCATCGGTTTCACGGAGTCGGAAACCGGCGCCCTCAACGTCGATTCCATCGGCCAGTTCAACGGGTTCAGGTTATGGCGGGATCAGGTCAACGCCGCCGGCGGAATCACCGCGGGAGGCAAGTCCTATCAGGTCAACCTGGCCTTTTATGATGACCAGTCAAAGCCAGACCGGGTCCAACAGCTTTACAGCCGGCTGATTCTTCAGGACAATGCCGATTTTTTGTTCAGTCCTTATTCGTCCGGACTGACGGCAACCGCGGCGATTATTTCCGAGCAATACGGCAAGATCATGATCACTACCGGGGCTTCCGAAGACAAGACTTATCAGTTGGGCAACAAGTATCTCTACGAGATGTACACTCCGGCCAGCGCCTATCTGACCGGCGCGCTTGATGCGCTGAAGACCGTCCACCCCAAGGCGCGAGTCGCCCTGGCTTATGCCGACGACGCCTTCGCCAAGGCCGTGGCGACGGCGGCCCGAACCTACGTCCAGAGTATCGGCATGGAACTGGTGTTCGATGAAGCCTACGCCCCCAGCACCACCGACTTTGGACCGCTGATCAACAAGATGATCAGCGCCAAGGCCGACGCCCTGATCGGCGGTGGCCATTATGCCGACGGCGCCACCCTGGCGCGCCAGGTCTATGACCACAAGGCGCCGCTCGACTTCATCAGCCTGCTGGTCGCCCCCGACAGCCCGAAATTCGCCACCCTGGGCGAATCCGCGGTCAACGTCACCGCTCCTTCCCAATGGGCGCCCCAGGCCACCTTCAAGCCCGATTTCGGCCCGGACCCCAAGACCTTCGGGGACGCCTACCGCAAGGCTTACGGCATCGAGCCAAGTTACCATGCGGCGGGCGGCTATGCCGCCGGCCTGATCCTCCAGCATGCCATCGAACAGGCCGGCACCATCGACCCCGACAAGGTGGCGGCCAGGCTCGATCAGACCGATGTCGAGACCTTCTACGGCCATGTCCGCTTCTTCACCGATTCCAGCCGTCACGGACTCCAGGCCGGGCACTCGATGGTCATCGTCCAGTGGCAAAAGAAGGGTGACCAACTGGTCAAGGAAGTGGTCTGGCCGAGGGCCGGCGCCACCGCGCCCCTGGCCTACCCGCTTCACTAGCATAGCGTCCCGGCATCCCCGGCCGCCGCCGGACGGACGGCAACGCCCCTCCCCGTCCGGCGGTTGGCCCCCCCCGACCGCGAGCCCTTAACCGGAAAGCCCGTTCATGCTGGGAGTCTTCGCCTCTATGCTCGACGGTGTCCTGGTCGGCGCCGTTTATGGTCTGGCCGCCATCGGCCTGACGCTGATCTGGGGGGTGATGGACGTCATCAACCTGACCCACGGCGCCATGATCACCATGGGCATGTTCGGCCTTTATCTGGCGTTCACCGAACTCGGCCTCAACCCCTACGTGGCCCTGCTGCCGGTGGCGGGTCTGGGCTTTGCCGCCGGTGTCGTCATCTATTGGCTGTCAGTCCACCGGGTGGTCGGCCGGCCGCCGCTGATGAGCCTGCTCAGCACCTTCTCCGTCAACCTGATGGTGATCGGCATCGGCACCATTTTGTGGAGCACCAGCCCGTACAACATTGATGTCAGCCTGCCGGGCTTCAGCCTGGGCGAGTATACCTTTACCGGCAACCATCTGCTGGCCGCGGCGGCCGCGGTGCTGATCGCCATTGCCCTGTCGCTGTTCCTGGCCCGAACCCGGTCGGGCAAGGCGATCCGGGCGGTGGCCAGCAACCGCAGGGCGGCCGAACTGATGGGCATTCCTTCAAGCCAGGTGCTGGCCCGGGCGTTCGGCCTCGGGATCGCCATCGCCGCGGTGGCGGGCGGGCTGATCGCCACGCTGTTTCCCTTCACCGTGCTGTCGGGCAGCGATTACCAGCTCAAAAGCTTCGTGGTCACGGTGCTGGGTGGCCTCGGCAACCCCACCGGCGCCCTGGCCGGCGGCATCCTGCTCGGCCTGATCGAGGGCGGCGTCACGCCGTTCATCGCGGTAAGCTGGATTCCGGTGATCGAATTCGCCCTTTTCGTGCTGATCCTGATCGCCTTTCCCAATGGCCTGTTCGCCCGGAGAACCCACCGATGAGCCCGAAAAAGCCCTTTTTCTGGCTGCTGGTGGCGGTCATCGCGGTGTTCCTGCTGCCGGTCGTGACCCGGGATGTCGGCTTGCGTGAAAGCCTGCTGCTGGCCGCGATCTACATCATCCTGGCCACCAACCTGAACCTGATGATCGGCTTCACCGGCTACGTCAACTTCGGCAACATCGTGTTTTTCGGCCTTGGCGGCTATATCGGCCTTTATCTGGTCACGGCCGCCGGGTTCCCGGTCGCGCTGGCCGCGACGGTCGCCGGACTGGGGGTCGGCGCCATCGCGCTGGTCTTCGGGCTGGGCATCCTCAGGCTGCGCGGCGCCTATTTTGCGCTCGCCACCATCGGCATCGCCGAAGCGGTCAATGCCTTCGTCTCGAATTTCGGACCGTGGGGCGGCGCCACCGGCCTCTACCTGTCGTTCGAGGCTTATCGGCCATTGGGTGGCCCGCGTGAGGCATTGTGGACCGTCTACCTGCTGCTGGTGGCGGTCATGGGGCTGTCGCTGTTCCTCGGCTACGCGGTCAAGACCTCGCGGTTCGGCCTGGGCCTGTTCGCCATCCGCGAGGACGAGGCGGCGGCGGCGGTGCTGGGGGTCAACACCCCGCTGTACAAGGCCGCCGCCTACAGCCTGTCGGGGGTGCTGCCGGCGGTGGCCGGCGCACTGTTCTTCTTCAAACAGGGCGTGATCCAGCCGGACCAGGCCTTCGATCTGACCCTGTCCACCGAGGCCATCGTGATGCTGATGCTGGGTGGCCAGGGCACCGTCACCGGCGCCGCCCTGGGCGCCTTCCTCTACGAGCAGTTCCGCGGCATCCTGCTGACCTCACCGGTGTTTTCCAGCTTTCAACTGGTGATTGCCGGTGCCCTGCTGCTCGTCACCGTACTGTTCCTGCCCGGTGGTCTGATGGGATGGCTGTATCACCGCTGGCCGCGGCTGAGGAGGGTGCTGGAATGAGCGAATTGCTCGAGATCACCGGCCTGTGCAAGCATTTCGGCGGTCTGCGCGCGGTAAACGAGGTGTCGTTCACCGTCGGGACCGGCGAAATCCTGGGACTGATCGGCCCCAACGGCGCCG
>PLTC01000280.1:5658-5895 GCA_003165295.1 Rhodospirillales bacterium | reverse complement strand
ACCGGCTGAACGCCAGCCACCGCCCGCGTTCCCTGCTCTCCGGGCTGCTGGTCTGCGGCAGTTGCGGCGGCCCCTACAGCTTGCGCGGCCAGGACCATTACGCCTGTTCCAACCACGTGATGAACGGCTCCTGCGCCAACGGTCGTTCGATCACCCGCCCGGCGCTGGAACAGCGCGTGCTGGCCGGCCTCAAGGAACGGCTGATGGCGCCCGAGATCGCGGCCGAAGCCATGCGCG
>PLTC01000280.1:0-5638 GCA_003165295.1 Rhodospirillales bacterium | reverse complement strand
GCGCGCCTGGAACTGGACCGGATCACGAGATCAACCAAGGAGATCCTCGCCCTGATCGAGGACGGCGCCGGCAGCCGCGCCCTGGTGGCCCGCCTGCGCGAGCTTGAGGCGCGGGAAGACCAGCTGAACACCAGCCTCGCCCGCGCCCCGGTGGATCTGCCCGACCTTCACCCGAACATCGCGGAGATCTACCGCCGCAAGGTCGAGCGGCTGGCCGAAGCCCTGAACCACCCCGATGACCGCGACGAGGCGGCCGAAGCCGTTCGCGGCCTGATCGAGAAGATTACGCTCACGCCGGGCGTCAAGCGCGGCCAGATCTCGGCGACGCTGTACGGCGATCTCGGGACGATCCTGGACTGGGCGGCCCAAAAGCAGAACACCCCCGGCGCTTTCGCATCGGGAGTGTCGGTTTCAGTGGTTGCGGGGGCAGGATACAACCTTTATCGAACGGTTGTGGGGTGGCCGTGATCTCCCATAAACATTGGCTCAGCGCCTTGATCGCACGCCGCGTCGGACAATCGAAGCGGGAGCGATTCACGGGCTCGCCTGCCGGTTCCGAAACCCAGGCGGACGGCCTCAGGCTGAAAAATTGCCGTTGACTGGCTGGCACGACTAAGACTATAAATAGGTACCGTCGCGAGACGAGGGACAAAGGCCCGGGCAGGAAGCTGCGCCGGGCTTTTTTTGTGGCCATCGCCACGCACACAGGTCCCCGCTCGCCGACGGCCTCCACAAAAAGGGACCTGAGCCATGACCATCGACGCTTTGCCGCCGCCGCTACGACCGCTGATTCAAGAGCATTATCTCGATCGCCTCTTCGAGGACAGCCTGCACTCCAAGCTGGGCTTCCGGAGGATTGCCGACCGCGAGCCGGTACCCGTCGGCATCGGCGAAACCATCACCAAGACCCGCGCCGGGCTGCTGGCTCCGGCCATCACGCCGCTCGACCCGGCCACCGATCTGGCGCTCGACGACGGGCTGATGCCCGAAGGCTGGTCGATCGAGCAGTATAGCCTGGCCCTCAACGCCTATGGAGCGACCATCGACCTCAACATCGAGACCAGTCTGGTCGCGATCGGCAATCTGTTCCTGGCCAATGCCACGAAATTGGGTCTTCACGCCCTCCAGTCGCTGGACCGGCTGGCGCGCAATGCCCTTTATGCTGTCTATCTCGGCGGCAACAGCTTCGTCACCGCCAGCCCGGATGCCCCGAGCACCACCCTCAAGGTCGACACGGTGGTCGGGTTCGAGCGCCCTCGTCGGCGGAGCGCTTGATGAGTGGTCCAACGGGCCGATTAGCCGAATTGTTATTTGGATACGAGGCCAATATCCGGATGCCAAAATTGAGTATTTCACAAATGATCAAGGGGAAGAACTCAAAGAATGGCTCCATGAACAAGGACAGGCTTACGGTTCTGACAGCGTTGCCGTGGTCGGCCACAGCTGGGGTGGCGGCACCGCGATGGGCGTCGTCGGACGAGGTGTCAAAGTGGGGGCCTTGGTCACCATTGATCCGGTTCCACATGATAATCCGATTCCTCCTGATGGGCGCCGCCGCGATAGTGGGCCCCGCCCCCCGTTGGATTTGGAAAAAGTCAGGCGGAATTCGGGAAACTGGATCAATATTAACGCCAACCCCGACAAGATAAAAAGGGCGAAAGAAGGCCGCTTGGGCGGTATTGTTGGGGGCAATGACATTGCAGGCATTGGAGGCGCCTGGAACAGCAGGATCGATGGTCACGCCCACAGCCATTACAATGCAAATATTAACCACGCTGACGCCGGTGATGTCCTCCTGAAGCAAGACTAGCAAACGGTTGATTTCCCGTTGGTGAAGCGGTAAATTGCCCGTGAGAGGGTTGTGATTTTCACTTCCCTCTCGCGGGATTTTGCCGGAGGTTGCCATGAGATGGCTATGCGCCTTGCTGCTTTGCTCTCTTTCTGCGTGCATGACACGGCATGACGACCCGGATGATCTCCAACTCGTGGGCCTGAAGCTCGGAGAAGGTCCCTACAGCAACAGTGAATTTGAAAAAAAAGGAAGAGGGGAAATGATCGATGTCGAAGTTGTCACGAAACTTAACTACACTAATCGCTTCAAGGGTCGCTATGTAAGCGTGCCATTTTATTTCTGCGATCAGGTGGATATGTACGTCCAAGGGCTCGGCCATCTCGGCTTATACAGACGTGACAAAAGATGGGTGCGCATTGACGATGGACAAGAAGGCGATGATAATTCATACGGCCCCTATCATTATCATACCGCTATGAGTTCCTTCGCCCATGATGAGACACCAATATTTAATAATAAGCCGACGATACTTGATTATGATCTTCGAAGGAGTCCTCGTGATGTTTGCTTCTACCTCGATGCCGGCGCGATGGGGCTCGGAATAATAAATAGCGTAAGGTCCAACGTCGTCCGCATTCCCAAAGAGGTGTTGATCAAGTTTTTTGCCGAGCATCCACGCCGACCGCCATCGCGGAATTAAGAGTCTCTCCATGGTCCAAGGGATTGCTGTTGCCGACATCAATATCGAAGGACGCGAGGAACTCTCGCGAAGGATTCGCCGAGGCCGGAGGCGAGGTTCGGGCGGATCGACCCAGAGGGATGTTGTCGGTGCGGTCAAAGCGGTCCGCAGCCCGTCAACGGATATGCATAAATGACATCAGCGCATTACGTCCGGACCCGGGGTGCTGCGGCCGAGTTTGGCAAGGACCGTCGCACCATGGGAGAGTGACGTGCCGGCGAAAAAAGTTCAAGCCCGGGTGCGTGACACCCGCGGTGTGGGCCGGCGGGCACCGGCCCGAGGCGGTTCGGCCCCGCTTCGCCTGCGGCTCCCCCGGCGCCGGGGAGGGGAGAAAGGGCCTGGCCCTCTCTCCCCCCCGCGAGGGCCGCCTCTCCGCCCGGCAGGGGCGCGTGCGGGCGCGGAGCGATGCTCCGCTGGCGCGCAACCCGGCCGGGCGCGCCGGCCCTCGCCCCCCTCTCTCCTGCGCGGTCGCCCGCCTCCGGGAAGCACCCAAGGGTGCTTTCTCCGGCCGATTGTACCGAACGCCGGTCTCCACCGTCGAACTCCTGGCAGCCCCCACGCCGGGCGGGCGGCGGGAGTCCAGCCCGCGGAGCGCCGCCGCAGGCGGACGCCCGGCAGGGCGGGGCTTGACGCCCGCCGATCCGTCCCGGCGATCATGCGCCGGGAGAGAGGCGGTCCTCCCTTTGTCCTTCGTCGTCTCTCGGTCCCGCCGTCGTCTCCACTGTCGTAACGCTCCTGTCCCGGGCGTCGGCGATCATGAGTTTTATGACTTTCGAGAATGCCACAACCTTGCGAGCCGGCAAATGGTAGGGCAAGATAAAAGACGCGGTCCCAGAGCTTCGCCCTGGACCACTACTGCATTGTCTGCACAGGCGATTTTGGAAGTCGGGCCGCCCCCATCGCGAGGCCCCGTGCCCGCTGGTCTTGCCTGAGCAGGAGGCTTCGCAGACGGCGGCCGACGTGGCAATCGCGTCGACGCTTGCGGCCGGCCGGGTGCGCACCATGACCCCGCCGATGTTGGCCATAAACTCGTCATGCTCATCGGATACATCAAATCTATAGATGCACCAGATGCCACAGTGCCGTCGGCCTCCCGGCATTCCGCCACTTTCCGCGGGAGCACGGCACCATGATCTCGGACGGCACCATCAAAAACCTCCCGTGCGGACAACGCCTTGGCGCCTGCCGACCGCTCGCGGTGGCACGCCCCTTCTATCTTGCCCTAGACTGCCGAAGAGGGCCGGCGGTGACAATAGCTGCGACACTCTACCAGAACTCACTAAAAAAATCATAACGCGGAACCGCCACCATGCCACAACCCAGACCGAGGTTTCCGGCAAAACGACCCATTTTACCCCGCCGCGGGTCATGTTTGTCTCCAAGCCAGAAGAGCCTGTTCGTTCCGCCGTCCCGCGCAACCTTGCGAGGAAAGCCCATGTCCGGATTCCGCTTCCATGGCCGAACCGACACCGCAAGACCCCAGCAACCGGCCCGCCGCGCCTTGGAGCGACGACTCGCCGGATTCGCGGCTGCGGGCGCTGGTTCGGCTTCTTGCCCGCCACGCCGCCGATTCCTATTTTCGTACCATCCTGGTTGCCGGCGGACGAGCGACGCTCGACCGCCGGTAACGGAGTCACGGTTATGACCCGAGTTGCCCTTTACGCGCGCTATTCCTCCGACAGCCAGCGGGAAGCCTCGATCGAGGATCAGGTCCGAACCTGCCGGGCACGGGCCGAGCGCGAGGGCTGGACGGTGACCCAGGTCTTCACCGATTACGGCATCAGCGGCGCCACCCAGTTACGGCCGGGCTATCAGCGACTGCTCGAGGAAGCCCGCACCGGCGCCTTCGATCTGGTGCTGGCCGAAGCGCTCGACCGGCTCAGCCGCGACCAGGAGCACGTCGCCGGCCTCTACAAGCAGTTGAGCTTCGCCGGGGTCGGGCTGGTGACGCTGGCCGAGGGCGAGATCAGCGAGTTGCACGTGGGCCTGAAGGGGACCATGAACGCGCTGTTCCTGAAGGACCTGGCCCAGAAGACCCGGCGCGGCCAGGAGGGCCGGGTGCGGGACGGCCGCTCGGCCGGCGGGCGCTGCTACGGGTATCGGGTCGTGCGCGAGTTCGATCACCGGGGCGAACCGGTGCGCGGCGGCCGGAGCATCGACGAGGCCGAGGCCGCGATCGTGCGCCGGGTGTTCCGCGAGTTCGCCGCCGGCCTCAGCCCGCGCGCCATCGCCTGCCGGCTCAACGCCGAGGGCGTGCCCGGCCCCGAGGGCGGGGTCTGGCAGGGCACCACCCTGCGCGGCCACCACGCCCGCCGCACCGGCCTGTTGCGCAACGAGTTGTACATCGGCCGTATCGTCTGGAACCGCATGCGCTTCATCAAGGACCCGGCCACCGGCAAGCGGGTGTCGCGGCCCAACCCGGAACGCGAGTGGGTGAACGAGGAGGTACCGCACCTCCGGATCGTCGACCAGGAACTGTGGGAGACCGTCCAGGCCCGGCTCGGCGAGATCCGCAGCTCGCCCAAGACCGCCAAACTGATCGCCTCCGGGTTCTGGCTCCAGCGCCGACCCCGGCACCTCCTGACCGGCAAGGCGTTCTGCGGCCGCTGCGGCGGCCCGTTGGCGGCGGTGGGCAAGGACTATCTGGCCTGCGCCGCCGCGCGCGGCAAGGGCACCTGCGCCAACCGCAAGGGCATCCGCCGCGACGCCCTCAGCTCGACGAGTTGGAGGCCCGCAAACAGGAATTGTCCGCCCGGCTCGCAGAGCCCCACCGCCCCCTGCCCCGCCTGCACCCCAATCTCGCCGAGATCTACCGGGCCAAGGTCGCCGACCTGCGCACCACCCTCGCCGACGACGGCGCCGAACGCGGCGAAGCCTTCGAGCTGCTGCGTTCGCTGATCGAGCGGGTGGAACTGCGCCCGGCCGCCGAAGGCGACGGCTACGAGATCGAACTGACCGGCGACATCGTGCGCATGATCGATCTCGGGGCGCAAAACAGGAAAGCCGCCCCAAGTGGGGCGGCTGTTCCGGAAGCGTTCGCGCGTTCGGCAAAGATGGTTGCGGGGGCAGGATTTGAACCTGCGGCCTTCAGGTTATGAGCCTGACGA
>PLTC01000294.1 GCA_003165295.1 Rhodospirillales bacterium | reverse complement strand
GACCTTCTCGGTCACCCAATCCATGGTCCGCGCGTTTGCAACGAGCGGGTTCTTGGTCACCGCCATTTGCGGATCAAGCGAGGTATCCATTACTTGGGCCCTCCGAAGTCGTCGCCCACGTCCTTCGTCAGCGGAGACGGGCCGCCTTTTAATCCGATCTCGAACGCGCCGATCTTTTCGGCCCCGGGCATGCGCGGATTCGGATTGCGCAGTTTTGCGAGATATAGGATGCGCGGGCTGGTATTGAGATACTCGAGCAACCGGTAGCCGCGCGGGCTGGCGCGCAGCCTGGAGACCTTGCTCTGCGGCTCGGTGATGTCGCCAAAGACAATCGCCTCGTTCGGGCACGCCTGCTGGCAGGCCGATTGGAAGGAATCGACCGGTATCTTGACCTTGTCGGAGGCTCCCGCCCTTACCTTGGCGGCGATCCGCGCCTCCTCGATGCGCTGCACGCAGAAGGTGCACTTCTCCATGACACCGCGCATGCGGACGGTGACGTTCGGGTTCTTCTGCATCTTCACCGTATCGGGGCTCGCCTTGGTGGTCAGCGGGCCAAAGTACAATTGATGGTTCTCGATCGGGCGCTGGTTGTAATCGAAGAAGTTGAACCGGCGCACCTTGTACGGGCAGTTGTTCGCGCAATACCGCGTGCCGATGCAGCGGTTGTAAGCCATCGAATTGAGCCCGTCCGGCGTGTGAACCGTAGCGTTCACGGGGCAGACTGTCTCGCACGGGGCGTTCTCGCACTGCTGGCAGAGCAGCGGCT
The DNA here is from genome assembly GCA_003165295.1 of Rhodospirillales bacterium. Taxonomy (GTDB): domain Bacteria; phylum Pseudomonadota; class Alphaproteobacteria; order Azospirillales; family Azospirillaceae; genus BOG-933. The sequence continues at coordinate 4,649 of PLTC01000294.1, read as the reverse complement.
CGAAGAGCATCTCCGGATCGGGGTCGGTCTCGTCGGTGCTCGCAAAGTAGCGGTCCAGCCGCATCCAGTGCATCTCGCGCCCGTTGATGACCTGCTCCCTGCCGACGATGGGCGAGTTGTTTTCCGCCTGGCAGGCGATGACGCAGGCGTTGCAGCCGATGCACAGGCCACCATTGGCGATGGTCATCACCATGCGCATGGCGTCGTCGTCGTCGGCATCGACCAGTACGTCATCCTCGCTGATTCCCTTCATTTCCAGGACGCCGCGGCCGCAGACCTTGAAGCAGCGGCCACAGCCGATACAGGTGGCGTGATCGATGGCTTCGATATATTGGGGGGTCCATGGCGTGCCGTCGCGCGTGACATGATCGGGCATGACTGCGTACTCCTTTATGGCGAGATCGGTTGGCGTGAGTTGGCCCCGGCGGGCCGGGGGGGGGCGCGGTCAGGCGCGGGCGGCGTCGGGGAATTTTTCGATGAAATCGACCCCGTGGTCGACCAGCTTGCTGCCCTCTTCCGACAGCTTGGTCAGGCTGGGGAAGCCGAAGCGGTGGACGTCACGCAGGGAGCGACTGATCACCACCAGCCGGCCGGCGATCAGCACCACCCGGCCCCATCCCTCATGGGACAGCTTGATCAGCGGTTGGGCGATCAGGCCGGTGCGGTTCTCGATGGCGAGACCGACGGCGGCATAGAACTGGTCGACCCGCAGCAAGGTACGCGGGTCGGGGTCGCCCAGGATCGGGATTTGCTTGCGCTGGTCCTTGGACAAAATCCAGGCGCGCAACAGCATCCGCTCGTTCTTGTTGTCCCAGGCGCCGTGGGTGTCGTGGGCGCGGATCACCCGGATCAGGGTCTGGACGAATGAGGTCTTCAACGCTTCGATGTCTTCTGCGGCATCGAATGCGGCATCGCTGGAAAGCAGGGTGGTGGCGGCGGTCATGGCATCCGGGCAGGTTTGGGGTTTTGGAGGAAGCCGGCGGCGGCGTCAGGGTGTGGCAAACAATCGAGTCTGCAAAGAATGCCCTTTGGTAACATTGGGATTTCGCATCGGAAACCGGGCAAGGCGGGCATTCCTGGTCAGCCTCTCAGGCCGGCGCGCCGGCAAGTCCGTCGGTATCGGCGGATTCACCGGCTTCCTGGCGCAGAATCTTGCGCAGCCAGGGCGGCGGATTGCCCTTGAGCATGGTCTGGACCCGGGTCAGCACCTCGCCGATGGCCTCGTCGGTGCCGACCTTGATCGGATGGATACGGGCATTGACCACCCGCGCCGCCGCCGGTCCGCCGATGGCGCGGACGAACAGCAACTGGCAGCCGCGGATGGCCTCGATGCGCGGGGCGATGCGGTCATCCTGATCCTCGCCGTGGCTGCCGTCCTGGTTGCTGCCGGCGTCGAAGCGAATGACCTCGAGCATCCGGCTGCCTTCGGTCGAAACCTCGTAGATGGCAAAGGTCCGGGCACCGGCGAAGTGAGCATCGACGGTCTTCATATCCTGGGTGGCGATGGCAACCTTCATACGTCCTCCGGCGGGTTTGACCAGGGCAGAGTCTTCGGCGGGGTCGGGATCAACCAGCCGCAGCCTGCGAACTGATGCGGTCATCGTCGTCCTCCTCGTGATGCGGGTGATGGCCGGGCAACGGCTCGGAGCGGTGATCCAGGAAAATATTGCCGATCTCAAAGATCAGGTCACGGCTGCCGCGGTAGCCCACCGTGACCCGGTGGGCTGCGCCAAGCCGGTCGAACAGCGGGAAACCGGCCCGGAATAACGGGATGCCCAGCCGTTTGGCGATGCCGGCGCCCTGGGCGTGCGTGACCAGCAGGGTGCAGCCGCCGGCGGCCCGCTCCAGATCGTCAAGGTCGCCGATGATCACCCGCCCGGCCGGGACCCGGGACAGGACCGGGCTCGCGGCGGTCGTCACCGTAATGGGTACGGTGCAGCCGAGGCCGGCCAGCAGAGACGACAGGGCCAGCAACAGGTCGGGCTCGGCGGCGATGGCCGCCCGCTGGCCGGCGAACGGGAAATGGCCGTCGAGCATGGCATCGACCAACTGGCTGCGGCGGCGGCGGAGCATCGCCGGCACCGGTCGCCCCGACAGTTCCGCGAGCAGCGCCACCAACCGGTCGTTGGCGGCGAGGCCAATCAGATGGTCGAACAGGGTAAAGGCGACGCCGGTCCGGGCTTCCAGGGCTTCGGCGGCGCCCCGCATGTGCTCGCCCAGGGCCAGGGTGTGGACCGAACGGCCCATGGTGCGAATCTCTTCCAGCCGGGTGCCGCCCAGGGTGTGGGGGATGTAGCGGTCAGGGACGTGGCCGTCGAGGGAGCCCGACAGGTCGGGGAGGATGACGGGGGTGAGGCCGAAGCTTTCCACGGTCTCGCGCAGGACCTCCAGGTCGCCCGGGGTGAGGTGGCTGCCGGCCAGCAGATTGACCTGTGCGCCGGCGGTGGCGCCGCGAACGCTGAGACCGGGGTCGTTTTCCGGGACCAGGGTTTCGACCATCGCCTGAACCGCGATGGCCCAACCATCCTGAAACCCGCCGATATAGTCGGGAGTGGGGGCGAACACCACCGAAAGGTCGTGCCACTCGGGGTGCCGCGCCTTCATCAGCTTGAGGTCGCCGACCATGTCCTCGCCCCGGGTCTCGGTCAGGCCGGTGGTACACAGACCGATCACCCGCGGCCGGGCGCGCTGGTGGATGTTGGCGATGGCCTGCTCCACATGCTCGGCGCCGCCGAGAATGGTGGAAATCTCGTTCATGGCGGTGGTCTGGAGTGGGATCGCCTCGCGGAAGTGGCGGACCATCAGCACCAGCGCAAAGGCGGTGCAGCCCTGGCTGCCATGGAACAGCGGCTGACAGGCATCGAGTCCGAGAAACGCCAGCGCCGCCCCCAGCGGCCCGCTGGTCTTGAGCGGATTGATCGCCGCGGCCTTGCGCGGATGTTCGATAATCTCAGCCATGACCGCTGCCCGCCTCAAGGCTCCGGGGTCCGGGGCCGTTGGCCCCGGTAGGGTCCAGGGGCAACGCCCCCGGTCGCCGAAGGCCGCCCTCGCCCCCGTCCTCCCACGGCGCCGGTCTCCGAACCTGCTCCCAGATCGGATTGGTCAGTTCCTGGTGAATCTGCCGGACCATTTCAACCATGCCATCATAGCCGGCATAGGCGTGGTGGCGTTCCTGATTGATGTCGAGCCACGGCACCCGGGCCTTGAGCGCGGTGAACTGAGTTCGCCCGCCGGAAATCAGGATGTCGGCGTCCCCGGCCTGGAGCATCCGGTACATTTCCCGGGCGGGAATCTGGTCGAAGAGTTTGGCGTCGGGGCCGAGCAACTCGCGGGCGCGGACCTTGTCGGTTTCGGTGGACTTGCGGACCGAGGTGCCGATCACGATCATGCCCATTTCCCGAAGCGCCGAGATCACCGACCAGGACTTGACGCCGCCGGTGTACAGCAGCACCCGTTTGCCTTCCAGCGCCGGCCGGTAGCGGGCCAGCCGGGTCCAGGCGCGGGCTTCCTCTTCGGCGATCAGGGCTTCGGTTCGGGTCAACAGGTCGGCGGGGGCGCCGCGTTCGATCAGCAGACGGGCGATGGTGGTCAGCGCCTCGGACGTGTCGCCGATGCCGTAGAACGATCCTTCGAAATAGGGAATGCCCCAGCGTTCTTCCATCTTGCGCGCAAGATTGATCAGGGCCTGGGAGCATACCATCATGTTGACCCGGGCGCGATGGGCGCAGCACACGTCATGATAGCGGCCATCGCCGGTGATCGAGGCCAGCAGGCGGATGCCCAGCCGCTCGAACAGCGGCGTGACCTGCCACAACTCGCCGGCGACATTGTATTCGCCCAGCACGTTGATATCGGTGGGAGTGGTGTGTTCGGGCTCGCGGGTGCCGATCACATAATCCAGCAACGCCTCGCCGCCGAGCTTGTTGCCGAGATTCTTGGTGCCGACGAAGCCGGGGGCATTGACCGGGATCACCGGGGTCCCGAAGCGGGCCTGGGCCAGCCCGCAGACCTTGACCAGATCGTCGCCGATCAGCGCCGGCACGCAGGTCTGATAGACGAACACCGCCGGCGGGTTGAACCGCCCGATGACCTCGCCGATGGCCCGGAACAGCTTCTTTTCGCCGCCGTGGATGATGTCCAGTTCCTGAAGGTCGGTGGTCAGGCCGGTCCGATACAGCCGGGGGCCGGAACTGGCGGCGTGGCGGCTGTCCCAACTGTTGCCTTCGCAGGCGATGGGGCCGTGAACCAGATGGGCGGCATCGGCGATGGGTTGCAGGGCGACCTTGGCGCCGTCGAAGGCGCAGCCGCCGGCCGCCGCGCCGGGAACCAGCGCCTTGGCCGAACAGCCCTTGCGCCGGTCCTGGGTGCTCTTGGCCTGGTTGGTGGTGCAACCGGGCTCGTTGAGGACGTCTTGCAGCTTTTGTTTCAGCATGGCTGAGGCTCCCGCCGTCGGTGACCAGGGGCATTGCCCCTGGACCCCTACCGGGACCCGAAGGCCCCGGACCCCTGTCAATTACCGGGTCAGGTCGAAGCTGATGCCGGTCTTGGCGGTCTTGGTGTCAAGAACATCGAAAATCTTGTCGAGAATCTTGACGAAGACCTGGAGGCCGCCCTGGTAACCCAGGGTCGGGAAGCGGTGGTGGTGGTGG
>PLTC01000262.1 GCA_003165295.1 Rhodospirillales bacterium | reverse complement strand
CAACGGCCGCCCGAACGCGGTCGCGAACCGCGCCGCGAGGTGGCCGAAAGCGCGCGGTCGCACGGCGACGATCAACTCGAAATCCTCGCCGCCCGCGAGCGCGTAGTCGTTCGCATCCGCGCCGGCGGCGTGCGCGGGGCCGCGGCCCGCAGCATCTGGCTGATCAGCTTCACCGATCTGATGTGCCTGATGCTGGCGTTCTTCGTGCTGGCCTTTTCCATGTCCGAGCCGATGCAGCCGCGCTGGCAGGCGCTGGCGGCGTCGCTGGCGGCACGTCAGATCGACGGCCGTTCGGGCGCGGTGTTCAACGTCGCCCTGCTCGATCCGCGGTCTCCGATCAACCTCGACTATCTCGGCATCCTGCTCAAGGGGCAGTTCTCGGGCACTCCCGACCTGGCCGGGGTGGTGCCGGTGCGCCAGGACGACCGATTGGTCATCGCCCTGCCCGACGCCCTGCTGTTCGAGGCCGATCGGGCGAAGTTCAGCGACGGCGGTCGGCAACGGCTGTTCGTGCTGGGTGGCGTGCTCGGCCGGATCAGTAACCGCATCGAGATCACCGGCCATGCCGGGGCCGAGCCGGCGCCGGCGGCGGCGGCCGGTGAACAGGATCCCTGGGAATTGTCCCTGGCCCGGGCGGTGGCGGTGGCCACCGCTCTTCACCAGGCCGGTTACCAGCGCCATCTCGTGGTAAGAACGGTGGCGGGAACCGCAGGGTCGGCCACGGCCAGCCCGACACCGTTGATCGACATCGTCGTGCGCGACCTCGAGGAGGGGAGCTGAGATGGCTCGGCGCGGACTGTGGTTGGTGGTGCTGGGCGGCGCGGCGGTGGCGGCGATGCTGGCCCCCGGCGCGGCCGGCGCCCTCACCGTACCGGTGCGGGGCGCCGATCGCGGCGATTTTGCCCGCATCGTCTTCGACTGGCCGGTGGCCGGGGTTCAGTACACCGCGTCGGTGGCGGGCAACCGCCTGCTGGTCAAATTCGGCGAACCGGTGGACACCGTGCTTCAGCCGGTGCTGGGGCGACTGCCCTCCTGGTTCGCCTCGGCCGCGGTGGAACCGGACGGGCATACCGTCAGTTTTGTGCTGAAGCATCCGGCCAAGGTGCTGGGCGACGGACGCAACGGCAAATCGGTCTATATCGATCTCAGCGAAGACAAGCAGGCCCCGCCGCCGAAACCGGCCGTGCCCGCCGTCACGGCCAAACCCGCATCCCAGCCGGCGCCCCCAACGTCGCCATCGCCAACGTCGCCGTCGCCGACGCCCTCAACGCNNCTCCGGCTCCGGCTCCGGTCGCCGCCGTCGCCGTCCGGCAACTTGACGCCGCCCCGCCCGCACCCGCCGACGCCCTCGGAGCGCCGCCGGCGCCGTCCGCGGGGGCGATTTCGGCGATGCTGGTGTTCGATCCCGGCCAACCCGCGGCGGCGGCGGTCTATACCCGGTCCGACCAGCTTTATCTGGTGTTCGACCGGCCGATGGCCATCGGCGCCGGTTCGCTTTCCGGCAGCACCGCGGGCCTGATCGGGACGGTGCAGCCGGTGCTGGCCACCGGGGGTAGTGCCTTTCGGGTGACGATGCGGCCCTGGCTGCGACCGGTGGTGGAGCGGCAGGGCACGGTGTGGCGGGTGGTCTTTGTGCCCAAGGTCCAGCCGCCCCGGGAGGAGCTGGCCATCGAGACCCAGCCCGATTTTCCGCTGGGCGGCCGGTTGCTGGTCCATGCGCCGGACGCGGCGTCGGTGGTGGAACTGACCGATCCCGAGATCGGCGACCGGCTGCTGGTGGTGCCGCTGCCCATGGCCATCCAGGCCGTCTCGGGCGTCAACCGTTTTCCCGAACTGGAGTTCCTGCCGGCGCTTCAGGGCATCGTGATCCGGCCCCACGGCGATGGGGTCGCGGCCCGGCTGGTCCGTGAAGGGGTGGAGGTCACGGCAGCCGGGGGCCTGCACCTGTCGCCGGTGGTCGATGCCGCCATGGTCCGGCAGACCGAGGCCGCGGCCTCCGACGCCATCCTGAACGCGCTCGGCAGCGGCACCGGCGAGCCGCCGCCCAAGGCGCCCGGCGCCGATTACCGGCTGTTCGACCTGTCGGCCTGGCAGCATGGCGGTGTCCGGGATTTCACCAGGAATCGCCAGGAGTTGATGCAGACGGTGGCCGATGCCGTGCCCAAGGAACGGAACCGGGCGCGGCTGGAACTGGCCCGTTTCTACTTTTCCCACGGCTACAATCAGGAAGCGATCGGTGTGCTCGACGTGCTGGCGGCCAACCAGCCCGACGTTCAGGGCTGGCCGGAGTACCGCGCCCTGCGCGGCGCGGCGCGGGTGGCCGCCGGAGAACTTCACGACGGCGTGGCCGATCTGACCGGCGCCGGTCTCGATGACAATCGCGAGGCGGCGCTGTGGCTTGCCGCCGCCTCGGCCATGGCCGGCGAAAACTGGCCGCGGGCGGCCCACGACTTCTATCTGGCCGACGACATCATCGCGAGCTACCCAGACCCTTATTTCCGGCGGCTGTCGCTGCTGGCCATCGAGGCCCGCATCCAGACCAACGACCCGCGGGAGGCCGACCGCCTGCTGCGGCGGCTGGTGCGCCGCGAAGGTCCCGATATGGAGGCGACCCCCGCGGTCGAATTCTATCACGGCGAGATTCTGCGCGAGACCGACAAGATACCCGGCGCCCTGAAGCACCTGCAAGCGGCCGAGGGCGGTGACGACCGCTATTATCGGGCGCGGGCCGGTCTTGCCCGGGTGAATCTGGAATATGCCGAGAAGCGCATCTCGGCCGCCACCGCCGCGGACCGGCTGTCCCGGCTGCGGTTTGCCTGGCGCGGCGATGAGTTGGAACTGGCCATCATCCAGCGCCATGGCGAGTTGCAGTGGGCCGCCGGTGACTACGCCAACGGCCTCGACACGTTGCGCGAGGCCGCGAGCTACTTCCCCGAAAGCCCGCAGGCAACCGAGATCACCCAGTCCATGTCCCAGATGTTCGGTTCGCTGTTCCAGGACGGCGCCTCCAAGCTGTCACCGTTGAAGGCCATCGAGCTTTACGATCAGTTCCGCGAGCTGACGCCGGTGGGAACCGCGGGCGACGAGGTGATCCGGCAACTGGCCGAACGTCTGGTCGAGGTCGACCTGCTCGGCCGGGCTGCCGAGTTGCTCCAGCATCAGGTGGAGTACCGCCTCACCGACCTGGAGCGCACCAAGGTCGGAACCCGGCTGGCGTCGATCCGCCTGCTTGACCGCAAACCCGATCTGGCCTTGAAGGCCCTGGAGGCCAGCGAATACGATCCGTTGTCGCCGGACCTGGCCGAGGAACGCCGCCTGCTCCGCGCCCGGGCGCTGTCCGGGCTGCGACGCAGCGCCGAGGCCCTGAAGCTGCTGGAAGGCGACATCAGCCGGCCCGCCGACATGCTGCGCGTCGACATCGCCTGGCACGACCAGCGGTGGGACGATGCCGCGACCGCCCTGGAAAAGGTGATCGGACCGCCGCCGGCCGCGGGCACCTTCGTCGACAAGGCAACCAGTCAACTGGTGCTCAACCGCGCCATCGCGCTGGCCCTGTCCGGCGACGGCAAGCGCCTCGAGGCGTTGCGCGCGGCCTTCGGACCGGCCATGGCCAAGTCCCCCGACACCGACGCCTTCGCGGTGCTGACCCGCCCCGAACAGGCCGGCGGCATGATCGATCTCGCCTCGATCAAGGCCCGGGTCGCCGAGGTCGATACCTTCCAGAACTTCCTCAAGGATTACCACAAGCGCGGCGCGCCGCGGTCATGAGCGGGCGACCCCGTTTTTATGGGCTCTGCCCACACCCGCNNTTTGAACCCCTGACGTCATGAGGTCGAGCCGGCCACCAGGGCCGATCGGGTCCGGGCATCCCGGCAACCGGCCGACGTAACCGGCTTGCAGGAAGCGGCCGGGCGCCGTAATCTTGTTCCGGGGTGATCGTTCCCCTGTTCCCTGGATGCGGATTTCTCCATGAGCGTCGCTGCGCCGTCAGACATCAAGAAAGTCGTCCTCGCCTATTCCGGCG
>PLTC01000186.1 GCA_003165295.1 Rhodospirillales bacterium | reverse complement strand
AGGTTGACCCGGGTCAGGAACTCGTTGGCCGAATAGACCTGACCCGCGAATTCGCCGGGAATGCCCAGAAACGACGGCGCGCCGGCCCCGGCGGCAATGAACACCGCGTCGAAGCCCCGCTGTTCCATCAACTGCGGCACGGTGAAGGTCTTGCCGATCACCTTGTTGGTCTCAAACCGGACACCCATTTCGGTCAGGCGCCGGATCTCACGGTCGATGATGTCCCGGGGCAGGCGGAAGGCCGGGATGCCGTACTGGAGCACCCCGCCCAGCACATGCAGCGCCTCGAACACCGTTACGGTGGCGCCAAAGCGCACCAGATCGGCGGCGGCGGCAAGGCCGGCCGGCCCCGAGCCGACGATGGCCACCGTGCCCAGTGGGCGGGCGAACCGCAGCGGGGTTGGGGCCGGCGGCCGGGCATGGTCGCCGACGAATCGCTCCAGGCGGCCGATGGCCACCGGCTCCATCTTGCGGGCGATCACGCACTGGCTCTCGCACTGGCTTTCCTGGGGGCAGACCCGGCCGCAGATCGACGGGAAGACGCTGGTGCGGTAGATCGCTGCCAGCGCGCCGTCAAGGTCGCGGATCAACAGGTGCCGGATGAAGGCGGGAATGTCCACCGCCACCGGGCAGCCGGAAATGCAGGTCGGCCTCGCGCATTGGATGCAGCGTTCGGCCTCCCGATAGGCATCCGCCAGGGAATAACCGAGATTGACTTCCTTGAAATTCTTGGCGCGTTCGGCCGGTGCACGTTCCGGCATCGGGACCTGATGGGGCGACAGCTCGGCCAGCTTCTTGTAACCCCGCCGGCCTTCCTTGAACAGTTGCTTTTCCAGGTTGCAGATGTGGGCAAAGTGCTGGTTCGCTTCGGATTCCTGGCCTTTGAACCGCTTTTGCCGGGCGTGGAGTTCCTTGAAATCGACCAGATGGCCGTCGAAATCGGGGCCGTCGACGCAGGCGAACTTTACTTCGTTGCCCACCGTGACCCGGCAGGAGCCGCACATGCCGGTCCCGTCCACCATAATCGTATTGAGAGAGACGATGGTGCTGACCCCAAACGGGCGGGTGGTCTCGGTGCAGGCGTGCATCATCGGCAGCGGTCCGATGGCCACCACCAGATCGGGTTTTTCGCGGACGAGCAGATCGTGCAGCGCCGCCGTGACGAAACCGGCACGGCCGTAGCTGCCGTCATCGGTGCAGACCACCAGATCGTCGGCCCAGGCGCCCAGCCGGTCTTCCCAGAACACCAGATCCCGGGACCGGAAGCCCATGATCGCGGTGGTGCGGTTGCCGGCCTCCTTGAAAGCGCGCAACTGGGGATAAACCGGCGCCACCCCCAGCCCGCCGCCGACCAGCACCACATGGCCAAGTCTGTCGATGTGTTGCGGTTGACCCAGCGGTCCCACGAAGTCGTGGAAGGTATCGCCAGCCTGATAGGCGTCCCGCATCTGGCGGGTGGTCTTGCCCAGGGCCTGGACCACGATGGTCACGGTACCACGGTTGGCGTCGAAATCGGCGATGGTCAGCGGAATGCGCTCGCTGCCATCATAAAGCCGCAGCATGATGAACTGGCCGGGCCGGGCCGCCTGGGCCACGTCGGGGGCCTGGACATCCCAGAGAAAGGACGTGTCGGAAAACGTCTCACGGCGAAGGATGTGATACATGACGGGCTTGGCCATTGCTGAAATCGACTGCACGATGCGCGGTCTTTAATCAAATCCGCCCGCTCACGCCAACGACAAATGCGGTGCGGCCGGGACGTCGCCGACCAAAGCAATCGTCGTGCCAGCGGTTCGGGGTCTGGCAACCGGCAACCGGGTCCCTTCGGTGGCCCGCCCGGCGGCGCAGACACCGCCAGGGCAATCGCCCGCCGAAACCATAACCCGTGCTCCTGCCTCGACCCAGTGGCGAAGGCAGAGCGGTACGGCATCGGTGGCACCGGGCCGATCAGCCGCGACCGTTGGCCGTGGCCTGCTTCGGCGATGACCGGTTCACGGCCTCCAGGAGGATCGAGACCCGACGGTTCCAGGTGTGCCGGCGGCGGTAGATGTGGCGGGCGGCGGTGGTGACCGCGTCCAGGTCGGTGTCGTGGAGCATGGTCTCCACCGTGTCCCGGACCCGGCGATAGCCCTTCTCGAAAAAGAACATGTCCCGGCCGTTCCTGAAATCGCCGGCCACCAGGGCCGAAGCGTCGGTCACCACCGCGGCGCCGCTGGCCACTCCGTACCACAGGCGTTCGTGGGCGCCATCGGGGCGGACGGCGATGGTGTTGCACAGAATCTTTGACTGGCGGAGCAGAGCCAGGCATTCGGTGGTGGTTTGGGCGCCGAGGCGGACCAGGGTTTCCGGTCGCCAGTCGAAATAATCGTCACTGATCACCCCGGCGATGTGAACCGGCAGGCCGTCGAGCTGGCGGAGAATGCGGTAGCGGGTCTCGCGTTCGACCCAGATCGTGAGTTCACCCACCAGTCGGGCCAGGGTCTCTGCGGTGAAAGCCTGACGCCAGTCCACCGACAGGTCCCGGCAACTGTCCTTGAAGGCGATATAGGGCTCCCGGTTGTCGTCGATGATGCGGTCGAGGGTGGTATCGATCAATCGCAGCACCAGCGGGTCGGTGGCGCCGAAGCTTGCCAGAAAGTCCCGGCGGCTCGGACGCGACCGGAAGTGGGCCATCAGCAGAATCGGAATCGGCCGGTCCCGGCTGGCCGGCCACCCGGCATCGGGCTCGGGGCCGGCGTGGGGAAAGAACACATGCCGGCAGCCGACGCCCATGTCCTCCAGATATTCCCGATGATTTCGGTCCGAATAGCCGATCACCGAAGACGCCGTCATCGACAGCACGTCCTCGTGCATGACATAGGGAGCGTCGGTGAAGACGTTGAAGATTGGAATTTGCCGTAGCCCGTCCAGGGTGTTCAGCCGCCGCCGGTTCATCATGTCGACGATGAACAGGTGGGGATTGCGCTGCACCTGCTGGACGACATCCTTGGCGAAGGCCTGTGCCTGATCGTCCATTCGGCTCGAGTTGATCACATATTTTCGAACCCGGAGGCCCCTGGCGGTCAGGGCAGCCGCAATTTCCGTCATCATCTCGTAGCAAAAGCCCCACGGGAGCTGATTGGTGACGACCAGGCAATCGTAAGGGGGCATGGCTGGACTCGGGCTGGTTCGGGGCCTTGCCCCTGGACCCCACCA
>PLTC01000159.1 GCA_003165295.1 Rhodospirillales bacterium | reverse complement strand
ACCGCCGGTGAAAGCCGTCGAGGACACCCCTCCGCCGCCACCGCCGCCCAAACCAACCCCTCCCAAGCCCGAACCGCCGCCGCCACCACCGCCGGAACCATCGGACGAAGCGCCGGCAGAACAGCCCAAGCCGCAGCCCAAGCCGGAACCGCCGAAGCCGGTGCCACCAAAGCCGGTGCCACCAAAGCCCGAACCACCGAAGCCGGCGCCGCCAAAGGCCGAGCCGCAGAAGCCGGTGCCGCCAAAGCCGGCACCGCCGAAGTCCGAACCGCCGAAACCGACGCCGGCAAAGCCGGTTGCGGAGAAGCCGCCGGAGAAAAAACCGCCAGAACAGAAACCACCCCCACCGGCCGAGACCACGTCGCTGGCGTCGGTGCTCAAGGACGTTGAGAAACTCCGGCCGGCGAACACGCCGTCGCCCCCGACCCCCTCTCACCCCGAGCGACCGGCACCCCCCAGCACCAGCGCCGGCGCAACCTCGCTGCTGTCAAACACCCTGACTTCGAGCGAGATTGATGGCGTGCGCGATAAAATCGCGCCATGCTGGCTTACGCCCGCAGGAGAAGCCGGCGACCTGTCCGTCGACATCAAACTGGAGATCGCCGCCGATGGCCGGGTCACCCACGCGGAAATCCCGGAGGCCAATCGCGCCCGGATGGCCACCGACCCGGCCTATCGTGCGGCGGCCGAGCGGGCCTTGCGCGCGGTGCAAAATCCGCGCTGTCAGCCGCTGCCGCTGCCGCCGGAAAAGTATAACGAGTGGCATAATAGCACCTTCACCTTCAATCCAAAGGACTGACCCATGATGGCCACCTTCCTGCCAAGAGTCTGGTCCGGATTCGGCGCCGTGCTGGTGCTGACCATCCTGACCTGCGCCATGCCCGCCCGTGCCGACCTCCATATCGAAATCAGCCGCGGCACCATTGAACCAATCCCGATCGCGATCACGCCCTTTCTTGGCGGTGGTGATGCCGGCCTGGGACAGCGGATCGCCTCGGTGGTGTCCGCCGACCTGGAACGGTCGGGATATTTCCGGCCGTTGGATCCCGCTGGCTTCGTCCAGGATGCCGGCGCCGCCCAGGCCCAGCCGCGCTTTGCCGACTGGAAGCTGCTCCAGGCCCAGGCGCTGGTCACCGGGGCCGCGGCGCTCCAGCCCGACGGCCAACTCCGGGTGGAATTCCGGCTGTGGGACGTGCTTTCCGAACAACAGATGACCGGCCTCGCCTTCTTCTCGACGCCCGACAACTGGCGGCGGGTGGCCCATAAGGTGGCCGACGCCGTCTTCAAGAGAATCACCGGCGTCGGCGGCTACTTCGACAGCCGCATCGTGTACATCGCCGAGAGCGGCCCGGCCCTCCACCGCCAGAAGCGGTTGGCGATCATGGACCAGGATGGTGAGAACCATCACTTCCTGACCAACGACAATACCCTGGTGCTGACGCCGCGGTTCTCGCCGAACTCCCAGGAAATCACCTATCTGTCCTATTATGGCCAGAAGCCGCGGGTCTATCTCTTCAATATCGAGACCGGGCAGCAACAGGTCGTAGGCGACTTTCCGGGCATGACCTTCGCGCCGCGGTTCTCTCCCGACGGCGGCAAGGTGATCATGAGCCTGTCGGGCGGCGCCAACAGCAACATCTACACCCTCGATCTGCGCAGCCGTCGTCAGGCCCAACTCACCGGCGGCCCCAGCATCGACACCTCGGCCTCCTATTCCCCCGACGGCAGCCGGATCGCCTTTGAATCGGACCGCGGCGGCATCCAGCAGATTTACACGATGAACGCCGACGGCTCGGACGTGAAGCGGATCACCTTCGGCGCCGGGCAATATGGCGGACCGGTGTGGTCGCCGACCGGCGAGTACATCGCCTATACCAAGATCGCCGGCGGCCGCTTCGCCATCGGCGTCATCCATCCCGATGGCACCGGCGAGCGCACGCTGGTCGAATCCTACCACGCCGAAGGACCGACCTGGGCGCCCAACGGCCGGGTGCTGATGTTCTTCCGCGAAGGCTCGTCGGGTGACGGCCGGGGCCGGACCGCCAGCCTTTATACCGTGAATCTTTTCGGCGGTAACGAGCGGCGGGTGATTACGCCGGTGGATGCTTCGGATCCGGCATGGTCGCCCTTGCTTCCTTAACAGATGTTCAGTATTTTCCCTCACGTCCTTGCGGCACCATTGTCTGACGGCCGGAAGACAACGGTTCCGTCCGCGCCCGACGGAAATATCCGGTGCCGTTCTCGATCACGCTTTCGGCCGAATTTGGCTATCGCTCCAGGGGGTCACCCATGTATTTGAAGGTATTGAGCCTGTTTGCAGCCGTTGTTCTGATGGCGGCCTGCTCTTCGACGCCGAAGGACACCGGCAACGCCACCGGCGCCGGTCTTGGCAACAGCGGTCTGTCGTCAAACGGAACCGAAGGTGGTATCGGGTCCGTGCGGCCCGGCTCCCAGGAAGACCTTGCCGCCAATGTCGGCGACCGGGTGTTCTTCCAGTATAACCGCTCCGACCTGACGCCCGAGGCACGTGCCACCATCGACCGTCAGGCCGCATGGTTGAAGCAGTACGAACAGGTTACCGTTACCGTCGAAGGTCATTGCGACGAGCGCGGAACCCGCGAGTACAATATTGGCCTCGGCAACCGTCGCGCCACTGCGGTCAAGAACTATCTGACCGCACTCGGCATCAGCCCGAGCCGGGTGGCCATCATCAGCTATGGCAAGGAGCGTCCGGCGGTGGTTGGCGACACCGAGGAAGCCTTCGCCCAGAACCGGCGCGGCGTGACCATCGTCAACTGACGCCACCGGCTGCGACCCGCCGCGGGGCAGATGTCCCGCGGTGGCCCGCCGGAGCCCTGCCCCAGCCCTGAACTCTGCGCCACCCGAAGTCCTTGAAGCCTCGAACGCCATGGTGACGCCATGACCGGCAAGCCCGCTTTCCCCTGCCTCCGCCCGGCGCAGTTATGGTGCGTCTTTGGCCTGCTGATAGTGGCCGGAATGTCCGTGCCTGCGGTCTGGCTCTGGTCCGTCCCGGCACGGGCCCAATATGCCGACCAGACCGACCTTTCCGACCGGTTAGAGCGACTGGAAAATCAGGTGGCAACGCTCCAGCGGCAGCTTGCCCGCGGCGGCGGGAACGCCCCGGTCGCGGCCGGCGGACCGGTGGCGCCAACCCAGGCCGCCGACTTCGAAATCCGGTTGTCGCAACTGGAGCGGACCGTCCAGGAAATGGTCGGCAAATATGAAGAAACCGAATTCGGCGTGACCCAGGTTCGTGAGCGGCTGGAAAAGCTGTCCACCGATCTGGACTTCCGCCTGTCCCAACTCGAATCCAGGGACTCCAAGGGCGGAGAGACCGGTGCGGCCAGGCCGGCCGACACCCCCGCCCTGGCCAAGCCGGCCGCGACATCGGCGCCGACACCACCGTCGGGCACCACCGGCAAAGGCGCCGCCAAACCGGCGGAGACGCCATCGGCCCAGACCCAGGCCACCGCCTCGACGGCCTCCGGCCCCGGTCTCGGCGGCGTCCCGCCCAATGTCCAGGAACAGTACGACGAAGCCTTCGGTCTGCTTCGCAAGGCCGACTACGATCAGGCCGAAAAATCCCTGATCGCCTTCGTGGCCCAGCACCCCGACAGCCCGCTGGCCGGCAACGCCCAATACTGGCTCGGCGAAACCTATTATGTTCGGGGCCAATACACCGAGGCCGCGGTGGCCTTCGCCGACGGCTTTCAGAAATACCCCAAGAACCCCAAGGCGCCGGATAATCTGCTGAAACTCGGCATGGCACTGGCGTCCCTGAACCGAAAGAATGACGCCTGCAAGACCTTCGACCAGGTCGGAGCCCAATTTCCCACCGCTGCCGCCAGTCTCAAACGGCGGGCCGAGCAGGAACGCAAGAAGCTGAGCTGCCCGTGACCTCCGACCGGCGATGACCGCTGAGGGCGGCGCCGATCGCGCCGCCGGTGATGGCCGCCCGATCGGCAGCGGAGAGTTCGCGGCGCTGATGGCCGGTCTTGGTGGTTTCGAGCCGCAACCGCGGCTGGCGGTGGCGGTGTCCGGCGGCGCCGACAGTCTGGCCTTGTGCCTGCTGTGCCACCAATGGGCGGAAGCCCGGGGCGGCTCGGTGCTCGCGCTGACCGTCGATCACCGCCTGCGCCTCGAATCGACCGCCGAGGCCGCCGCGGTTAACGCCCGGTTATCGGCCCGGGGCATCGCCCACGTCATCTTGACCTGGCACGGCGACAAGCCGGTGACCGGCATTCAGGACGCCGCCCGCGCCGCACGCTACCGCCTGTTGATCGAACACGCGGCCGAAGCCGGGTTGCTGCATCTGATGCTGGCCCACCACCGGGACGACCAGGCCGAAACCCTGCTGCTCCGACTCTCCCGGGCCAGCGGGCTTGACGGCCT
The DNA here is from genome assembly GCA_003165295.1 of Rhodospirillales bacterium. Taxonomy (GTDB): domain Bacteria; phylum Pseudomonadota; class Alphaproteobacteria; order Azospirillales; family Azospirillaceae; genus BOG-933. Next base: position 1,561 of record PLTC01000159.1, on the reverse strand, counting down.
TGCGGGCATGGCCGCCATCCGTGAACTCCCCGCGCTGCGGCTGCTGCGCCCCCTGCTGTGCCAACCCAAGACCCGGTTGGAGGCCACCCTGCTGGCCTTCGGCCTGACCTGGCACCACGACCCTTCCAACCTTGCCACCACCTATGCCCGGGGCCGATTGCGCCGGGCCACCGACACCCTTGGCCGGGAGGGCCTGACCAGCCGCGGGCTCGCCGAAACCGCCCGCCGGCTCGGTTTGGCCCGGGCGGCACTGGACGACGCCACTGCGGCGCTGCTCGGTCGCTCGGCCGCGGTGGATCCCCGTGGCTTTGTCTGGCTTGAACCGGAACCGCTGGCCGCCGCTCCCGGGGAGATTGGCCGCCGGGCGCTGGCGCGCTGCCTCGCCGTGGTTGGGCGCGCCGATCCGCCGCCCCGACGCGAGGGGCTCGACCTGTTGTTCGGCGCCATCGGCCGCGGACTGCCCGACGGCCGAACGCTGGCCGGCTGCCGGATATTGCGCCACCGTCACCGGCTGCTGGTGGTACGCGAGCCCGCCGACGCCGCCGCTCCCGCGGCGCTCGCTCCTGGCCGGCGGCTCTGGTGGGACCGACGATTCCTGATCCGGCTGGCTCCTGACGCCGGCAACGGCGTCGTCATCGGCGCACTTGGCGATGACGGCTGGCTTGAGGCCCGCGACCGGATCGACGCCACACGACAGCCGCCGGTCCCGGCTCCGGCCCGGGCGACCCTGCCCGCGCTCCGCGACCAACACGGCCTGCTCGCGGTCCCTCACCTGGGAATCAGTCGGTCCGGCCGGCCGGCGACCTCCGACCTCCTGTTCGCCCCCGCCATGCCGCTGGCCGGCGCGACATTTGGTGTTGCCTGGAACAACGCGGGCCTTATCTAAGTTCTGGAAACGTAGTATTGTGCGGGTTGGTCCTCGCGCGGGCTTCCGACCACCGTCCCGCTGGGTTCGACGAAAGGCTGTCACCGTGAACAATTTTGGCAAAAATCTGGCGCTTTGGATCATCATCGGGCTGCTGCTGGTCGCCCTGTTCAACCTGTTTCAGACATCGTCGACCCGTGGTCCGCAAACCACGGTACCGTTCAGTGAATTCCTGGCGGATGTCGACCGTGGTCAGGTTTCGGACGTGCTGATCAAGGGCAATCAGGTGACCGGCCACTTCACCGACGGCCGCTCTTTCTCCTCCTTCACGCCGCCCGAGGCCAATATGGTCGACCGGCTGACTCAGAAGGGGGTACGCATCAGCGCGCTGCCCGACGATACCAACGTGCCGTCGATCTTCAGCGTGTTGCTGAGCTGGTTCCCGATGCTGATGTTGATCGGCGTCTGGATTTTCTTCATGCGCCAGATGCAATCGGGCGGCGGCAAGGCCATGGGCTTCGGCAAGTCGCGGGCGCGCCTGCTGACCGAAAAGGTTGGCCGGGTCACCTTCGACGATGTCGCGGGCATCGACGAGGCCAAGCAGGAGCTTGAGGAGATCGTCGAATTCCTGAAGGACCCGCAGAAGTTCCAGCGCCTGGGTGGCAAGATTCCCAAGGGCGTGCTGCTGGTCGGCCC
>PLTC01000248.1 GCA_003165295.1 Rhodospirillales bacterium | reverse complement strand
TACATGGCCACATCGGCGTTGCGCATCAGGATATGCGGATCCGTGCCGTCGAGCGGCGCGATGGTGATGCCCACGCTGGCCGAACTGAAGATTTCCTGGCCTTCGATCCGAAACGGCGTCCCGAAGGCGGCCGCGATCTTTTCGATCACGACCTCGCTTTGCATCGGCGAGCGCAGGCCGGTCAGCAGGATGATGAATTCGTCGCCGCCAAAGCGGGCGACCGTATCCTCGTCGCGCACGCAGGCGGTCAGGCGTTGGGCGGTCTCGCTCAGCAACTGGTCGCCGGCCGCGTGGCCCAGGGTGTCGTTGACGCTCTTGAAGTGGTCGAGGTCGATGAACAGCACCGCCAGCAGCGTGTTCTCGCGGCGCATGCGGGCCAGCCCCTGGGTCAGGCGATCCAGGGCCAACAGCCGGTTGGGCAGGCCGGTCAACTGGTCGTAGTGGGCCTGGCGCAGCAGCCGCTCCTCGTAACCCTTACGGACCGTGATGTCCTCTTTGACCGCAACGAAGTGGGTGATGGCGCCCGACGCCGAGGTGATCGGCGAAATCGAGGCATATTCCCAGAAGCCGGTGCCGTCCTTGCGCCGGTTATAGAGTTCGCCCCGCCACTCCCGACCCGAAAGGATGGTTTTCCACAACTCCTGATATTGTTCGAGGCTGGTGTGGCCTGTACGCAAAAAACGAGGGTTGCGCCCGATGACCTCGTCGGCGGTATAACCCGTCACTTCGAGAAACTTGGGATTGGCGTATTCGATGACGCCGGCCGCGTCGGTAATCAGCACCGAGGCCGGGCTCTGCTCCACCGCCATCGAAAGCTTGCGCAGGGTGGCTTCGGCCCGCTGGCGCTCGGCGATCTCGGCGCGCAATTCGTGGGTGCGCTCCTCGACCTTCTGTTCCAGTTCTTCGCGGGCGCGACGCAACTGTTCGGCGCCGCCGGTACACTCGCGTCCGGCAAGGTCGCTTACCACCACCACGCCGCCGTCACCGGTCGGGTGTTCGCGGATCTCGACCCGGTGGTGACCGATGGCCCGTTCTTCGCACCGGCCATCGGGCTCATGCCCGAACAGGTCCTGGAAGCGACGGCCGCAGGCGACCGCGTCACCATCGGCCCCCAGCAACGCGCCGAAGGCACGATTGCACACCACCAGCACCCGGTCACCGTCGAAGACACCGAACCCCTGGTCCAGCCGGTCCACAGCGTCCTGAATCACGGCAACCCGGTTCACGGCGCCGTCCTGGCAGCCTGAAGCCTGGGGCCGAGCCGACGTCGGGGGATCATCCTGAGGCATTCAACCACATTCCGGCGGGTGGCCATCCAAGGTGATGTTCCGTCTTCCATGAAAACGATTGTACATTCTCGGGTTTTTTCCATCGGGTTGTCAAGGCGTCCGCACCCGCTGAAAGCCAACGACCGCGTTTTCCGTAATCTCGGGGCTGTCGCCGGCGACGCCGATGGTAATGGTTCCCTGTTCCGGCAGGACCATGGAACCTTTCGACAGCGCGGTGGTCCTGCGATCGGCACCCTGAACAAAGGTTCCGTTCTTGCTCCGGTCCACCAGGACAAAGTCCCCGCCTTCGACCTCGATCACCGCGTGGGAACGCGAGGCCATGGCGCAATCGACGGCGAGCCCGCAGTCGGGACTGCGGCCGATGGTAAAAGGTGTTTCCTCCGCCGTCACCACATGGCGGACGCCACGACAGGTCAGCACCAACCCGCCCATCTCTCCTTCCGGTTCCGCCGTCGGCCTTGGCCGGGCAGCGGTGGCGGCCGGCATCCTGCCGGCCCGGGGCGGCCCGTCCTTGACCTGATCCAGTTTCCGCATCAGGCCATCGGCCAGTCGATGGGGAATGCCGGCCTGATACAGCCGGCGCCGGAAGTCTTCCCGGACCATGGCCTGCGACCAACTGCTGTCGACATGCGGGGCGAAGTCGCGGATGCCGCGCAGTTCCGAAAACAGCGCGGCGATTTCCTGGGTGAGGAAGTGGGCCTTGCGGCGTCCGAGATCCGACGACAGCAGATCGAGCAGATAGCCGATCTTGCGGGCGGGTCCGGGCAGGAAGCCGCTGAGCGCGGCGACCGTGCCCTCGAAGGACAGGTCTTCGGGACCGCTGCTGAAGTCGACCTTGGCCCGACGGGTCAGCGCCTCGCTCATGGCCACCCCGCCCATGAAGCCACCGAATTGCTGGAGTTTCGGCAGCAGGTGCTTCAGGGCCACGCCATTGCCGGCCCGATCCAGCCGGGTCAACGGCGTCCGGCCGCCGAGGGCCGAGGCGATCCGGCCGAGCAGCGCCGCCCGCACCCGCGGCAGCGGCTGCCGGTCCAGGATATCGCTGAGTTTCTGCACCGAGCGGGTGCCGGGCAGACGGCTGTCCCAGGAGCCGTCGATCACCGCCAGCAGCGCCTCCAGGGCGGTCGCGAGGTTGGGAGCGTAGCCCAACACCGCCTTGATCGCCTCGTTGCCGTCCACGACTTCGGCCAGAACCCCGTCCAGCCAGGCTGCGGCGGCCGGGCTCTGCTCCTCGGCGAACAGGCCACAGGCCGCCTCCAGCTTGAGCGGCCAGTCGCGGGCCTCCCGCAGGAGGCGCGCCACCGCAAAGGTCACGACGCGCCCCTGCTGCTCCGGCGGCAGCTCCGCGGTCACCTGGGCCACCAGGGCGGTCAGCCCCCGGGCGGCAAGAGTCCCGGCATAGGGCAGGAGCCGTTCGGACTCCCTGGAAAGGTCGAGAATCTCCCGGAACAGCCGGCTCAGCGCCTCATGCCGGTCGGCCGGCCGGACCTGGAGTTGTTGCGCCTGTATCGCGGCCAGCCGGTGCCCGGCCTGGCTGAACAGCAACGTATCGCGCTCGAGAAGACGCAGGGCCATGGCGTCATGGAGCAGCTCAAGGGGTGTGGTCAACTGCTGATCGAAATAGTGACGCAACAATCTTAGCAAAGTCTGGCGGCTTTCGAAGGAATAAACGTCACTGGCCGCAGTGCAGACATAGGCCTGCTCGATTCCCGCGATCACCGAGCCGCTGCCGCCACCCTTGTAGAACTGTTCGAAAACAAGTGTGTGAGAGTCGCTGGCGCTGACCCGGAAGACCCGGACGGCGGTGTATTTTGCCAGTTTGAGCAAGTCCTGGGCGCGACCGAGCGCCGTCGCCTCGTCCGGGTAGATGCCCTCGATCTCGGGTTTGCCCGAAACCTCGATACAGACTTCGAAGGTACTGGATCGAATCATCTGGCAGGACATCCGGTCACGGTGAGGGCCTCTGGACGCCGCAACTCCCGACCTCTGGGGAGCGACGCCCGGAGTTTGCCGGATATTAGAAGCGAATACCTGGGAATCCAAGCGTCCTTCAAGAACCGGGCAGGTCCATTGAGATCGGGGTTCCGCCGAGACCGGTCCCGTTTCGGCCCCGATCCGGGGCCATCCCCGGACGCGGTCCTCCGATCTGAAAAAGGTTTGCGGGATAAAGGGTTATCCTTGACGAAGGCGCGCGCTTGAGGCAGGCTCGGAACCCGTGGGCGATGCTGGCGGCGGGGTGGCCGGCATCGGTCCCAAGGGCTTCGGGCCCCACCGGTCGCACGCCTTGCAGCAGGGAGCCACCACGGCCATGACCAAGTCGGAGTTGATCCTGCGGTTGTCGGAGCGCAATCCGCATCTTTACCAGCGTGACATTGAAAAAATCGTCGGCACGATTTTCGACCAAATCACCGAGGCCCTGGCCAGGGGAGACCGGGTGGAATTGCGGGGTTTCGGGGCCTTTTCGATCAAACGGCGCGACGCCCGCACCGGCCGCAATCCACGGACCGGCGAAGCGGTCACCGTTACCGAGAAGTACATTCCGTTTTTCAAGACCGGCAAGCAGTTGCGGGAGCGTATCAACGTCGATTGAAGGAAGGGCGGCGGACCACTGCGGGGAAAGCCCGGAGGGCGCACTGGACAAAGACTCCGTTTTCCATACCTCTTGTTCCGGTTTCCAAAGACTGTCGGCCTTTGGCGGGTCCGGGGCAGAGCCCTGGTGGGGTTCCGGGGCAGAGCCCGCGCATCCTTCCGCCGGGACCCCCGCGGGACCCATCGATGGCGCCTTCCCGTCCGCCGCCGGTGGTCGCCCGAATGGTCACGGAGACGGGATTTTCCTCCACTTCTTAAATCACCGCAGGCGGCACGAAGACCCCAAGGGTCCGAAGAAGCCGCGGCGACGCCGCTCTTCGGGACCTGTTCCTGCGGTTCCATGACCCGGTGGGCAACGAGTTCGTTGGCGAACCGCCATGGCGGCCCTTGAAATCAGCATACCGCATACCTGTTTCAGGAAGATCCCCGGCGCGACGGTTCTCCGACGTCGGAGGCGTGGCCGGCATCCTCTCCCGTCGCCTGCCACGATTCTGCCGCCGGTGCCCGGTCTGCGCCGCGCCCGGGCCGCTGCTGCGCCGTCTTCCCACCTCGGGGTCCGGGCGCGTCCGCACTCCGGTCAAGTGCTTGATCAAGCGAAGAAGTACGCCCAAATCGCTACCGCCAATACCTCAATTTGGAAGGTTACTAAAAATAGCCGTTGACAATTTCCAGGAGGCACCGATAGTTTTACCGCGGAACATGGGGAATTGGAAGTTTTCGATGACCGCCCAACCGGCCCAAATCGATCGCCTATTGATAGTGGAGGACAGTCGCGCTGATGCCCTTGCGGTTCGGCACTGCTTGGCGACATCCGCTTCTCCTTATCAGATCGAGGTGGTTGATTGCATCGGCAAGGCGTTGACGCGGCTATTGGATGAAAAGTTTGATCTGATCTTGCTGGACCTCGGCCTTCCAGACTCTACCGGGCTTGACACAATCAGCAGGATTATCGCCGTTGCACCGGACGTTCCGGTGGTGGTGCTGACCGGTCGCGACGACGAAGACATCGGTAGGGCATGCATTGATGCCGGCGCCCAGGACTATCTGTGCAAGGGCTGGATGACACCGGAGAATTTGGGCCGGGTGATCAGTTTCACCCTGCGCCGAATTCGCGAAGCTGCGGCCAGGCTGGTCCGGGAGGCGGTGCAAAAGGATCAGGTGTTGACTGCGGCGCCGATCGAGGCGCTGGTGACCCGGAAGCTGGCCGGGGAGCCGCCGCTCCGGGTCGGCAAGCCAGCCGCGTTCGCCGCTATGCAAGCCACGTACCAGGCTTTGCTCGAAGAATATATGGCCTATCTCTCGAATACCGGACCCAAACCCCACGAACGGATGCAGATTCTGATCACCCGGTTTGGTGATCTTTCGGCGGCGCCCCGGGACCTGATTGACGTTCACTCGGCTTCCCTGGAAGAAGTCAGGCGAGATACAAGGAAATATCTAAGGCTCTTCGCTGTTTCACATGG
>PLTC01000140.1 GCA_003165295.1 Rhodospirillales bacterium | reverse complement strand
GGATGATGTTTTCCACATCCTCGCCAACATAGCCGGCCTCGGTCAGGGTCGTGGCGTCGGCCATGGTGAACGGCACGTCAATGATCCGCGCCAGCGTTTGGGCCAGCAGGGTCTTGCCGCTGCCGGTCGGCCCGATCAGCAGGATATTGGACTTGGCCAACTCAACATCGCTGTGCTTGTTGCTGTTGGCCAGCCGCTTGTAATGGTTATGGACCGCGACCGCCAGCACGCGCTTGGCATGCTCCTGACCGATCACATAGTCATCAAGTACTGCATTGATATCTCGTGGCGTCGGAACCCCATCGCGAGATTTGACCAGCGTGGTCTTGTTCTCTTCGCGAATAATGTCCATGCACAATTCGACGCATTCATCGCAGATGAACACCGTCGGCCCGGCAATTAGCTTGCGGACCTCATGCTGACTCTTGCCACAAAACGAGCAGTAGAGCGTATTCTTGGAATCGCTGCCGCTGGACTTGCTCATGTCAACTCCGTAACCCTGCTGCCGCGTTGGCGTTTCAGCCACTCTGTCGCCGACGCGGCACCCGGCATTCCCGTCACCGACGCCGGCCCACGACCACCGACTGGCCCGACAACAGCAAGCGTAAACGCGCCGATCTGCTATTCAACACCAATTTGGCGGCGACGTTCAATAATTTGTTCCGGGTCCCGGGAATTGCGCCCCGCTCCGGCTCCGGCGTCCGTGACGGGACAGACCCCCACCCGGCCGCCGGCGCGTCCCCCCGGCCTCACAGATCGTTGGACGGATTCGGACGCTTGGACACCACCTCGTCGATCAGGCCGAAGCTCTTGGCTTCGTCGGGCGACATGAATTTGTCCCGTTCCATGGTCGCCTCGATGGTCTCAAGAGTCTGTCCGGTGTGCCGGGCATAAATCTCGTCCAGGTGCCGGCGCAGGGTCAGGATTTCCCGGGCCTGGATTTCGATATCGGCGGCCTGTCCCTGAGTCCCGCCCGACGGCTGATGCAGCATGATCCGGGCGTTGGGCAGACAGAACCGCTTGCCCGGGGCGCCGGCCGCCAGCAGCAGCGAGCCCATGGAGGCCGCCTGACCGATACAGACCGTCGACACGTCGGGACGGATGTACTGCATCGTGTCGTAGATCGCGAGCCCGGAGGTGACGATGCCACCCGGCGAGTTAATGTAGAACGAGATATCCTTGCTGGGATTCTCGGATTCAAGAAACAGCAACTGAGCACAAATCAGACTGGCCACAGGGTCATTGACCCCGCCGATCAGAAAGATAATGCGCTCTTTGAGCAGCCGTGAGTAAATATCGAAGGCCCGCTCGCCCCGATTGGTCTGTTCGACAACCATCGGTACCAGGGCATTCATCTGTGTCTCGAAGGGATACATCGCTGGTCGCTCTCCCCGTTCCCCGGTCAGAGTCCTTCTGGGACGCCGGAGCGGCCAACCCGCTCCGGTCCACGGTCAATCTGCGTCACGCTGCGGCGCCATCGGTTTCGTCAGGGTCCCGGCGCAGTTCCTCCAGGGAAACGTTGCGGTCGGTGACCCTGACCAGTTCCAGGATGAAGTCGACGGTCTTGCCCTCGTAAAGCGGCGCCCGCAACCGCTCCGCCGCATGCTCGTTCTTGCGAAACAGGTCCAGCACTTCGCGCTCGTGGCCCGGATAGCGCCGCGCCTCGGCCACCAGCGCCCGGTTCAGCTCGTCCTGGGAGACCTTGATGCCGTTGCGCCGGCCGATCTCCGACACCAGCAGGCCGAGCCGGACCCGGCGTTCGGCGATGGCCCGATATTCGGCCTTGAGCGTCTCCGGGTCGCGCCCGAGTTCGGCCGGCGGCAGGCGGCCGGCCTCCTTCTCGCTCTCCCACTGGGTCCAGACCGCCTCGAACTCCACGTCAACCATGGTCGGCGGCACGGCGAAGTCGTGCAACTCTGCCAATCGGTCCAGCAGCGCCCGCTTCAGCCGCCGCCGGCTGAGGCCCTCATATTCCTTGACCAGGCGGGCACGCGCCGACGCCCGCAACGCCGCCAGATCTTCGAGCCCGAAACGTTGGGCCAGCGCGTCGTCGATGACCGCCGGCACCGGGCTGCGCAGCTCCCTTACGTCCACCTCGAACACCGCCTCGCGACCGGCCAGATCGGGGCTGCCGTAATCGGCGGGAAAGGTCACCCGTATCTGACGGTGTTCGCCCGCCCGCGCACCCTCCAGGCCACGTTCGAAGTCGGGTAAAAAGCTGCCCTGCCCCAGCGACAGCTCGTGTCCGGTGGCGGTCATCCCGTCCCTGGCCTCGCCATCCACGGTTCCGGCGAAGTCGATCACCGCGATATCGCCGGCGGCGGCGCCCCGGTCCTCGGTCATCGGCCCGCTGCTGCGGGAATACCCGGCAAGGCCGGTGATCATGGCGTCGACCGCGGCCTCGTCCACCTCGGACACCAGGCGCTCCACCTCGATGGTGGCGAAGTCCACGGGCTCGAAGTCCGGCAGCACCTCAAGCACCACCTTGAACTCCAGGTCCTGGCCCGGGTTGTAGGGAGCCACATCGAAGACCGGCTGCATCGCGACCCGCAGGCCGTGCTCACTGACCGCCCGTTGGGTGGCTTCGCCGACTTCGGCCTTGACCACCTCGTCCGTCACCGACCCGCCGTAACGCTGGCGAACCACCGTCAACGGTACCTTGCCCGGCCGGAAGCCGGGCAGTTTCACGGTCCGGGTCAGTTCCTGGAGCTTGGCCTGGATCTTGGCGTCGATCTCCTGGGCGGCAACAACAACCTTGAATTCATGTTTCAAGCCGTCGACGCTGGTCTCGGTAATCTGCATCTGACTGAAAGCCCATCCGAAAAGAAGACCCGTTCCCGACCGGAACCGCGGGCGGCCTTGCCATGGTGCGGGCGAAGGGACTCGAACCCCCACGACTCGCGTCACTGGAACCTAAATCCAGCGCGTCTACCAGTTCCGCCACGCCCGCTCCGGCATTTGCGGCATGCACACACGACTTCCCGCCCGCCGGTTGGCCGGCGCGACGGTGTCTATAGCATAACAATTCTGCCGCAAACAGGCCAATTACCAAAAAATGGACCGGACCCGAACCCACTCAGCGCTTCACCCCTTCGGCCCGCGTCCGCAGCCCGGCCAACACCCGGGGCAACGCCTCCGGCAGATCCTCCGCGATCAGGCCCGGACCGACCCCGCTGGCGGCCTCGCCATGAAGCCAGACCGCGGCCGACGCGGCCTCGAAGGTGGGCAGGCCCTGGGCCATCAGCCCCACCGCCAGCCCGGCCAGCACGTCGCCTGCCCCGGCGGTGGCCAGTTCCGGGGGCGCATTGGCGTTGATCGCGGCCCGGCCGTCAGGCGCGGCAATCACGGTGTCAGCCCCCTTGAGCACCACCACCGCACCCGAACGCGCCGCCGCCGCCCGCGCCCGCGCCAGCTTGTCGGCCGAGGTCGCGGGATCGGTGACCTCGGCCGGAAACAACCGGGCGAATTCGCCGCCATGGGGGGTCAACAGGCACCGGGGGGTCAACCGCTCGAACAGCGTCCCGGCCGCCCCGGCGAACACCGTGAGCGCATCGGCGTCCAGCACCGTGGCCCGGTCGGTCCCCAGCACCGCCAGCACCTGCCGCCGCAATGTCGGGGTCACCCCGGCGCCCGGACCCAGCAGCACCGCATTGCGCCGGGCATCGGCCAGCAGGTTCGCGAATCCGGCGGCGTCGGCCACCGGTTCGACCAGGATCGAAACCAGCGCGGTGGCATAGATCGGAAACGCCTCGGCCGGACACGCCACCGTCACCAACCCGGCGCCAACCCGCAGCGCCGCCCGCGCCGCCAGCCGCGCCGCCCCGGTCATGCGCCCGCCGCCCACCACCAGGGCATGGCCGCGGCTGAACTTGTGACCATCGGCATGGGGCCAGGGAAAGCCGGCCAGCCACGCTTCGGGATCGTTCTCGACGGCCGCAGGCGCGATCTCGTCGAGCACCGACCCCGGAATCCCGATCCCGATCACCCGGAGCACCCCGCAGTGGCTCCGGCCGGGCAGCAGCAGGTGGCCCGGCTTCTTGCGAAAGAACGTCACCGTCAGCCCGGCGTGAAACGCGGCGCCCAGCACCTGCCCGGTGTCACCGTGGACGCCGCTGGGCATGTCCACCGCGACCACCGGCAGCCGCCGCGCCGTCACCGCCTCGACCACGGCCCGCGCGCTGCCCTCCAGCGGCCGGCTGAGCCCGGCGCCGAACAGGGCGTCGACCACCAGCGGCGCCCCGCCTGCGGTCGCGCCGTCCAGCCAGTCGCTCCCTTCGGCCAACACCGCCGCCAGCGACCCGACGCTGCCCGGCCAGCGTGCCGCCGCCGACGCGGCGTCGCCGCGCAACCCCCGGAGCCCCCCCAGCAGCGCCAGCCGGACCGGCCAGCCGGCCTCGGCCAGATAACGGGCGGCCACGAAGCCGTCACCGCCGTTGTTGCCCGGCCCGCACAGCACCACCACCGGCCGCGGTGACCAGCGATCCAGGATCGCCCGGGCGACTCCGGCGCCGGCCGCCTCCATCAGCGCCGCGCCGGAAATGCCGCCGGCAATGGCCAGGGCATCGGCCCGGGCCATTTCGGCCACCGACAGCAGCGCAGGCTCCCGCAGCCGGGCCATGGTGTCCCGCTGTCCCGAATCGGAATGCCCGGACTGAGACACGGTCATCTCCCGTCACCCTTCCGACGCCGGGCGGCTGGCGTCCCGATCGCGTCACCGCTTCGACGCACCGGTATCACCGGTCTTCACCGGTCAGCGACCGGAACGCCCGCACCTCGCCAAGCGCACCGTTCCGCACGAAAGCGACATCGCTGCCGGAAATGATCAGCCGGCAGCCCGCCTCCACAAGCTGCGCAGTGGTCCGGGCGGGGCTGGGAACGCTGCCGTACCAGACGCCGCTGTCGACAATCCCGCGCTCGGCCCGATCGATCAGGTTCCGCACCCCGGCATCCTCGAAACCACCAAGCCTGCCGGCGCTGCCCGACAGATCGTAGGGACCGATAAACAGCACATCGACCCCGGGCACCCGGGCGATATCGGGAATCGCCTCGACACCCTGGAGCGTCTCGATCTGGCAGATCACCAGGAGCTGGTCATTCACCCGGTTGCAATAATCCTCGCGGTCCAGGCCATAACCGGACGCCCGGATCGAACCGTAGGCGGCGCCCCGCGTGCCGGCCGGCGGATAGCGGCAGGCCGCGACCGCCGCCCGGGCCTCCGCGGCCGAACTCACCGCCGGAATCATCACCCCCTCGACGCCGAGGTCGAGCGCGCGCTTGATCGCAACCGCATCGTTCCAGGCCACCCTGATCATCGGCGACACCGGAGTCGCGGACAGGGCATGGAGCTGACCGATGGCGTCCAACGGCGAACCCGGGCCATGCTCCTGGTCGATCATCACGCAATCATAACCCGCCAGCGCCACGATCTCGGCCGCCAGCGGCGACACCAGATTCAACCAGCACCCGATCGCCCGCCCGCCCCCGGCCAGCCGCCGTTTCACCGGATTGTCACGCATGAACCAAACGCCTCCCTCTGGGTAAACCGGGTCTCTCCGGGAGAACCGGGGCGGGCGGACGGGCCGCCGCCGGACCGGAGCCTCGCTCAGCCGCCGGGGTGGGAACCGGGAGTGCCGTATGCCGGCAGGACATAGCCCGGCACCGTCACCACCGGATCGTCAGGCCGGCCGGCCCGCGCCGCCGGCCCGACGCCGCCCGGCCCACCGGTCCCGGAGCCCCCGCCCGAAGCCGGAGCCGGCCGGACCCCGACCACCGGCGCCGTCACCAGCGCGACAAAGGGCGGCAACGGCGCGGTGGCGGTGATCCCCGGAGCCAGCGGCGCCACCGCCTGGGGCTGGGTATACGCCACCGGACTGTGGCCCACCGTCACCGCCATCGGCGGCCCGGCGCAACCAACGATGGCCAGGCCGATCAAGGCCATCCCGAGGCGCGCGCGCGCCCATGGTCTGTCGCAGCGGCCGGACCAGCCGGAAATCGGGCACCCCATGTCTTGCCTCCCATGATCCCGGCATCGGGTGGGCCTGTCCCCCACAGCCCGCGCCGCGATTCGGCCGTGCCCGCGGCCCGGCCGTGCCCCGCGCTATTGCGGCACTCTCGGCGCCGTAATCTCTCCTGACGGATAATGGACCACCCGCGGCAGGACGGTCACGCGCTGGACCGGCATTTCGACCACCGAAGAATACCACCGATCGACCCAACTGCCCATCCTGACCAGCAGGCCCTTGCGGTCGAAGAACAGATGGAGGGTGTCGACCATTTCGCTGCGGGTCACGCCGTTGGGAAAGTGCGACTCGGTCTGGATCGCCGGAAACGGATAGCGGTAAACCACTTCGATGGTCTGGCTGACCCGGTCAAAGCGCGGCCCCTCGGCGGGCATGCCGAGCGCGGCCATGATGTCGCTCTGCTCGGAACCGAGGGTAAAGGCATAGGACGGCTCGATCACCGCCCGCTCGGCAGGTTCGTCCTTTTCCACGACACAATCCGACAGGGCCGGCAGCAACAGCAGCGCCAACAGCCCGAGGGCAGGAATCAGAGCGGAACCCCGCCGCGCCATCACTCCCCCCGGAACGGGCGGGCCAGCAGCCCGTCAATGGTTTCCTCGATGGCGGCGCCGCGATTGAGAATGGCGTCCACCGCCCGGCAGATCGGCATCTCGACGCCCTGCCGCGCCGCCAGCGCCACCACCGCGGCGGCGCTGTGGACCCCCTCCGCCACCGATTGCCGCCCGGCCAGAACCTCGGCCAGACCGCGGCCCTCGCCCAGGGCGAACCCCAGCGACATGTTGCGCGACTGCCGGCTGGTGCAGGTCAGGGTCAGATCGCCCAGTCCCGACAATCCCATCAGGGTTTCGGCGCGGGCGCCGAGGGCGCCGCCAAGGCGCACGATCTCGGCCAGCCCCCGGGTGATCAGGGCGGCACGGGCATTGTCGCCGAACCGCCGCCCCTCGACCACGCCGCAGGCGATGGCCAGCACGTTCTTGACCGCGCCGCCGATCTGGGCGCCCACCGGATCGTCGGACAGATAGGGCCGGAACCGGGGGCTGCCCAATGCCGCCACCAGCCGCCGGCCCAACTCCCCATCCTTCGCCGCCAGGGTCACCGCCGTCGGCAGGCCGCACGCCACCTCGGCGGCGAAGGTCGGCCCGGACAGCACCGCCTGCGGCGCCTCCGGCAGTTCGGCCGCCACCACCTCGGTCATGAGCGCGGTGGTGGCGCTTTCGATCCCTTTGGCACAGACCACCACCGGCACGCCCCGGACCAGCACCCGCGCCAGTTCGCGACACACCGCCCGCATGTGCTGGGCCGGCGCCACCAGCAGCACGACGTCGGCCGCGGCGGCCTCGGCCAGATGCCCGGTGGCGCGCACCCTGGCGTCCAGCATCACGTCCGGCAGAAACCGAGCGTTCCGGTGTTCCCGGTTGATCGCCAGCACCACGTCGGCCTCGCGCGCCCACAGCACCGCCTCGCGCCCCGCCCGCACCGCCGCCGCCGCCGCCGCCGTACCCCAGGCGCCGCCGCCAATGACGCCGATCCGCTCCATCCCTGCCACCGTAGCCGCTGTCACCGCACCCACTCTCTCTCGCCGCTTCGCGGCGCCACGGTCGCGCCCCGCACCACCAGGCACCCCTATCTCCAGGCACCCTGACCCCGGCGCGCCGATTACTGTTGCAAACCGCGCCGACCGGAACAAGCGCCGTGTCGCGCCCGGTGTCTCATGCCTCCCGGACCACCCCCGCCCCGGCGCCCGAGGTTTCTGGTGGTTTCTTGTTGCCCGACGGTGGTTTCTTGCCCAAATTGGCGTATATGGCTCAGCGGGATCTGAACGGGGGCACAATGGATTGGGACAAGCTGCGAGTCTTCCACGCTGTAGCCGAAGCGGGAAGTTTCACGCATGCCGGCGAAACCCTCAACCTCAGTCAGTCGGCGGTCAGTCGTCAGATCAGCGCGCTTGAGGAAAGCCTCAATGTCCCGCTGTTCCATCGGCATGCCCGCGGCTTGATTCTGACCGAGCAAGGTGAGCTGCTGTATCGCACGGCCCGCGAAGTCTTCGCGAAACTGTCAATGACCGAGGCCATGCTCTCGGAAAGCCGGGAGCACCCCAAGGGACCGCTCAAGATCACGACCACGGTGGCCTTCGGGACCACCTGGCTCACCCCGCGCATCCGCGAGTTCCTCGCCATCTATCCCGACATTCAGCTCAGCCTGCTGGTCGATGACAGCGAGCTGGATCTGGCCATGCGCGAAGCTGACATCGCGATCCGCATGAACACGCCGCGTCAGCCCGACCTGATCCAGCGCCACCTGATGACCCTCCGTTTCCACATCTTCGCCCATATCAGCTATCTGAAGCGGCGCGGCACTCCCAAAACACCCGCCGATATCGATAATCACGACATCATCACCTTCCCTGACGAAGCCCGGCCGGGGATTTCCGATATCAATATGCTGCTGGACCTGGGTGCTACCGGCCAAGCGGTGAGAAAACCGTTGCTCCGGATCAATAACATGTACGGAATCTTCCGGGCCGTCGAGAGCGGACTCGGTATTGCTGTCCTGCCCGATTACATGGTCGAGGGGCGACCCGATATCGTCAAGCTGCTGCCCGAGGTCGAGACCCCCAAACTCGAGTCCTTCTTCGTCTACGCCGAAGAACTGCGCCATTCCAAACGCATCGCGGTCTTCCGCGACTTCCTGGTCCGCAAGGTTTCCGAATCGGTATTCTAGCGTCGGCCACCGGCGCGCGGCACCGCCCACGCCGGGGACGACCGCGCGACCGCGGCGACGCGCCACATGGCGCGGACGCCCTTGCGACCCCGTCTCGGGTCGTCGCCGCACCCAAAGCCGCAGGAGCGGACTTGAGGATGCAAGGGCACCGACACAGATCTATCTCGTCCACCCGAACCTCTGTAACCCACCGGGACCGGTAACGTCGGTCCCGGTGGGCGGAGGGCCGACCGGCAGACCGCGGTGGACCCGAAAGAGCGAGGTCCACCGCATGCGGATGATCGGGACCGGATCGGCGGAGCCCCACACGGCCCCGCGACAGCGGCACGGTGGCGGCCAGGAACCCGCCCCTGGCGACCGGTAGCGCCGACGATGCCCGCCTTCAGTCACACCGGCGCCTTCAAGCAGGCAGGTGACCGGCAGCGGCGACGGATGGTGGTCCTGTTCTCGGCAATGGTCGGCCTGCTGCTGGCCTGTGCCTGGGCTCTCGGCGGCGGACCGGCGGTGGCGATGGCGATGGCGATGGTGACGGCCGGACTCGGCGGTGTCAGCCACCTGCCGGCGGCAACGATCATGGCCCTGCACCGGGCCGTGCCGCTGGCTACGCCGCGTCCCGAACTGGTTGCCACCGTGGCCGGACTGGCCGCGCGGGCCGGCCTGAACCGGACGCCGGCACTCTACCGGTTGCCCGACGCCGGCATCAACGCACTGGCCGCCGGATGCCCGGGCCATACCGCCATCGGCCTCTCCTGCGACTCGTTGACCATGCTGTCAGGCCGGGAGTTGCGGGCGATCCTGGCCCACGAGGTCGCGCACCTTGCCGCCGGCGACACCCGGCTGCTGGCGGTGACCTGCCTGATCAGCCGCCTCACACAGGGCACCGCTCAGATCGCGCTGTTCTCCGGGCTGGTCCTGGTGATCGCCTCGGGCACCGCCGCACTGTCGATGTTCCAGGTGATGGTGTTCACCGCCGCGGTGCCGGCGATCTCTTTGCTCCGGCTGGCCCTGTCGCGCAACCAGGAATACGCCGCCGACCTGGGTGCGATCCGCCTGACCGACGACCCGATCGGCCTGATCGCGGCGCTGGAGCGGATCGAGGCCCTGGAAGATCCCGCCGCCCTCGAAGCGGCTCTGCCGGTCAGGCTGTTGCGCAGCCACCCCACCCCGCACCGGCGCATCGCCCGGCTGCTGGGCCGCATTTACCGGCCGCCGCCGGACCTGCCGCGCCTGACCCGGCCGGTGCTGCCCCCGCCGGGGCCGGAGCTGCGGCTGGTGGTTCAGGGCGGCGCCGTTTCCTCGGGCGAACGGATGGCCGCGGCACCCGCCGACGCCGCACGCCTGCGCCGATCGGGGGGACTGACGATACCGCCCGACATCACCACCTTGAGCCCATCGTCGACGGTCATGTCCAGCACCACCAGATCCTTGCGCGGAACAAAAAGCAGGTAGCCGGCAGTGGGAATCGGACTGGTCGGCACCACCACCGTAATCAGTTCGTCCTCCGTCGCCCGTTGGATCTCGCCATGGGGCGGTCCGGTGATGAAGCCCATCGACCAGATGCCCAGCCGCGGATATTCCAGCAGCACCACCTCCCGAAAGGCGGTGGATTGCTGGGCCAGCACGCTTTCGAAAATCTGCTTGAGGGCGCTGTAGATGTGGCGCACCACCGGCATCTTGTCGACCAGACCTTCGCCCAACCGCACCACCAGCCGCCCGACATAGCCGGCGGCGAAGGCCCCCACCAGAGTCAGCAGCGCCAGGACCGCCAGCAGACCCAGACCGGGAATACTGAACGGCATGAATTGCTCGGGATTGTACTGACCCGGGATCAACGTCGCGATGGTGCCATCGATGAAGTTGATGAACAACCAGGCCAGATAGATCGTAATCC
Organism: Rhodospirillales bacterium; assembly: GCA_003165295.1. Classification (GTDB taxonomy): domain Bacteria; phylum Pseudomonadota; class Alphaproteobacteria; order Azospirillales; family Azospirillaceae; genus BOG-933. The sequence continues at coordinate 41,282 of PLTC01000140.1, read as the reverse complement.
CGGCCGGCGCTGTCACCAGCACCCCGGCGAGAAAATAGGCACGGAAGCGCGCTGTCAGGCTGAGTTTATGAGACGGGGCGGGCTTTTCCGGGCCGGTCGGCACGGGAGACGGCGATTCTTTCTCCATGGCGTGGAAACTCGCAGCTGGGCGCCCGGCGTTACCGGATTGGCGCGAAGCATATAGCACTGTTCCCGGCCTCACGACAATGCACTCGCGGCGCCCCCCCGGGTTCGGGCGGTTTCCGGCGTCGGCGACGTGGACGGCCCCGAGGATCTGTGGGGCACGCCGGCGCCGTCCCATGCTATGGTATTGCTGTCCGCCCGAAGCATTATCGTCCGCCCGATCCCCCTCCGGCGACGCGGCGCCAGTCTTGTGCGGTCCGGGAGGCGTTGCCGTCCGCCTGGTAGAGATCGATCAGAGGAGCCCGCCCGTGTCGGAATCCCACCCCTGCCTCGACCGTATCGAGTTGCTGTCGTCCCTCAGCCCGGCCGAACGGGCCACGCTGGCCCGACACTGCAAATGGCGGCGTTTCGAGCAGGGCGAACAGATCGTCGACCGGGCGAGCGACACCCAGGACCTCTGTTTCGTGGTCGAAGGCCGGGTACGAATCGTCAACCACTCCCTGAACGGCCGGGAAATCAGTTTCGACGATGTCGAAGTCGGCGGTTTCTTTGGCGAACTGTCGGCCATCGACGGCGGCCCGCGCTCGGCAACGGTGGTTGCCGAGGCCAGCACCCAGGTCGCCTTCCTCGCGCCGCGCCGCTTCGAAGAGCTGATCCAGGCCAACCCCAAGATCGGCCTCGCGGTGATGCGCCGGCTGGCCGGCATGGTCCGGCGCTCCACCGAGCGAATCATGGATCTCAGCACGCTCGGCGCCAACAACCGGGTCCATGCCGAACTGCTGCGTCTGGCCCGGCCCGCTGATCCCCGCGACCGCGCCAAAGCCAACACCGCCACCATCAGCCCGATTCCGCTCCACGCCGATATCGCCAGCCGGGTCAGCACCACCCGCGAAACCGTCGCCCGTGTGCTCAATGATCTGGCGCGCGACGGCATACTCGAACGTGGAGAAAGCGTGCTGAGCATTCTGGACATGCGGAAGCTGCACCGCATGGTCGAAGAGGTTCGGGGCTGATCAATCACTTTTTTCGATCGAATCCACAATTATTATGAATTTTTCTTATTGATTTCCGGCAGTTACGGTCTGGCTTCCCACCCTTGCGCCCCACGCCGGAGGAACGCCATGACCCAGGAACCTGCCACCCTCGCCCTTCAACCGGTCCCGGCATTCCCGCCGTCCCGAATCGCCGCGGCCGCGGGCATCCTGCTGCCCGGCATCGCCCTCGCCGCTCTTATCGCCCTGCTGGCCGCGGCGCTGCGGCAGCTCCCCGGTTTCAACCTGCTAAGCCCCCTGATCCTCGCGCTCGGACTGGGCATGCTGATCGGGAACCTGTTGCCCCTGTCCCCGCGATTACGCCCCGGCATGACCTTTGCCCTGCGCCACCTGCTGCGGATCGGCGTGGTGCTGCTCGGCCTGCAACTGACCTTTGCCCAACTGGTGGCGGTCGGCCCGGGGGGCATGGCCCTGATCCTCACGGTGCTCGGCGCTTCCTTTGGGACCACCCTGCTGCTGGGTCGCTGGCTGGGGGTTGACCCCGGCCTGACCCGGCTGATCGCCACCGGCACCGCCATCTGCGGCGCCGCGGCGGTGGCCGCCGCCAACGGCGTGGTTCGCGCCCGGGACGAGCATGTGGCCTATGCCCTGGCCTCGGTGACGATTTTCGGCTCGCTCTCGATGCTGCTCTATCCGACCCTGGGCGCGGCGCTGGGACTCGCGCCCCACGCCTACGGGTTGTGGACAGGCGCCTCGATTCACGAGGTCGCCCAGGTCGTCGGGGCCGGCTACGCCGCCGGCCCGGCCAGCGGCGACGTGGCCACCGTCAGCAAGCTGGCGCGGGTGCTGATGCTGGCGCCGGTGATCGTGGCCATGGCCTGGGCCGCCCGCCGGCCGGCCGGCAATGGAGAGCCTGCGGTCCGGAGGCCGCCGTTGGTGCCCTGGTTCGTTGCCGGCTTCGTTCTGGTGGTGACAGTCAACAGCACCGGCCTGATTCCGGCGGCGGCGACACAGCCTTTGGTTGCCTCAACGCCATGGCTGCTGGCGGCGGCGCTGGGTGCGCTGGGGCTGGAGGCCCGGCTCGACCGCTTGCGGTCCCAGGGTCTCCGGCCGCTGCTGGTGGGCGCCGGGGCGTGGCTGTTCATCTCGGGTTTCAGCCTGGCGCTGATTGCCTTGTCGGAGCCGTGACCCGGGGCGATACCCTTCGGGGACCAGGGGCGCTGCCCCCTATGCGCCAGGTTACGATGNNGCGGGTGCAGGGCAGAGCCCCGCAAAATCAAGATAATAGTGATATCCCAGCGCCTATGGGGCGCTGCCCCTGCTCCCCACCAAAGGGGGCCCCCTTGGAACCCGGGACAGTCCATGACCCTGGAACAGCTTCGCATCTTCGTGGCGGTGGCCGAGCGCCGCCACTTTACCCGGGCAGCCCATGACCTGCGCCTGACCCAGTCGGCGGTCAGCGCCGCGGTGGCAACGCTGGAGCAGAATCTGGCCCAGCCGCTGTTCGACCGCATCGGCCGGCGCATCGAGCTGACCCGGGCCGGCACCCTGCTGCTGAGCGAGGCCCGGGCCATCCTGCAACGGGCCGAGGACGCGGTCCGGCTGCTCGGCGAACTGTCCGACATGGTTTCCGGCACGCTGAGCCTGTTCGGCAGCTACACCGTCGCCAACTATTGGTTGCCGCCGCGGATGCACCGCTTCCGCCGGTGCCATCCCGGCGTCACCCTGTCCCTGGCCATCGGCAACACCGAACAGGCGGTCGCCGCAATTCTGGCCGGCACCGCCGACCTCGCCTGTGTCGAGGGCACGGTGGCCGATCCCGCCCTGGTGATCGGCGAGTTGCCCGGCGACCGGCTGGTGCTGGTGGTCGGCCGGGACCATCCCTGGTTCGGTGAGCCCCGGGTCGGCCCCGAATCCTTTGCCACCACCCCCTGGGTGTGGCGCGAGCGCGGCTCGGGCACCCGGCAGATTTTCGAGGACTGCCTGCGCCGCCACGGCGTCGACCCCGCCAGCCTGCCGGTGGCGCTGGAACTGCCCAGCGGCGAGGCGGTCAAAAGTGCGGTCGGCGCCGGCGCCGGCGCCGCGGTGATGTCGGAAATGATGGTCCAAGGCGAGACCGCGCTTGGCATCCTTCACGCCATCCCCACCCCCTGCCCGCCACGTCGCTTCCGTCTGCTCCACCACCCCGCCCGTCACACCAGCCGCGCCGTCGCCGGCTTCGCCGAACTGGCAGGCACCGTTGAACCCATCGCGCCATGAGGTCAAGGATGCGGGCCTCCTTCGCGGGTGCAGGGCAGAGCCCTGCAAAACCAAGACAATAGTGATATCCTGGCGCATACGGGGCAAAGCCCCCCAAGGTCATCCTCTACGCCCTGCCGGTATCAGCCGGCCTTTGCCCCCGGAACCGGCAAAGGCCGGTTGCTGACGCCGCCCTCTGCGGGCCGGTTGCCGGCACGCTCTGCCGGACCGCAGGCCCCCTCATCGGCGGGCGGGGCGGGAGCCATGGCCTCGGCGACCGGCCCCTCGGGTGGGACGACGACGGTGTCGCGCCGGCGATTGGGTCCGACGGCCCCTTCGAGCGCCGTCGCCCCGCCCTCCACCGGCCCCGCCAACCCTTCGCCCAGCCGCCGGTCGTTGCCCGCGACCATCAGCACCGGCCCTTCGTCGGCCGCCGGCGCGGCTTCCGCCGGAGTGCCCGAGTCCGGGTCATCCTCCTGGCCGCCCACCCCCCGCATCAGGCGTCCGACCCGTTGCAAGATCGTGGCTCTGGCCCCGGCTTCCGCCAAAGTCGTCAACGGCAGCGTCGGCGCATGGACGAATGCCGGGCCAAAGCGACCGACCACATAATTCCACCCCGCCGGGTCGGCCCCGTCCGCCGACGCCATTTCAACCTTGATTTCCCCGGTCTGGTCGGCCGACGCCCGGATCGACTGGATCGGCACATAGCGGACACCCGACACCACCACCGAACCATCGGCAACCGCCCGCGCCAGCCCCAGATACAGGACCAGAGAGCTTCGGGTCGGTACCGTGTCCTGATTGCTGATGAAGTTACCCAGACTATAGAGGATGAATCCCTGCCGCCCGTCCCCGGCCGGCCACCATTCCCACGGTTGCACCACATGCGGGTGGCTGCCGATCACCGCCAGCGCACCGGCCTCGATGGCCCTGCGGGCGAACTGACGCTGGGCCGGCGTCGGCTGTTCATCGTATTCGATGCCGAAGTGGGGGGTGACGATGACCGCATCGACCTCGCCCTGCCGTCGGAGATCGCGGATCATGTCCATGATCGCCGCCTGGTTCTGATAGCAGCGAAGACTCTGGCCGTGCTGATCGGCAAACCCGTTGCTGCCGTAAGTGCACCCAAGCCAGGCGATGCGCATGCCGCGGACCGCGGTCACCACATGCCACGGCTGATCGGCCGCGGCATTCCGGCGGCGGGTACCGGTATGAAGCAGTCCGATGTCGTTCAGCGCATCAATGGTACGGTCGATCCCCAACGGGCCACGATCGAGGCAATGGTTATTGGCGGTCAGAACGACAGTGACCCCCGCCTCCTTAAGTTGCCGGGCCAGCAAGTCCGGCGCATTGAACGTCGGATATCCCGAATAGACCTTGCCGTCATACCAGACGCCGGGAACCACGGCGGCGCTGCCGTCCGCCAGGACATCGGCGGCCACCGGCGTTTCCAGATTGGCAAAGGCGAGATCCGCCCGGTGCAACAACACCTCGACCTCGCGCCACAGGCTGCGAAAGCCAAGGGCGTGACGGGAGGCCTGGATTTGAACCGCTTCGTGGGGAATGACGTCGCCAACCGCTGCCATCACCACCTCGGTTTCGGGTATCACCGGAACCATCGGTGGCGGCTTCGTTCGCAGCGGCGCCAGCGCCAGCGGATCATTGACGAATGATCCGGCGTCACGGCTCTCGTCGATCTCCATATCCTCCCTCGCGCCGACCATTCGTCCTTCAGCGGACGACGATTGCGCCAAGGCCCGGTCGGGCACGCCACCACCAACCGCGGCCATGGCCGCCGACCAGACCGCAAGACTGATAAGCCTGACCCGAAAGTCGCGCCGCTTCCAGGACTGCGCCGTCGGCGCCGCCACTTTCCATCGGATGGTGCGAAACATGATCGATGATCCCGACTCAACTTCGGCCTCTGGCGCCCGCATCCTAGCCATCGGTCAATCGCCCTGCCAAACAGTAAATGGGGTATTGGCATACACAGGCATGATCTAACCGGAAACTTTGTGCCGATACATCGCCGATATTGCATATGTATGCGAATATCCAGGCGACAAACCGGCGGCCTGTATTTTTTGCTGGATCATTATTCGCATCTGTGATAGCCCGTTTCAGGTTTTAAACGGAATTTACTCTGGTTTTTCGCGCCGTTGTTGCGCCGCATGCCGTGGATGCCAGCATGTCAACCAAGTGCCGTCCCGCCGGTTTTCTCCTGCCCGCTTTTGCCGCATTGTTGGTGACAACCTGCCACGAGGCGTTGGGGCAAGCGGTGAACACCACTGCCGGCGGCGGCGCGCCGGTCCAGGGCTACCAGGCAGGCGTTGCGAAGGACCTGGACGATGCGTTGGCGACCAAGGCCCGCCAGGACGCCGAACTCGGCCGGAAGATCGCCGACAAGCAACAGGAACTCAGGCAACTCCAGGAACATCTGGACCAGATGAGCCAGGACAGTCAGATCAAGGCGCAACAGCTCGAGCAGCAGCGCCATGAACTTGAGAGCCTACAGGCGGCGCGCGGCGAGCTTCACGACCTCAAGTCCTGTCAGGAAAGCCTGAAGCAATGTGACAAGGACCGTGACGATCAGGCCAATAACCAGTGCGAAGCCGGCACCGCAGAAATCGCCAGGTTGGCGGACGAGCGCGACCGGATCAAGGCCGACAACGACAAGCTTCGGCTGACCCTGAGCGACATTGCCGGCGCGAACCATGAGCCGCAGGTGGCCGCCGTGCCGCCGCCGGTCTGCCCGCCGGTGGTGGCGACGCCGGGCCCCGACCCGATGCCGCGGACCTGGACCAGCACCGAGATTCCCGATAAGCGGTGCAGGATCGATACCGCCGACGGGATCGTGATTCCGGCCGGACATTATTCCGTGGCGCAGGCAGGTCCGCTAACCCAGGACCTGTTGAACAAGTCGGGGAGACTCGACAGGGAATTGCCCCGGGATGTAATCATTCGCAATTCCCTCTGCGTGTTGGCGGCGCCGGTGACGGCCGGGGCTTTTGCCGGCTTCTATAACAGGTCCGGTCTCGACCCGACCGTCCTGAAACGCAGCGTCGGAGCCAGGTCCGGCCTGGGGCAGAATCCCCAGGTCGCGGTGGATGTCCAGCCGGTGGTTGACGTTGCTCAGGGTCTTGCCGCCGCCTATGCCGGATCGCTGCGGCGCTCCGGTACCGGCCAGGCCCGGCTGCCCACCCTTGAAGAGTGGCTGGGTACGGTCGTGGCCCTGGACATACTGAGCGACAAGGAACGCATCGAGCATATCGACCCGCCGGCGTGGACGGTGCAGCGGACTACTCTCTATCAGCGCCATTGGACCGCCAGCGACTGCAATCCGTACTCGATGGAACGCATGGTCTTCGCCGCCGGCTTCGACCGCCATGACCCGTCGCTTCCCGGCAGTTCCCTCGTTCAATGCGTCGCCGCGGCGTTCGCGCAGCCGACCATCGGGTTTTACGTGGTGGAAAGCCAACCTTGATGTTGCCTCTGGAGAAGGCCCCCATGACTGCCGTGCATCACACCGGGCATCGCCGCCGCCGGATGGGCGTCGCCGCCGTGCTCGCCGCCGTGACCGTCATGTCCCTGCCGACGCTGGCCGCCACCGATGGGCCGGCCCCGCGGAGCAGCTATGGCGGGACCGACGAAGACGAGATGCTGAAAGCTGAGATTATTACGACCGAATGTCTCGATAACGGCGGCCGCACGAAGCCCATCGATAGCGGTAAGGTTATCGGTTTTACCTTGTCACTTCACGGCGGACATCAATTCAGTCTGCGAACAAAGTCTTGGGGCGCGATAAGTACCGCATTGGCAAACCATCAGTCTGTCACCGACGACCAGAGCGCCACTTCTTATATGGGCGAGCTTCAAATCGGACTGGCCATGGACCGCGCCGACGCGCTGTCATGGGTGATATTAAGGAAGTACAGAAGTGGAAGATCAACAACTTATTCTTATTACCCACCATGCCCTGGAAATAATTCATCACGTGACTACCCTGATTATTATCCAACTGTTAGAATCACGCCGAAAAATCAGGGGATTCCAGACCACCTGAGCGCGCTGCGGTCGTCATCGCACCCAATTCCGTTGCTTGCGGCGTCTGACGACGGTCTGAACGATATCGAGGGTTACGGCATCAAGAAACTGCCGAAGGCGGGCAAGATCATCTATCGCGATCTCGTCGCCGCCGCCTTTGCCACAAAGCAGGCAAAATTCTTTTCAGATTCTCACTTTGCCGCCACTTTCGAAACAATAGGCAGCGGCACCAAGTTGATACTTTCGGCAGACCTGGCACCGCCACCGCCACCGCCACCGCCACCGCCACCGCCACCGCCACCCGTTGCAACTTGGATTCCGGGCCCGCCACCGGAACATATCGATGAATTCCGGCTGGTGCTTCCCGACTTTTTTTCTGGTCATGAGCGGTCACTGGAGAAGGCCATTTTCTCCTCCTGTGCGTCTGGCTCATATTTGTCTCAACTCACAAAGGACTCGCTGGTTTTTGGTGATCCTGCCTGTTCCGGCAAATTTCCTTATAAGGTTCAAATCCCGGGTTTCGACTTGATAACTAAAAGTCATACCGTTACCACGGTTGACTCCAGTGAGTTATATCTGAGCAATGAACTGCCGTTAATAAAAACTCTGCAAAGCGACCCATGGCGCCAATACGATTCGACCGGAACTCCGCTGGCGTTCACCGCTCCGAAAATCTCTTTTGGCGAGATACTGCGAAATAACGGTCGCTACCACTGGAATCCCTTCAGAGATCTCTCCGACGATACGGTTGAGAACAAGAATTGCGGGCTGGATGTCCTGGTCTCTCTTGATGATATCCTTACGCACAAGGCGACTGCGGGCAGTATCCAGCCGCCGTGTGCCGTAAGCCGATTGGCATTCTCGCCTGATTGGTACGGGCGTCCGGGCGTTCGGCTGGATCTCGGTTGTATAAACACCCCCGGACCCGATCGCCCCTATTGCCTGACCCGGTCACCCGCCGCCGCCGGAGCCCGCGGAACGCTGGTTGCCGGTACCGGCTGGGAGCCAGTGCCGATTACGCTCAACGACCTGAGCGACCAGGCCGGTCTTGAAGAGGCTTTGCGACGGGGACTTCGGCCGGTGTGGCCCGGACGGGTGAGCAAGAGCCGCACCTTTCAAAACGAGTCGTTCCAACTGACTGCCGTCAACTATAATCTCTCGGGGACAAGTTGCCGCCTGGCCCTGCCGCCGGGAGCCAGTCAACTGCCGACTCTGGCCGGTTGCCCGCCGGGAACGGTCGACGGCGTGAACCTGCCAACCGAGGTGAGCTTTGTCTTTTCCCAGGCACCGGGCAATGAACACTGGGCAATAAGGCCGGCGTGGATCTCCAGGCCCGTTGCCGTCGCCGAGTTGGCCTCTGTCACCGACCGCAACCTGGAACCTTCGGCCGATGAACTGCTGGGCCGGTATCCGGTTCATCTGAGCGGATACCCCTTTGATTCGCAAACCGAGGTTCGATTCTACGATGCCTTCGGCGCCGACTGTGCCGATGCCAAGACAACGGCAATGAGCACCCTGTACAGCGCCGCCGAAACCTGGACCGGCCGGGTCGGGCCCGAGAGCGCGGCGGTGGCGGTCAGTGGCGGCAGACCGGTTTCGCGGTGTGCCCACGGCGTCCCGGACCGGGGCAGCGACGGTATGGGCCGGATGGTGTTCACGCTGGAGTTGCGTCGCATCTCTGGACCGCGGGAATTACTGGTCCTTGCCAGATCCGATCAGTTTTCAAAGGCCGGCAAGTCTCAGGCCATTACCGATACCGTTACGGAGTGGCTGAGCAATGCCACTAAATCTGGGCGACGCCCGATAACAGTCCTCGATATTTCGCCCAACGGTAAGGCAACCTCGCTGTTCGAGGCGGAAGATGTGGCCAATAGCGGTTCTCAGGACGCAATAACAACTATAAGCCGAAAATTGTCGGCTAATTTCGCTGGAGACAGCCGGCAGGCGGTTCGCGAGTTATCGGAGGCCATTGCCGGACTCTACGATGCGCACTTCCTGGACTACGACCAGTCGGGGCTCAAGGGCGTGGTCTATATCAGCGACGGACAGGTCGGGCTGGATGGAAATCTTGGGATTCACAAGGCGGCGCTGGGCCAATTCACCGCCCAGGGAAAAACTCTCGGCCTGATCACCCTTGCCGATTGTAACAGTTGGCGCTCGGGAGCCCCGCTTCAGTCCATGCCCCCGGGGCAATGTCGGTCACTCGCATCCCTTGGGAGTGCCTCAGAGATCAAGAGCACGATCATCGCCGTGCTCGACCAGGTGTTAACCGGCAACTGAGGCTGCCCACGGGAGATCGCGATGAGATGCGGTGCGTTTTTGCTGGTATTGATCGCCCTCTGGGCCTGGGCGGCGCCGGCACGGGCGGAGTCCGACGACGATACCGGCTCCTGTGCCCGGGTCGACTTCACCAGACACCGTGTCGGCCCGCCCACGGCGGCGGCCCCGACCGGACCGTTCGGTTGGGACCATTGGGCGTGGATTCGGGAAGACGCCACCAAGGTCTACCGGACGGCCACCGGCACCGAAGAAGCGGTCCCGCCCCTGGCCTTCAATACCGGTGTCCGAATCACCGACTTTTTTCCGGCCACCCCCCAACCCAATCGCAATACCAGATTGCAGGTCGCCGATCTCACTTTCGGCAGCCTTGGCTGGGTTGAGGCACGGGCGGTCCAGTGCGGAATCCGGCCACTCCGGGTCGAAAGCTGCCCCCTCGAATCGGGCCGTGCCCCCGCCGGTGATTTCAGTTGCGAAATTGGCGCTTATCGCCAGGCGATTATCCGCACCGCCTGGGCGCCACGGGGTCAGACCCTTCCGGTAACGGCGTACAACACCTCCGAAGGCGACAATTGCGGCCCGGGAAACTGCGTGCAACTCCAACGTTTCGATCGCCTGGTGGTGTTCGACGAGGTTGGAGGCCGCCTGTTGCTGGGCTACAGCGTGATCCTTGACGGGGCCAACCCACTGGTTGGCTGGATCGACAGTCATCAGGTGATCCGCTGGGATTCGTCCATCGGCCTGCGTCCGCGTGACGACCTGCCGAAACCGAACGACTATGTCTGCGGCTACCGCCCCGAAGATGCGGCGACCCAGCGCGACTGTCAGCACATCCTGGGCGGGCCGGAGTGGTACCGCACCCCCTTGCGCCTGCCCATCCTGGCCAAGACGTGGATCGGCGGCCGGGCGTTTTACCGGACCGCGGCACCGGCGGTCGGCATCGATTCCCAGCGGCTGGAGTCATCGGCCAGACAGCAGGCGGTGGAAACCGCCACCAGCAAGCTGAAGGACGTGGACGTTTTCTTCGCCATCGACGGTACCGAGAGCATGGGCCCCGAGTTGACCGCCATCAAGGGCGATCGTTTCGGCAAATCCACCGGCCTGATCGGCCACATCATCGATGGCCTGAACGCCAAGATTCAATTGGGAGCCAGTCTGCGCTTTGGCTTTCGCATCTATTCGGACACGGTAAAGCGTCCTCACAACGCTGGAATGCGCGAAAGCTTTCCGTTCAACACGATACCCGAGGACTTGTGCGGGCGTTTGACCCAGGAACAGGCTGAACAACTGCAAAAGCAGTTTCGTGATAACATATCTACGGTGGAGGCAAAGGCGGTACCAACCACTGACGGCGAGTTGGAGGACTATGCGGAAAACTCCTTCGGCGGTATTGACCAGGCGTTGACCGATATGACCGGCTGCACCGATAACCTGAAGGTCTTGTTCATCATCGGCGACGCCGGCTATGACCCCGACATGCAGCGCCACCGTGGCTTCAAGCCGGTGGAGATGAGCGATCTGGTCAACCGGATGAAGAAGAGCTTCAAGGGGCCGGTCGCGGTGTATTTCATCGAGCCACCGTTCAACCACGACGTCAAGAGTAATCCCGGGGATTACAAGAAGGCCTTCGACTGGTTCAGCTCCCAGGCCCTGGCCATCCTGTCCGGTCTTTACGCCGGCAGCGAAGTCGAACCGAGGAGCCACTTCTTTCCCCTGACCAGCGCCTCCCGGCGCGAAGAACAGGATGTCGCCGACAAGGTGGTCGCCCAGGTGGCGGCCCTGACCCGACCGGGAACCGCCGCCACCCTTGCCACCAAGGTCCGCGCCGGCGAATCACTCGATACCATCATCAAGGAGATCAAATTTACCGAAAAGGACGTTCCGATGGTATGGTTGCTCAACGCGCAAGAGCGGCTGTGCCCGGAGCTGGGCGAGCAGTGCCACAAGGATCAGCTCGACGTGGTAGCCGACTTCGTCGTCGAGGACACCCTGGGCGAGTCGCCTGAGGAGCGGGCACGCTCGCCGCTGGTCCCCGAGGTCATGATCTCCCCCAGGCAGTTGGGGCAATGGAAGACCCTGCTCCGCCCCCTGGACCGCCCGATGACCGGCGAGGACGCCCGCTACCTGTTCTGTCAGGCCGTCACCGAAAGCGTGAACCAACTGGTCGGCACCGCGGATCCGGCGCAGTCGCTCCAGCAGGTGCTGGAACACACCTTCCTGCCCGGCGCCCTGGTCAGTCCACTGATGCGCTACAGCATGCATGACCTGTGGGACGCCGCCCTCGTCCAACCCTGCGAGGTGGAACACCTCGCCCGCTGGGCCCGCGCCGCCTCGAAACGACTGGAGATCGTCGAGACGAACGTCTGGAAGCCGGTTTACCGGCCACCGGAAAATCTTCCCCAGTTACAATGTGCTCTGAGCCCGAAGGGACAGGCGGTTCCCGCCGTGCAGGCCGATTACATCCAGCCGGAGCGGCTTGGCCCCGACGACCGCTACAGCTATCGCAATCCAAAGTCGCAGCGTGATGTGGATGACGCGGCAAAGCGCGGGAAGGAGACCTTTTACTGGATCCCCCTGGAGTTCCTGCCGTGACCGCAGCCATGGCGTTCGGATTGAGGCTGACGGATCTGGCGTTATCCTGGACCGAGAAAACTCCGATACGGGATCAGGTGGTGTGTCCCACCTTGGTGCTGGATTTCGCCGACTTCCGGTATAGATTGCCGATTGTCGGCAGAACCGCAACCGGGAAGAGTACATTCCTGTACGCCCTGGCCTGCCTCAAATGGCCGCGCCGGGGCGGTATCGACTGGGTGTTTCCCGACGGGCGCGAAACCGTGTCGTTCACGACCGGCGCGTCCGGCTCGATGCCGCCACCGCATTGGCATCAATTGCGCCGCGATCGCTTTGGTTTTGCCTTCCAGAACAGTGCATTGCTGCCGTTCCTGACGGTCCGCGAGAATCTTGGCTGGCCCCTGCGGTTGCGCAAAATGGCGAACCCGGTCATCTCCGATCGCGTGGATCAGGTCCTCGACGCGATCACCGTACCCGAGTCCGACCATCGCTTTCTGGGCGACCAGTACCCGAACCAGTTATCGGGAGGGCAACGGCAACGGGTGGCCCTGGGCGTGGCGGTCATCTCCCGACCGACCATCCTGTTCGCCGACGAGCCCACCGGTCACCTTGATGACGACACCCGTCGGCGGGTCATGGAGCGGGTGTTCGGGTTCCTGAACATTGGCAGCGGGCAATCGGCGGTGGTGTGGGTAACCCACCATGCCGACGATGTCTATTTGACCGAGGCGCCGAAGCGAATCCGACTGGTCAAATCACCCGGACAACCGGCGACGCTGGGAATCGAAAATGTCCCACCGGCCCGGAGCTGGCCATGATGATCACTTTTTTTCACCGACATCTGATCACGATCAGCCGCTGGCCGGACTATCCTCTTTGGATGTTTCTCGGCATATCCGAGTATATTGGCGGCCTGAAAGCCTTGTTCGTCCGTAGCGGTCCCCATTGCGGACGTGATTTCATCGCCTTTACGGGATTTATATCTTTTATCGCGCTGGTTTGCCTGCTTTTTTTATCGCTTCAGCGCGGCTTCGTCGTCCAATTGGCCGATGTCATGCTCGGCAAGGATCCCCAGGAAGGGATCGGGATTCAGGTGGTCGGCAATGTGGCCAGGATCAACCGTATCGATCGGACCGTCATCACCGACTTCCGGTCTCGGGCGGCAGGGGCCGGAGACCCACGATTTCGCGGACTGGTCCTTCACCCCTACCAGTTCATCGACGCCTCGGACCACACCATTGACCTGCCGTCGCCGGACGTCTGGGATACCCAGGCAGGCGGCCGTCCCCTCAAATTCGAAGGCTGGGCGGTGCTCGAGGATGATCCGTTATGGCGGCGGTGCTTCGGCAGCGCGGCGGCCCCGACCTCGGAACTCCGACCACAGTTGATCCTGAACCGTGACAATTTCGGTCACCTGAACCGCAACGCCTATCTTGCGGCACTTGCGGCGCTGCTGCCCCCCCAGGTCGCCGAAGACTTCGCGCACAACTTTCCCCCGGTCGGCGAAATAACTCCCGATTGTACCGGTCGCGGAGCGGCTGCGGCCGAAGGTTCGGGTGCGACGCCCCGACATACCGGCCCGCGGGTCTTTTGGCTTTCCATCGGCATCGGGGAAAACCAGGAACTCATTCCCTTCGAGGTCCGTTGGGCAGAAAGCCTGAGCGCCGAACCCAATGTCTCGTTCGTGGCGCCGCTCGCGCTGGTCCGCGCGTTCGGCCACAGCCGGGTCAACGACCTGCCTTATTTCCCCGGAGCGACCGGGTCCGAGGCCGGTCGCATCGGAAAGGTTCGGATCGTGGGCTCGTCCGGGTTGGATATCACACCGGAAAAACGCCGGGAAATTGTCCATTCCCTGGCCCTGTGTCTCGGCAAACGGGTCGGCATGCCGCCCATCCCGGGACACGGCTTTGAGGATGTGGTGATGACTCTGTCGCCGCCGTTGCCCGAACGCTTCGTGACCTCCTGTCTCAACTCGACCGGGGCGAACGCCGCCGGCACCGTCCTTTCAGGTGACCGGCAAAGGGTGGTCGCCTACGGATATGCCGGCGACGGCTGGCTGACGCTGCCCTGCCCCAGCCTTCCCCGTCGCGACCTTGGCCAGCGATACAACAGCGATTGCCTGGCCGGTAACGATGATGCCCGGCGTGCCAAAGGGCGAATCGAGACCTGGGCCAACCTGAATGCCGCGACGGTCTCGATGGGCGATCGGAACGATATTATTGCGGTGGTCGATGCCTTGAAAACCTTCGAAAGCCCCGACCAGCCCGGCATTCGCGCCTTTCAATTTGAGAGGTCCTACGAAGAAAGCCTGTTGCGCTTTGATTTTTTACAGAAATTACTTGCGTGGATGGCCTGGCCGCTGCTGGCGGTGTTTGGCGGGCTTATGCTCTACCTGATGAGCCTGACTCTGTACACCTTAATTCAGCGGCGCCGCGAGCAATACGGTCTTCTTTTGGCGCAAGGAATGACCAGTCGCGATATCAGGTCGATGATCGCGATTCAACTTACCCTGAGTACCGCAATCGGCATGCTGCTACCGGTTGTAATAATCATATTTCTGTCGCTGGTTATAAATTTTTTCTTTACTTTTTCGGCCGCCTACGATCTTGCCGTGACCAAATTGGGGTCTCAAAGTGTTATCGTAACCATGCCATTCAGTGTTTTGGATGTCCTGGTCATCTTCTGGGCAATCGGCATGGTCTGCCTGACGATTGGGTTGTCCGTTATCCACTACACTCCGATCAGAAGAAATACGACACCGATTGACTTATTTTAGGGTATTCGGCTCATCCCATGGGTTGGCAAGTGGCCGTCGCCCTGCCGAACAACGGCGGATCAGGCATGGCCACTCGTGACAATCCCGCCGACCCGCCGGTCGGCACGGTCGCCAACCAGGCCCGGCAGGCCTACATTTACGCCTTTCCACTGATGTTGATGGAGGCGACCAAGCTCGGCATCCCGCATGGATGCCGACGGCCCGCTCCAAGGTCAACAGGATTTACAATACCCACAAGCTTCAGGACGCCGGCCAGACAACCGTGATTCGACCGAATGTCGGGCGTTCTTTGGCAGACTCGATTGTTTGTCACACTCTCAATAATCATGGGTCGAGAAACGCTGACGGAACCGGCCGAGATTTGCTTCTCCGCCCCCGTGATGGTTTCGGTGCGCCAACCTTAGCGACCCGCCGATGGCTCCAGCGTGAATACTACCGTTGGCGGATCTGCCGGATCAAGCACGCCCTCCGCGCACTGGGAAACGGCGCCTGCTGCACCTTTAAGCTGTGCAAAGACCGGGAGGCTGACCTGATGATCGTAGTCACCGGCCGGATGCAGGGGAAAGGCATCAAGGCCGTCGTCGTTGGCGGTCGCTCTCTGACAGGCCAGCAGGCTGCCGAACAGCGCCAGCCGCAACTCGGCTGGCGACGGGACCGCCAGGCGATCGGAGCCCAACAGTCGAATGGGATAGGTACGGACGGTTTCCGCCCAGGGAATCTGGTAGGGCCGCCCCGAGACCGCCGAAATTGTCCAGTAACGACGAAACCGGTATTCCGTCGCCTCTCCGGTGGTATGGACGAAGCTGGCAATTCCAAAGCGCGGCAGAGCGGCCGCGGTGGAACATCCTGCCTGCGTCAGCGTCGGGAGCGGCTCGGTGCTGTCGAATGCCCTGGGGGCGAAGCCCGGAAGTTCGCCACCGCCGCAGCACGACTCGCCACGAGAGTCGGCGCAATAGGCGATGGACGTCACCATCAGGCGGGCGGCCCGGTTGTTCCCGTCCCCGGTTGCCGTCAGTATCGCCGCATAAGGCCACTGCGGCCGCAGGCGTTGAGCCAACGCCGCCGGATTGACCGACGCCGCCGGCAGAGTCGCCGGTTCCCATCCCGGCCCGAACGTCACCGTGACCGCCGCCCCGGTCGCGGTTCCGGTCCCGGTCGAGCGCAGGCAGGTCACACCCGGCTGGTCACCAAGACACCCATCGACCACCGGATAGGCCTGTCCCCGGACCCGCTGGCGCCAGGCGTCGGGGATGTTCAGCGTCTGGGTAACGCAGGGTGGCGGGACCTCGGGCGGCGGGCCAAAGACCGCGGTGCCGATCTCTCCTTTGACCACGGCGACGCAGGTCCGCGCGCCCGGCGAGTCGGCGGGTGCGTCGGGGAACATCGAAATGGCACTGCCGGTCGAAACGAAGTCGCGAAGCGATATCGGACCCAGCCAGACGACACCGTCGGAAAATCGCTCCTTCGGCCAATCACCCACCAACTTTGCCGGGAGACGAACCATCAGTTCGTCGGCCTTGACGATCCGTTCCGTCGACAAACTCCGAACCGGGAGCAAGGAGCCGATGCCGATGTCGTAGGGCGGTGGCTGTCCGCACTCGACCTGATAGACCCGAGGATCGTCGGCCAGCCGACGCCACGGACCGGGGCAGCGGTTACCCGTTTCCTTAAGCACAGTCTCCAGGTTATACGGCGCAAGAACATCAGGTACGTTGAGGATCAGGGCAAAGCGGGCCGGCGCCCCCTGAAGCGCCCCGGTCGGAAGCGCCCCAGCCGGAACCGCCCCAGCCGGAACCGCCCCGGTTGCCGCCGGCGGAAGTTGCGGCGATGACGGGGTGTCGTTGGGCGCCGAACCGCCTCCCCCCGCGGCAACCGGGACCGGGGCCGGCTGGCAGTTGAGCTTCAGGGATTCGATTTCCCCGTCGAACTCCGAGCCGTCCACGGTCAACGTTACCCGCTCCGGCCATTTCGCCAGAAACGCCGGTGGGCCGGCGCGGAAGGCCGCCACCACCCAGTCCCGCATCTTCGGCTCCTTGCCCCGCGCGCCGCCGGGCAGCGGCAACGGCGCAGCGCCGGCGACAAGAAACGGCAGGTGCTCCTGGGCAGCCAGGAAGCCCAGCAGCTTCTCCCGCTTTTCGTGACCGCCCGGCAACCTGTCCCTGCCACCACCATCGGGAGCCGCATCGATGACGATGGTCGGGTAAACGTTCGGCGGCGCCGCGATCGTTTTCGCGCCCTTACAGGCCGGGACATAACGAATCTGATCTTTGTCGAACAGTAAAGGTAACTCACCATCGCTGGTGATCAGTCTAAAGGTCAGTTCACTGCGGATGATCGTTTGAACTTCGGGTTCGCTGTCTTCATCGCTCCCAGAATTGATGGTCGGCCAGCGTGCCACCCGCAAGCTGTAGTGATGGCCGGTATGCAGCTCCGGGGCAATACCCAGAAATTTAACGTTCGAGAGCGTATTGATCTTTTGATCGTCATCAATACAGGAATGAAGATCAATGCGCGCCAGCAACAGCGTTTCATTGGAGCGGATAACGAACCGAACGCGGTCGTCTTCGGCCCACGCCATGCCTGACTCCGCCGCGACGAAGATCGCCGCCCCGGTCAGCATCGCCATCAGCCCGACAATGGACAACAGGAATTTCCGCGAAATATCGCGCATTCGGGATAACATCGGCATCGCATCCTGGATTATAGCCACTGGATTGGTCCGGCCGGCCCGATAATGGCCTCAGTCGTCATCGTTGATCTGGTCCTTGAGGGTTATCTTGCTGCCCTTGGCTACCGCCTCTTGCAGCTTGTCACCCCAGAACAGGGCAATAACCGAATTCGGGCGCGGCTCCGGGTGAATTTCCGCCAGCGTCTGGCCCATTCGATCGAGAAAATAGTTAGGCCATTGGCGATCGCAGATGATATTCGCGCCATGGCTTGATGCCTCAAGGGTCAAGCCGCCTTCCTGGCAACGCTCGTGGGGAACCCTGATGGCAAACCATACAAGACAGGTCAGCCACGACCAGGGATTGCCCTTGAGCTCGCGATAGCGGGGAACGGCCCCCCCCTCATCGACTTTCAGAAAGGAGCCGGGGGGAAAACGCCGCCTCCTGGCCGCGGCCGCCAGCGCCCCGATCAACCAGACCAGCAGCAGCAAGGCCAGCGCCAGCAACCCACAGCCCTGCAAAATCTCCCGTTTGCCGGGCGCGATGTCGACCTTGGTCCGCTGCGAGGCCGTCTGAAGTCCGTTGTCGCTGGTGTAGGTCACGATGACATCGTGCATACCGCCATCGATCCATAACAGGCATGCACACCACGCCGCGCTTCTGGGAATCACCCGGATCCTGCCCTTGTCCACTTCGACAGCGGCAGAAAGCAACAACGAGGGAATCCTGACATGAAGATCGTTCACCGTCGGCGGTTTCAGCGTGTCCCGTGCTTCCAGCCTCCAGCCGGTGGTGCCGTTCTCCAGGGCCGCGGCATCCAGCCTGGGCGGTGACACCCCCGTCGGATCCTGGTCATTGCCCGTAACCGCCAGAGTCGCGGTGGGAACCAGGGGAATGCCCCGCCGTTCGACCCGGGACGAGCCCGTGAGCGGCGCCCGCGCGGTCGCGATCAGGGTCAACGGAAACCCTCCCTGCCCCGCATTCCCCGTGGCTGGACGCCACGCCGGCGTCCGCACCAGTTCGATGGTCCGGGACTCCCCCGGCGATGCCATGACCGGCGTATCTGAGTTCAGCGGCTGACCGGCATATCGCAGTTCGAAGCCCGGCGGCCCACCCTCCAATTGAACGGTAAAGCCACCGGGCAGAGCGCCGCGGAAGGTTATCACCGCCTTCGCGACTCTCCTGGTGTCGGAAGAGCCGTCATAAGGAACGGGAATGCCCTGGGACCCGCACGAAAGCGCCGCCGGGCAGGGTTGTTCCGGGTCGATCCGGGTATCAAGGCTTACCAGGGAGTTCACGACGTCCAGCGCCGCCGGCTGTCCGGTGGTGGTCAGAAATCCCGGCAACCGCATACTGGTGGCAAGGTCGTAAGCACCGACCTGCTCCGGGCGCAAATCGGCGTAAGCGACGCCGGGCCGGTTCGGATCCGCAACCACGGTCAGACTGCGGGTGTCGGCGGGGCGGGACAAAAATGCCTGGTAAACCGCTTTGCTCAGGGGCGGCGTCGCGATGGTGTTCCCGCTATCGCGATCGACCAGGGTGAGATGAGCCTTGTAATCATGGCGAAGCACCAAAGTCACGCGATTATTGGTCGGCGGCACCGGCAGATTGGTTTCGCCATCAAGGATTTCGACCTTCAGAGTCACATTGGCTTCGAACAGCACGGTCACCCCGGTCCCCGGAGGACGATCGAAACTCAAAGTATACTTTCCAGGTGGCAACGCCGGAGACTGCCGCAGATGAACGGTCCGCGCTCTCTGGCGTCCGATCGCCGGCCACTGCCGGTCGACATCGTTCATCCGGGCATCGAATTCCAACCGCTCCACCTCACCGAAGCTGGTCTTCATCAGCTTCGCCAGCGGAGTCTGATCGCTGCCCGTGGACATGATGGTGATGCGGGACAGGCTCAGCGGGCTGTCGACCACGAGATCGTTTCCCTGTACGCTCAGATAAGATTGGAAGCGGTCCAGATCCGTTGCCGAGATGCGGCCGACGATCGCCTTGACCGCGGCAATCAGTGACCCGACATCGCCGACGGTATAGGCGCCGTCCTGCGCCTTGCCGTTAAATACTTCGAGCAAATTGGCCCGAACTTTTTGTTGTTCAACCGCCGCCTCATCTTCAGACGCAATCAACAGAAAGAATACATGGAGCGGACCCTTAAATTGACTGCGATACTTTTCATAAGAGTCCCGTAGGTGCTCCGGCGAGGGCAGCGGCATTTCCTTGTCATTGTCAAAGTCGCCGTCAGTGACGATCACCAGAAAGGCCGGCTCCTCAGGTTTTGTCTCCCGTGCCAGCACCCGTAGCATCACCTCAATGGGAATATAAGGGGTGCCGGTGCCCGGCCGGATAACCGGCCACTTCTCGCCAATCGTATCGATCAACGCCTGCTGTAGGTCGCGGGTGCCGATCGCCCGCGGGGAATAGGGCGGTCCCGCCAGCGTCGGGCTGGACAGCAATCGGTCGATCCCGTCGGAATCGACCTGATCGGAATGAAAGGGCAGAGAGATCAGGTCGCCGCCGACCGATACCGCGTAAAGAAACTGGGACAATTGCGTGGTGAACACCCGATCCCGATCATCCCGCCCGTCGAGAGATGAAATCAACAACTGGATGGCGAAGCTTGGCAGATGGCTACGCGGCATCATGCTGCCGGAGTCGTCAAACATGATCCCCACCACCCGGGCCTGCGCGGCGGAGGGCCAGCCCGAGGCCGCCAGCGCCAGCGCCAGCGCCAGCAGAGCCACCGCCATCCGCACCCGAGGTTGCGACACCCCCGTTCCGTCGGCGCGCCGGCCCCCGCGATCAGTTGTCATCGGCGGCATCGTCTTCTGCCTCTTGCAATGTCAAATAATTGAGAAAGCTCCTGCCGGCTCGAAATGACAGAAGGTTGCCGGGCTCGCTGGCTCCAAAACGGTAATACTCGTCATTACCATCCCGGGCGCACCACGAGACGTATTCCCGAAGGGCACGGAGAATTCGATCGGCCTCGTTGTGGATCGCGCGCGCGACCCCCAGGTCAAGCTGCGAATCTTCAATAACCAGCAGCTCCAGAGTGTCCGGCTCGGCGATGGCCGGAGGGTCCAGCTTTGGGTAGATCTGGTCGATGAAGGTGTCGAGCGCAGCCGCCGTCGAGCACCGGGCATCGCTCGTGGCCTTCGACGAAACGGACGCCGGTGGCGCACAGCGCCAGACCACCGCGATACGGTGGCATTGGGCCGGAAACAGCGACCGGATCAAATCATAAAGCGAGACAGCCAAAGTTCTTGCGACTATTTCAATGGACTTTCCATCAGCACCGGCAATCCAGTTCGAAGGAATATTGCTTATTATCAACTTTGATATTATACTCATCCGCCGCTGGATGGTCATATCGCGCATGGTGCTGAGCGCGGGATTTCTTTGATTGCGCCCAAATGGCTGGCTGCCTTCGTCCAGACGGTAATAACCCCTGGTCACCCGTTTGAAGTTGGTATGCACCAATTGGTGCCGTACCGTCACATCGTTAACCAGGCGATCTGACTTATCCTCCTCAAACGCGGCGACCTCCCGGTCGCCGCCCAAATCATACCGGTTGACGAAGCGGTACCTCGGCCGCGCGGTGGCCAGGGAGGAAGGCAGGCAATGCTCGAGGGAACAATGATCGGGCGCCACCCCCTTGACCCGATACCATGTCCCATTGATCAGGTGCTCGGTTCCCACCGCGTAGGCCAGCCCCCAGTCGTCGGCAGCCCACTGGGCGTTCAACGATACCCCCTGAGGGCCGGTCAGCCGGCGCGAAAACGAGAATGGCAGTGCGCCCAGGTGCCCGTCCCGCGAACTCAGAATCCCTTCATGGGCGTCGGTCCAGGTCTGCGCCAACGGCGGCGGGTCGCGACCAAGGATCAACCGAAACAGCTCAAGCACGCCGGCGCGGGTATGCGTCACCCCAATGGATTCAAGAACGTGGCGCGGCGCACGCTGGAACAGCCCCCGCAACTCCGTGACCGAGAGGGTATCGTTCTCCAGCTTCTGTTTGATCTGATACAGCAACTCGGTGACCGAGCCCCGCATGCAGGGCGCCATCGGCCACAGCAGGTCGGTGGATACCGGCGCCTGGCCGCTTCCGGTCGCCAGCCGTTCCGTCAGAAAGTCGCGCAGCGGGTAGGGCTCGGCGACCACCTGAACCAGCAACCCGGCCTCATTGCGATGGTTCAGGTTCCGGCGCAATGCCGGCAGCAAATTCGCGTGGTCATCAATGATTGCCACCAAAGGTGCCGGCCCGCCGCCACTGCCGTCGTGACCGCCGACGCCCTGGCCGGCACAAAAGTCGGCAATCGCCGCGTTCGCCGGGTCCCGCTTGTTCCTGAGAATTTCTTCCGCCACCCGCCACACGCTGGCATCGCGGCGGTCGAGACGACTGGTATTCGCGCACCGGAAGTTCCCCTTGAGCGCCGCGATGGTCAGGACCACGCCGATTGGCATCCGTTGGGTGGTGCCCGGCAGGTAGCTCGTGGTCAGTTCCTTTTCGAACGCCTCATCGGAGTTCCAGATCAGCCAATGGCAGGTGCCGTTACGATCCGCGGCCAGGCTTTCCCGCGTGAAGCCACGGCTCACGGTCCCCCGATCGTCGGACAGGCCCTGTCGGGTATAACTATGGATGGTGTTATCGACCTCCGAGGCCAGTCCAACCATTGGTTCGCTTTGGACCAGCACCGAAACCGTCCGTCCCTCCAGCATGGTCCACAATCGCTGAAGGTCCAGCCGCAAGAACGGTAGATCCAGGCTTTCCATTCCCAATATAACGACGTATTCCAGCCGCCGGATAATTCGCCGGAAGCCTTCGATCTGCGAAATAAATCCGGATTCGAAGGCACTCTCACGAACCATTACAACGGTATACATCTGCGAAGCATCAGGAGCCATTTCGCCGGCGACGTACCACCGAAGCGTCAATTGATCGATCCGATTCTGGCATTCCGCACGCAACAGATCATAATACCGCTGGAACTCGATATCCGGCGCAACCATCAAAATTACTGCACCGTGATTTCGGGTGGCACCGATCAATCTCACCAAAAAATCGATATGTCTCCTGTTCATAGTTTCTTCGATGAGAACATTGGATTGATGATTAACGACTTCACGGAGCACCCGTTCAATCGTTGCTCCGGTCTCCGCACTGTTCTCTTCCTCCCGACCGACCACGGTCAAGGTCAAGGCAACCGGCCTTTTGCGCCCCGAGCCGAAGCGCGCCAACAGCTCACTTTTGAACGCCTCAAGGGACGGTACCGGCGGTGGTTCGGCGTCGGCAATCGATTGCGCCGCCGCCGGTCCGGCGGTGGGGGGAAGCCGGCTCTGCCAGGCCAGTAATTCCAGCAGGACCACCAGACTTCCGAGCCAGAAGAACCGCTCCAAAGCAGCCATGCCATCGTCATACTGCTCGCCACCGATGCCCAGCCAGCCCAGTACCTGGGCATCGGGGCCAAGGTCCCAGGCCCAGGGATGGGCCAGGATCACCAGGCCAAAGCCAACAGCGACATAGCGCAACAGACTCTCATAACTACGCCTGGGAGCGACCGCCGACCAGTTCTCGGGAGTGCCGAAACTTTCAACCCAGGTCGTGATCACCGACTTTGGACCCGGCGGCATGACCGGGCTCAGCCCGCCGCGCTTTCGGTGTACCTGAGACAGCGCGTAAATCAGCGATATCGTTTTCCACAGAAGCGACGGCAGCCAGCGCCGGCCATATTCCATCAGGTGTTCTCGAAAAAATGGTGAAAATATTAAGCTGCATGCGCGGATACCCAGATATATAACCAATCCCAGCCACATAACGATAAAATATTGAAAGCGGTCAATTCTGTTGACCGAATTAAAAATATCGTTACACAAGATTTGGATGCTCTCAAGCACCAAATGCAAGACCTCATTTGATGAAGTTGTACCTATCAAATAATCGATGCCCCGTCCGGTCCCCCCAAATGTCACCGACATTGCCACCAAGGCCATCAGCAACGACGCCGCCAGTTTTAACTTGACGGTATTGCTCTCGGAGAAATAGTATATACCCCTCAAACTGAGCCAAAAGCCGATCACCACCATAAAGGCCGGCAACATCCAACCGAGATGACCGATGAATCCCCAAAAACCACGAAGACACGGAATCAGAAAAGCCAATACCCCAAAGAACACCACAAAGACAAATTTGATGAAATAAATCGTCCGCCCGGAGAACAACAAAGCCAGACCGCAGGCCACGATTATAATGGCGAGTCCCGCGATCGCCCATATCACCACCGCATTTTCGGCGGCATTTTCCAACACCCAGAACAAATCAGCCGTATCAAAGAATGAATGGAAAACAATCGCCAGCAAAATGCCCCCAACTACGATCCTGACGATTGCATCGCCTGACTTGCCGGGCGCCTGAGAAATATTTTGCATCACGATTGCCCTCCGTTGGCCCGGTCATTTGACCACACGAACTTCCTGGCCGCCAGCTCAACGGTCTCTCGGTAATGATTGGACTCAAATCGCAGCTCCCAGCCCTCGTCGATAAACACAATCACCGCCTCTCCCGGACTGGCATCGTCCCGGCAACGCAACAAGATCTCCTGCAGCCAGCGCGACCGGCTGATTCGCCTCATAATTCCATGAAACTCCGCGACCACGTCATACTCTGCTTCGGTCAGGTCTCCTTCCGGCCGGCTATTTAAGTAATGATCGAAGTGCCACTGGAATCCTTCCGAATCGATGACGTCCTGCCGAAGCGCCGACAGCCAGGCCCTGACCATTCCGAGCCAGCTCGCAGCCAGGCATTCCCTCGAATAGCGAAAACACGATTGATACCAGCCGCGGAGTTGCTTATCCAATACTTTCGCGCTTTGCTCGACATTGGCAACGCAGGCACGAAACCGCCTGCCTGCAAAATACAGAGCCGCAACCAGGGCGAGCCCCCACCACGCCATCAGAGCGGCGACGATGGCCGAATGAATTTCCAGGTAACTTAGCGGATAAGCGCAACTGTTGCCCCGGGCCAAGGCCCACAGGCAGGGCAGGTTATAGGCCACCGGCGGCGCAATGGCGACCACCAGCGAACCCAGAAACAGCACAGCGGTCCCGGCCCGGTGGGGCAGGTCCTGAAATGCCTCGCAGGCGGCCATTATGGCGTCTTTCCATTTGCCCTGGCCGGGCAATATGTCCTCCGCCCGGGTGTCCCGCGGCGGTCGCCGACCCAGCCCGGAACCGCCCCGTTCGACCCCTGGCTCGGGCGGAGGCGCCGAACGCCGGGAGTGCTCCGCGGCGTCGACAAACTCCCTCCGCCGGCGATCGAGCCGGTCGATCAGGGTTCCAATTCGGCCAATGGCATCAGCCGGCCGGCCAAGGTTGGAAGCCGACAGGCTTCGCGTCATCTCAAGTATCTTTTGCTCAAATTTCTCAAATTCCTCGTCGGTGCGCGCCAACTCTCGGGGTAGCTGATTGACGACCTCGCGCTGCTTGCGGTCGAAGCCCTGCGCAATTTCCAATATCCAGTGATCAAACTTTTGCTTTTGTCTCCGGTTATAGAATACGATGCCGATGTCAAGCCATGGCTGATAAAATTCGGCGCCGTAAAACTCTCCCGGCTTGACGACCGCGGCATCAATGTCCTTGATTACCGTGTCGACATTGGCCTCCAACTCGCCCAGTTCGCCGCCCCACGGGCGCCCGCCGTCATCGGCTCCGATGCTTCTGGGTAATGCGCCTTGATCCTGGAAGGTCTCGACCGAATGGGTGATCAATTGCCGCAACCGCTGACAGCACAGCGTCGATGCCACCCGCGCGTCGCACAAGGCATCGGTTTGAAGCCACAGACTGCCAATGACCGCCCGGGGCCAGATGCCGAGACGCAACCGTCTCCAACCTTCGCCGTCCCGCGCGAGATCAACCAGCAGCCGCAGACCGTCAAAGTTACTCGAAGGCGCCAATTCCTCGCGCTGCCGACTTTCGGCGACCATCGAAATATAGGCAGTGCAATGAACCGAACCTCTGTTGTGATACCGGCGCAGCCACTGCTGGTCATTGCCTGCCGACGGCCACGCCCTGACAACCAAAATCCTCAGAATCCTCGTCTCGGAAAGCGGATCGTCGGCACTGAATTGTTGGAGCCGTTGCAGAATATCCTCTCTGTTTTCGCCCGTCGCGCCCCGCAGGTGTTCGGGATCCCCGACCAAAACTATCAGGACCAGGCTCAGTCTGCTGTCCTTTGCCAGTTGCGTTACCTCGTCCCGGGCATCGGCGAGCAGCGCGTCATGGTTACCGTGATAGGACCGTGGCCAACTTCCCCAGATTTTCGCATCCAACCCGGCGTCCCGGGACTCTCGCCAGCAGGCATTCCAGAACTCGATGTTCTGACTCCTCCGATAGAGATTAAGTGCCCGGGTCCGCACCAACGACGAAAAGTCCCAGCTGGGATCGAAATTTATGACCAGTACTTTGGGTCGCAAGCGCACCTCCCGCGGCAGGAATGACCAGCCTAGAAATAACGATGATCACCGCGAAAATCGGCAAGACCGCCTTCGAACACCGTCTTGAGGGTCGTTACGGTTTCCGGGCGGATGGCGGTGCCGGTCAGGCCGGCGAAGGCCTGGTCCCGAGCGGTCTCGAGCAGCTGCGTCTTCACCCCTCTGCGCCCTTCGACCGCCAGGTCTCCCCGATAGAGGTCGACCAGACCCGCCAACAGAATGGCGAACGCCTTGACCGCGCCGCGGACATCGGCGTCGCGTTCGTGCTCATTGGTTCGAATCGCGCCGATGGCCAGAAGCTGCCGGAGCAGCCCGTGGCCGTCCCGCAACAGAGCGGTCACGGCGGGCAAGGCGTCAAACCATGCGTCGCGATCGGCCGAAGGTTGTGGGGCGTCCTTGGTTGTCGCCTGCCAAACCTCGAGAACCGCCGACACCAGCTCCGGCCGCCGGCTCAGGGCGTTCAGAATCTCCCAATCATCGTGGCTCTCGCAGAGCGCGCGCTCAATCGGATTCGGAACCGCCTGGCCGGTGGTTCGGACCAGCGTCCGCTCTTTGCCGTAGTGCATGGCCTTAAGGAGCACCCCGATGGCCAACCCGGCAACAAAGGATTGATACGTTTTGTCTCTAATGTTATCATCAAGTTCTGCAAATATTTCCGGTATCGCGCCCGGCCTGTGCCAGTCCTTATGCACATGAGGAGTGAAATATCGAGATTTTGGCCGCCGTGGATCTTTCAGCTCGGCGGCTGCAATGGCATCTGTCATATTTTTATATGCGTTGTAGTAAATTCCGGGACGCATCACCGCCATTCCGTTCCGAGTCTCGCCGGGATAGAGTTTTTGTAACTCACGAAGATTGAGATTGACCCTTGTATTCATGCACAAGAGTTCCTGCCTGGAAAATTCTTCAAGGACCAACGGGCTTTCTCCCTGGTTGGCGGTGAACAATTGATCAAATTGACGATCATCACCGACATCAACGCGCGTATCTGGATGAATCGCCCAAAACATAATTCGTTGTCCGGCATCGCGTGACAGCAAGGGCAGGAACGGTTCGGACTGGCTGCCGGCGACATCCACCGCATGGCGCAGTCGGTCCAACCAGTCACCGCCCTCGATCTCGGCCTCCTTTTGTACCGCGCGAATCACGCTAAAGTCGTGAAACGAAACAAAATTGGCCAGAGCCCTACCGGCGAAATCAACGAAAATCGCCCGTTCCAACAAATCTCGAAGCTCACCTGCCGATTTATTCGCCTTCTTGCGCTGCTTGTCGCGATATATCCGATAAACAGCATCCGCCAGCGTCCGATTGGCCTGCGACGACAGTCCCAGTCCGGTAGTTGCTTCGGAGAGTTCCTTCCACAGGGACTTCTTGCAGATCTTGGTGGCGCAGACAAAGACATTCCCGTCGAAGGTGCCTGCACCTCTCTCATGTTCCGCTTCCAGTCGCTCAACATCTGCCGCCAGCCGATCCCGAAAATCCGCCAGAGTCTGGAACACGCCTTCAACTTCACGGGTTAACGATTCAAGCTCGTCCCGCAACGCGGTCAGCACCGTGCTGCGGACAGAGGTCTCAACATAGGCCAGCAGGCCCCGCAATGAAGAATTGTAATAGCTGGTATATTTTATCCGAAAGCCGCCATCGCCCGCCCACATAGCCTTCCACAGGCCGGGATTGACGGCGTTGCGCGCCTCCTCCAACACCTCGGGGGCTCCGCGACTGGTCGGACTCTCCATTTCATCGGGGTCACGCCGGAAGGCGTTTGCCACTTTAAAGAGCTGGTCACGCGCCACCTTGACCGACAGGCCAGCCAGTCGGCGTTCGAGTTCCGCCAACGCCTTGTACAGAAAATAGCGTACCTGCACCAGATGAGGGCCGCCGGCAATGACGTGGGCTTGTATATTATGGATTTTCCACTCCGCCTCGCTCCCCGACTCCCCCGCCGATTGGAGATTAAAAAACAGGTCGATCGGCTTTGTTCGCAGCGCCGATTCAAGTATGGTCAAACTACGGTCCAGTTGACGTTCGCAGCGCTGAGTGGTTTCTGCCAACGTCTTGGTGTTCTTAAGGTTGTCATCGACCAGCGGCTTCTTCAGTAATTCCGCGATTGCTTTCAGGTCATCGTTGGCGTCCCAGAAATCAAAAGAAATTTTTTCGAGCAGGGAGTCAAGATAATCGATATGAAATGGCCGCAACTCGCGCTCACCCGTTTTCATTTCGATTTCATGGTTGCTCTTATCGAAGATATCCCGAAAGAATAATACCCTGTCCTTCGACAACCGCTCCAAATCCTCGACGTAGCTGAGACCGCGAACGGGCGCCCTGACCGAGAGATTTCCCGCGGCCTTATCGTCATTATAACGACGGACCCGATCAATAAATAACGAATCCAGTCGCAACCAATCGCCGGAAAGACTGATCAGGGCCAGTTGGCGACTGAGATAGTTTTTTATTCCCTCAGCCGGGTAGACGACGGCGCTGACGCCGACGCCCGAGTAAATTTCGGTACTGCCGGCGGCCGCCGCCGCCATTTTAGCTCGGGCATCATTAACGGTAACACTTTGAAGGCGTTGGCCGATCGGACTGAACAGTTGAAGATAGACCGCCCGGGCGGTCATTTTCCGATAATAAACAATATTTCGTCCAAGATTGCCGCCGGTTAAATTCTCCCAGTCGATGAACGTGACGCTGTTGAACGGCATTGCGTCCCGACGCAACGGGTATCCGGGCGCAAACTGGTACTCGAAGTCGCCACGGTCAATCCGCCCCGTAACCTTCAGATTAACGGCATTCAGTTCTTTGATGCTGGCATAGCCGTTGGCATAGATATTTTCTATCTGTTCGGCGGGCAGATTCGCGCCACGGACGAAGACGTCGGGGAGCAGAAAAATCGCTCGAATGGCGCCTTCGAGGCGACGGCGCTGGCAAATGTCACGCAACAGCAGCGCAATTTGCAGGAATGAACCGCTACCGGTCGCCCCGGCAAGGGAACCGACCATCATAATATTAATGCCGCCGCTTTGAACTTCGCGGCTGTCCAGGAGGCCCAGTTGGGCAACCGCCCGTTCCATCTTATCGACAAATTGACTGCGCAGCACCGCGTCGTAAAGTGCCAGTTGGGTCAGCATTCGTATTTGCATCGCGCCATCAAGTAAGGTCATGGAGCGGATTTCCGCCGGCAGCGTCTCCTCATCGACGAACCATCCCGACAGGTAATCACGGAGCTGGGTGATCAGGCGGGAAATGGTTTCGGAGGAACTGAAGCGAATTTGCTGCCGCTTGTCGAGGTCACTCAGGCGCCGCATGTCGTTTTCGTCGGTGTCGATGCCGATCACCGCTATTTTACCGCCGCGGTTGGCCCCCATTGACAACGCCGTAGCATACACCTCTTCGGCAATGACGCACCCGGTGCCGCCGACACCGACCAGCAAAGTAGGTCGAAATTCATCACCCAGCATGGTCCGATCTCCTCATTGACGGCACGGTCCGCAACGCATCGCCATCCAAGCGCGCCGGTTGGATCCTGCCAAACCGATCGTGCCGTCAGCCCAACAGCGATACTATAATCCCGGCGCTGATTGAAGCGCTGATCGAGCGGCGCGGGTCTAATCAATGGCTTCGTCTGATTATTCAAGGCATGCATATGCATGCTTGGTCTGATAAGGCGATATTATAAGTCATAACTCTTGCCGATCGCGTTTTCTCAATGGTAGCTATTAGAGAAGTGACGGTCGTTCCGGGCACGGAGCCCCGGTATCGGTTTAAACGGCGTGGCCAGGTGTGGGGCGCACATCAGAGATGTAGATGATTGAGGGTGATGATGCGGCAAGGTCCCCTGCTTTCTGTCGCGGTGATATTCTCCGTGCTGGTGGTGATGGCGCCGTGGCTCTGCAATCCCTGCCGGGCACAGGAATGGTTCGGCCAGGCGATAATCGTTAACGGATCCCTGTTCCACCTGGAGACTCCGCCCGACGTCCTGGCCAGGGATCAGAACTTTCAATCGTTCGTTGCGTTGGCGCGGCACCTGCCGCGCTCGAACTCCTTTCAGATCATCAGTTGGACCACCGGGAATTCCTTTGTTAAGGACGAGGCGCAAGCGCCTGAACAATTCGTCGCGGACACGATGCAGAGAATGCGCGCACTTGAGGCGCGAATTTCTCTTCATGATAGACGTACTGAGCTTGAGCTGCTGTACGCGATCGCCTTGGCGATTGAGCACCATCACAGCTACTTTGATCAGATAAAAACGACGCTGACGCCGATGGCGCTGGAACAGGCCAAAACGATCAAAATTTACATCGTAACCGACAGCATGTCCAATGACGTGAAGTCGGGCGATCAATACTACGCAACGGCGCCCTGCTTTTCCGGCCCCGAAGTGCGGTATCCGCGGCTCAAGGAGATCGTTGACAGCCCCTTCCGGTTGGACATTACCGTGCTGGTCCCCGGTCAGGGACGGGTCATTCCGCCCGAGACGCTGCGTTTCCTAGACGTGCTGGCAGACCTTCGCAGGCGCCAGAACAACCAGCCTGAGGTCATATTCCGGGGACAGGGGCTACTTGACTGCCCGGATGCTGCTCAGCCGGTTCGCTTCGACCCACCGGACTTCAGCGGATCCTGCACCACCCGCGCCGTCTCGGCATCACCGACGCAGTTGCCCGCCTGTTCGACGCAATCCGCGGGGGCGGTCGCACCGATGGTGCCCGTCGATCCGGGGGGCAGCGGCGGCGGCGCCAACGGGACATCGGGGCAACATGCGGCGGCGCCCCAGACGCCGGTTCCCGCCCCCCCGAATGGCGGCGGCGGCGGGCCGCCAAAGCCGGAGCCGCCGCCACCGCCGGCGGCCCGTCCAAGCTCGGTGGCGCTGCAACTTCAGGACATTCAGGTCATGCCCGGCCACTGCGCTGACCAGCCCGACATCAGGCACCTGGCCGCGGCGCCTGGCGGCGGCGATCCGGGCACGAAGGCCACCCCGGGCATGATGGCCGGCCTTGGCGAGCGGACCGCGCAAATTTGCCAGGGAGGACCGTGATGGACGATATTCGGGCCGGGAAAGGCGGCAACGGCCGTCGTCATCGGTCGGGCATGGCCGCGATGTTGGCCGGAGTCGCGGTCGCCGCGGTAAGCGGCGTCGGACGGGCCGACGAACGGTGCGACGGGCCGCCCTCTTCGTTGGTGTTCGTTCTCGATTATTCCCGCAGCATGTGGGCGCCTGTGGACGATCACGGCGTCAGCCGGACCCGTTACGAAATTTTGCGGGATGAATTTCGCCGTCTGGTCTCGGAGCTTCCCGACCGGACGGAGATCGCCGTCATCGCCTACGGCCACCGGAATCGGGGCTCTTGTGACAGTATTGAAACGGTGGTGGACAGCGGCCCGAAATCCACGGTGGCGGCACGGATCGATGACCAGTTGAAGCGGTTGCTGCCCATTGGCACCACCCCGATTACCGATGCCTTGCTTCGCGCCAATGACCTTGCCCGCCCTCATCACGCCAAGGTGGTCCTGATCTCCGACGGCAAGGAGGAGCCCGACGCCTGCCGCAAGGATCCTTGCAGCGCCTCGGGGGCTTACGCCGCTGCCGGAACCGTGGCGTTGGTGGACATCATCGGCTTCCGGGCCAGTCGCGAGTCGCTCCCGGAACTCGCCTGTTTCACCCAGCGCAGCCATGGCAAGCTGTTCGATGCCTACAGTCGGGAAGACCTGCGCGCGGCGATGCGCAGCGCGACCTGCCTTGACCGGCCGCCGCCACCGGCCCGGCTGGGTTGGTCCGCGATCGTCGGCCCGCAGCACCTGCCGGTGCCACCGGCCGGCGGCAGCGTTCTCAAAGCGACTCTTGTCCCTGAACCCGAGTCGCCGGCGACGCCCGCAACCCGCGACGGAACCGGCGTCTTCGAGGTCCCGCCGGGGCATTACCGGCTGGTGGTCACGGCGGCGTCGGGCAGCAACGGCCCACCCCATGAACAATGGGTGGACCTGGTCCCGGGCGACAACAAACCGGTGGTGGTGGAGTTGGGGGCCAGCCACCTGACCATGACCGCAGCCGGCACCGGCGCGGCAAACGAGACCGGCCTGCGTTGGACGGTCCGCCGCACCGACAGCTCCGTCGCCGCCCGCGGGACCGGACGGGCCGTGAAGGCGGTCCTGGAACCGGGAGACTATCGGATTTCCCTGGAGGCCAATGGCGGTCCGCCCCAACTCCGGGACGTTCACCTCGCAGTTGAAGGGGACGCCGCCGTGACCTTCACGGTGGACCAACCCAACGGCCGCCTCATGGTGTCGGCCGCCATCGACGGCTGGAATGTGCCGGCTGAGCTCGACGCCCTGCAAAGGGAGATCGAGTTGCTGGTTTACCGGATCGAGCCCGCCGGTTCGGTCGTCGAGCACTACCGGGGCGCCAGAGCCCTCGACATTTCCCTGCCCCCGGGCCGATACCGGGTCGCGGCGTCGTGGGGATTGGCGCCCATCACCTCCCAGGACTTCGAGGTGGCCGGTAATGAAACCGTGGCGGTTAACTACCGCTTCTGCGCCCCCGTGGTCCGGCACCGGGTGATCAACGCCGACGGCGCTCCGATCGCCCCGGCCAAGGCCGCCGCCCTGCATTGGCGCCTGATTCCCGCGAACCCCGCCGCCAGTCCCCGCCCCTGGACCGGCGACGACATCAGAGTCCGCCCAGGCTTCTACACCCTCGAAGCCACCATGGGCACCGGTCAGCCGCCCCTGCTGTCCCAAACGCTCGAAGCGAAGCCGAATGCGACCACGGTTGCAACGGTGTTGTATCGGGAGGAATAAGACCTAGATGCGTGATAAATTTTAACAAGACGTAATAATAGGAGTGTAATATGTCGGGACTTGTAACACATACCACCCTAGTTGGACTCGCTATTTTTTCCGTGCTGTTGACTATTGGAACAATTGGCTTTAGCGCCCGGCTGCATCGCCTGCTACAGCGATATGGCAAGAATCCAATACTGCAATATCGGGTGACCGCGATAATCGCAGTAATGCCGGCTTTTATGGTAACCAGCGTCACCCTCCTGGCGACGGACCATGTTGAAACGATAAAGGACATCGACAAGCGCAAGGCGCTTATTACAATATCAACGCAGGAGCTTGATAATAATATTCGGAGGCTCAGTGAAGTAAATTTGATTGAATTTTATGACCATGCTCATAGAGCTAAAATTGGCTCCCTCGGATTCTATTTCCTTTCTTCGGTTGGAATCTCAGAAGCATTTCAGTCTGGATACTTCCTCACATGCGGCAGTAAGTTACTGCAATTAAAGCAGTTAATAATTAATTATCAAGCTCTCTCCGCCTCATTACTACAACTACAACCAGAATACGTTAACGACAACGGAAACGGAGAGGCTGGACACTTCGATATACCATCGGAGTGGTATAAGACGCTTTTAACCAACGCCCAAGCCTGTGAGGGGCACATTAAAAGGTTGTCTCAGGAACTTTCATCACACTTGAGCAATGACACCTGCGAAACCGCGACTTCTGATGACAACGATTGCTATGAGCGCAGACCGTGATAGGCCGATGAGGATGCCTTTAATGCTCAAAATAAATGAAGATATGCGTGGCGGGTTGGCTTCGTCTCCCCGTGCAAAAAGGCTGATAATATTGGCCATTGGCATTGCGATGGTCGCAATTCCGGCGTTTTATACCGCATCTGGTGCCGGACTTGTCCCGACGCCATCGCCACCAACAGAGGCCGACGTACTCTTTACGGCTAAACCTATTGAAATGCCGGATGGTAATTCGCGGTATGACCGGTATGTGCCGGTAAATCGATATGACGATACCGGGGCAAACAGGGCAAAACAACTTTTTCAACAATTTGGCATCACGTTCAACGCCCCGGTCGGGACTAGGTATCACCCTGAGAACCGTTACGTTGTCTTCATTAGAAAAGATCAATCATACTCCAGCGAGAGCATTTCTCAAGATGATGTTTTTATTGTCGCATCGAGTAAGCTCAATTTCCCGGGAGAGCAACCAAGTGACAGTATACTAAATTGGGATGCCTTGACTGGTAAAAGCTTTTCCTTCGAGCCAACGACACGGTCGACCGGCCATAGGCGGGAATCATATACTTATACGCTTAAGGTTACAGAGCCATCCTGGATTAAGTCTGGAGTCCGACTTGAACTCGGGCTCATTGACCACCAGCATATAAATCCGCTTTGCTCAATCAGTGGAAAGAATGAGACGTGCAACAGTGCGTTTGTTATATTTCATCCTTTGGTAATGCGTTATAATATTTCTATTGCAATTGAAAGTCGCAGCAACAATGATTCAAATAATAATTTTCCGTTCGTTATCAAGGATTTTCGTATTGATGCTGCGAATGAATCCAATATTGGCAGCTTGCGATGCGAGGGTACCGGCGATCAACTCATGGGGAATGACAGGCCAATGCAATCTTGCGATATAACCGTTGGAAGCTCAAAATTTCTACAAACTCTTACCGTAATGCCGGAGTCCGAGGATAACGAGACGGTCACCGAAGAATACAAACATCTGATAAACTTATCCCTTAGCCTGTCATCTCCTTCTCGAAGTCGAGAGCAAAATGCCGGCTGCCCGACCGCCGGTAGACTTAATGATTTGAGCATGGATCAACTCCACAACTTTGTTTGCCCGGTTCTCGTCCGATCAAATCTCGACCCTGGAACCGATGATGTGAAAATTGAAGACGTGAGCTGGCCAAAGCAGTTTCTCAGCTATGGAGCAACCCCGTCGTCGCTATTCTTAGGATGCCCGGAGCGCGCAACCATAGCAGTTACGGCAGCAGACAAGTCTCAGCTACAGCCTAACACGCCTGACATTCGCAAGGTGCAGATAACCTGCGACAATGACGTGCTTATGAAACAGACGCCGCTGGTGGTATGGGTATGTTTCGATCGAGGCGATAATCCGAAGTCATACAAAGAGTGTATCGGGCAACACCCAAGCAATGGGCTTTGGCGACAGGAGTAGAAGCCATGACACTGCGGTACCTGCTGATCGGCCTTTTTTTCGTAGTGTTATCTGCAACATCGGTTCCGGCGCTCGCGACCCCCTACGGCGTGATCGAGTTCAGTACCAGCGCGATCCGGGGCTTTGTCGTCGAGGACGGCGAAAGCCGCGGTTTGCAGATCGCGGCGCGACTGCCGATGCTGGAACAGGCTCCGGGCACGCCGGCGAATCTGGCGGCGGTGCTGGCGCAGGCCGATAGTCTGGTGGTGGAAATGGTGGATCAGTACCGCGTGGACCACAGCCATATCTATGTGGTGGTCAGCAGCGGGCTTGCTGAAACGGAGCAGTTCAAAAACGTGTTGCGGGATGCCATTACGCGGCGACTTGGGCTTGATCCCGATATCCTGGCCGCATCAACGGAAACCCGGCTTAACTTCGACGGCGCGGTTGCCGGCCTGATCAAAGCCCGCCGCCGCGAGGTGGTGCTGATCGATATTGGCAGCGGGAACATCAAGGGCAACTTCCTGAACACCCGGGGAACGCCGCCACACATTCCTTTTGAGTGGAGGGAACTTGGCGTAAAGCAACTGGCAAAGCGGGCCAGGGACCTGACGCAAGGGCCGAACCCCGGCCTGTCCTACGATGACGCCCTGGCCTCGGTCATCGATCATGAGTTGCGTCCGGCGATCCGGGCGGAGCTGGCACACCTTCCCGACCTGGCGCTCCACAAGCGGGTCTATCTCTCCGGTGGGATCGTCTGGGCATTCGCCCTCCTCTCGGCCCCGCGGGACCAGCGGCGCTGGGTCCCGCTCAACGCCTTCGACGACCCGGCGACCACGCCCCACGGGCGTCACCTGGCCCCTGGCGCCTTCCTCTCGGCGCTCAATGATCTGGACGCGCGGCGCCAACGGAGCATTGATGCGCTTTACAGTCCCGGCGGGCCGGGCGGTTGCCTGTTCACCGAGAGCCAGATCGCCCACAGCGACAGCGCCTCGCGGGACACGCTTTGCGAGTCCGTGGCCACTGAAATCGACCGACTCAGCAAGCAGGTGTTCGATGTCAACGAGATCCAGGCCGGTTTCGCGATCCTGCGCGCGCTTTATCAGGAGTTGTCCATGCAGGACAAGACGGTGTTCTATCTGCGCGAGGCGTTGTGGCTCTGGACGATTCCCTACGTCGCGGAACGAATCAACCGTCACCTCGAACCGGCCGGCGACCAGCCGCCGTTCCCCGAGGTCAAATGGTGAAATCATCGGTCCGGTCGCCGCCGCACCACAATCAACACTAATGTCAAGTTAAATGTAGGACGAACCACACCATATCAGTGATGATCCGGTCTTGCCAACCTCGGAAGAACCCCCTACAAGGGTCATTCCGGGTCCTTCGGCGGGCCGGGCAAGTCCCGTTCACGGTTAACGGCAGGCAGCCATGGTCCTCAAGCGTCTTCTGCGGCCGTTCCGCGCGGTCCTTGCGGTTTTGTTCATCCTCGGACTGCCGGTCACGGCGGCCCAGGCCGGGACCGCGGTCCGCGTCGGTTACATCCCGGTGCTGGGCATCGGGCAACTGTTCGTGATCGAGGGCGAGGGTTGGGCTCGGGATGCCGGTCTTACGCTCACCCTCACCCGGTTCGATTCCGGGCCGGCGATGATTTCGGCCCTGGTCTCGGGGACCATCGACGCCTATTTCGGCGGGGTGGCCCCGATCCTGGTGGCGCGGACCAAAGGGGTTGGGGTCAAGGTGGTGGCGGCCACCGCGATCGAGGAGATGACCGTGGTCGGCCGTGGCGATTTCGCGGCAACACCGGGCAACACCACCGCGGCCGGTTTCAAGGCGTTCTTCGAAAGGACCGGACGGCCGGTCAGAATCGCCACCCAACCCCCCGGTTCGGTGCCCGACACCACCCTGCGTTACTGGCTGGAAAACGTGGTCAAGGTCGACCCGGCCCATGTCAGCATCGTGGCGATGGGCATCGAGCAGACCCAACAGGCGCTTTTGGCCGGCGCCGTCGATGCCGCGACGGTTCGCGAGCCGGCGGTGACCACGGTCCTCGACCGCGATCCGGGGGCGAGGCTGCTCGCCCTGGGCGGGCAGATGCTGCCGAACCAACCGGGCTCGGTGCTGGCGCTGGCCGATGCCTTCATCGCCCGCGACCGCGATGCCGCGACCCGGCTGGTGGCGCTGACGGCGCGGGCGACCGGGTTGTTGCGCTCCGACCCGGCCGCGGCGGCGGTGCATCTGCAAAGGGGGCTGGGCAACGGAATCGTGCCGGTGGAGGTCTTTCGGCGCGCCCTGGCGTCGCCGGCCAGCCGCTTCGCCGCCGATCCCGACCAGATCGTCGAGGCGACCGGCACGCTTCAGATGTTCCAGGTCAGGCTCGGGGAACTGCCGGTTCCGGTCGACCTCGCGACCGTGTTCGACGACAGCTTCTACCGTGCCGCGACCCAAACCCTGACCGTGGCCCCCAAGCCGTAACGGAGTTGCGATGAACAGGCGCGGATGGCTTGCGGCGGCGGGGCTCGCGACCTTCCTGCTCGGCTGGGAGGCGGTGCCGCGGCTAGGCCTGGTGCCGGCCCTGCTGTTGCCGCCACCGAGCAGCCTGCCGGCCGCATTCTGGCGCGAGATCACCGGCGGCTGGTGGCTTGATGCCACCCTCCACAGCCTCGGCCACTATACCATGGGCCTTTTGCTCGGCACCGGTCTTGGCGTGGCGCTGGGGGTGGCGGCGGCACTATGGAACGATCTCGACCGCTTTCTGTCCTGGGTGATCCGGCTATTGCGGCCGGTACCCGGGTTGGCCTGGGTCCCGTTCGCCATCGTCTGGTTTGGAATCAGCGAGGCCGCGGCCACCTTCATTATCGTGATCGGCGTCTTGTGGATCAATTTTTACGCCTCTTACGGTGCGGCCAGGGCGGTGGACAAGGACCTGATCGAACTGGCGGAGGCATTTGGTCACAAAGGCGTGTGGCGGCAACTGGTCCCGATCGTACTGCCGGCCTCGGCCTCCGGAATCCTGGCCGGCGTCCGCACCGGTCTTGGCCAGGCCTGGATGGCGGTGGTCGCAGCCGAACTGTTCGGGATTCCCGGTTTGGGGCAACGGATGATGCAGGCGTCGTCCTTGCTCGCGACCGATGTGGTGGTGGTCTACATGATCACCATCGCGGTCTGCTATGGCTTGACCGATATCGTGTTCGTCTGGCTACGTGATCGGATCCTGTCATGGCAACGGTAGTCGACATCGCCGGTCTGGCCATCGGCTTCGACAACGGGCCGCCGGTGCTGGCCGATTTTACCGCCAGCCTCGAGGCGCGCTCGTTCACGGCCATTGTCGGCCCTTCGGGGGTCGGCAAGTCCACCCTGCTGCGGGTGATTGCGGGCCTGCTGGCGCCGAGGGAGGGCACCGTTTCTGCCCCGTTCGAGCCCGACCCCGGCCGCCGGCCGTTCGCCCTGGTGTTCCAGGAGGCGCGCCTGCTGCCGTGGCGCTCGATCCTGGGCAATGTGCTGTTCGGGCTTGAGCGCCTCCACCTGTCGGCCGGGGAACGCCGCCATCGGGCCTTCGAGGTGCTGGAGTTGGTCGGGCTGGCCGACTACGCCCACCGCTGGCCCTACCAGTTGTCGGGCGGCCAGCGCCAGCGGATCAATCTGGCCCGGGCGCTGGCGGTGCATCCCGCGCTGCTGCTGCTCGACGAGCCGTTCTCGGCGCTTGATGCCATTACCCGGCACACGCTCCAGGGTGAGTTGCTGCGATTGTGGCACGCCACCCACACCACCATCCTGTTCGTCACCCACGACCTGGACGAGGCGGTGTACCTGGCCGACCGGGTGATCGTGTTGGGGGGGCAACCGGGCGCACGGATCATCCGCGATTTCCTGGTGCCGCTGGCGCGGCCCCGGGACCGCGGCTCGGTTGGCTTCGCCGATCACGTCCATCAGCTCCGCTCGGCCCTCTCCGACATCATGGCGGGCGGCGAAGGCATCTGATCACACCGGCACCGCGCCATCTCAATCCCGAGCGCGACGTCCCCGAAGACGCCGCCCGGGTCCCCGTCGGCCGCCCGAACGGCACCTGCGGAACCCTTGACGTCAGGCGGGTCCAGGGGCGTCACGCTCCTGGTGGGGGTTTGGCGGCAAAGCCCCATGGGTCAATCACAAGGCCCGCCGGAATGCCCGCCTTCGAAGAGCCGGCGACGGATCGCCGTTACAATCAAGACCAGCTGCCGAAGCGCCGCGATGTCCGATTTTTCGTATCATTTCTATCGAGTCAAGATCGGACGCCGAGACCAGCGCCGCCGATACATCTCTGCAATACACTTTGTTCCGACGATGGAAAGGCGTTACAATTGGTTTCAATTTGACCGGATGCCACGTCTCCGGTGGCGTCACCGGTTCCGGGAGCGGTTGGCAGGCGGGATGACGATGAGCGGGGCGATTCCGCCGAGGGCAAGGGCGTGGCTGGGGTGAATCGGGATTCTTTCGTTCCCGGCGACTGCGGCGGCGGCTGCGCGAAGGAGCGCGTGGCATGACACCGCATGAGCTGGTTGCCATCCTTGACAAGCATGAGCGATGGCTGAAGAAAAAGTCGAGCGGCGCCCGCGCGGTCTTGAGCATGATCAATCTTGAAGGCGCCAATCTGTCCAAGGTCAATCTGGAATCGGCCAAGCTGTCGGGAGTCAACCTGCGCCAGTCGGACCTTTCCGGTGCCAACCTCAGCCATGCCGATCTGTTCGCGGCGTTCCTGACCAAGGCCGACCTTTCGGGCTGCAACCTCTATCGGGCC
Source organism: Rhodospirillales bacterium (assembly GCA_003165295.1). Taxonomy (GTDB): domain Bacteria; phylum Pseudomonadota; class Alphaproteobacteria; order Azospirillales; family Azospirillaceae; genus BOG-933. The sequence continues at coordinate 1,362 of PLTC01000140.1, read as the reverse complement.
GATTTACGCGGCGCCCATCTGCGCGGCGCCAAGCTCAAGGGCGCGATCCTGCGCGAAGGCGATCTGCGGGGCGGCGCCCTGTTGACCGGCACCCGCGGCGGGGTCAATTTCGTGCGCTCCGACCTGACCGGCAGCGACCTGGACGACGCCTTCATGGTCGACGCCAATCTGACCGGCGCCGACCTGACCGACTGTTCCATGGCCGGTGCCGACTGCCGGGGGGCGCTGATGAATGGCGTCAGTCTGGCTCGCGCCATGATGAAGAACGTCAATCTCACCAACGCCGACTTACGGGGCACCAATTTCAGCGGTGCCAATCTGGCCGGCGCCTGTCTGCGTAACGCCAATCTGACCGGCGCGGTGATGGCCGGCGCCAATCTGCGCAACGCCGATCTTCATGGCGCCAAACTGGAAGGCGCCGATATGGGCGGCGCCGACACCACCGGCGCCAACATGGCGCGCGCCGCCAATAACTTTCCGCGTCATATTCAGAACAGCCTCAACCAGCATTTCGAGTGGATCTACAGCAACGGCGCCACCGGATCGCGCGCCGATCTGGCCGGCGCCGACCTTACCCACATCGATCTGTGCGGGGTTAACCTGAGCGGCGCCAATCTGCGCGCGACCAACCTGACCGGAGCCCGGTTACGCGATGCCTTGCTGATCATGTGCGACATTTCCGCGGCGACCCTGCGCGACGCCGATCTCACCGGGGCGATCCTTGACGGCTCCAACCTGCGCGGTGCCGACTGCACCGGCGCCCGTTTCGATGGTGCCGGCCTGGGCTGGGTCGACGTGAAGGGGTTGGACGGCCGACCGACCGGCCGGTTGTGGGCCTCCAACCTGGCCAATTGCGGTCTGGTCGGGGCCTCGCTGGTTCGCACCAACCTGCGCGGCGCCAATCTTTCCGGAGCCGACCTGAGCAGCGCCAACCTTTCCGGTGCGATCCTCAGCGACGCCAATGTTCGGGAGACGATATTTACCGACGCCAATCTCAGCGGAGCCAGCCTGCCGGCCATGGAAGACGACTGATACCGGCATCACCTCACGGTTTCCAAAGGCCGCCCGCCTTCGGTCGGGTCCAGGGACAAAGCCCCATATGGGCCAGGATATCACTATTGTCCTGGTTTTGCAGGGCTCTGCCCTGCACCCGCAAGAAGGCTCGCCTCCTTGACCTCATTCACGTCNNCCTTTGCGGGTGTGGGCAAAGCCCACAAAACTTATTCCTTCACGTCGGCCGCAACCTGTATCTTAATGATGCGGTCGGGATTGCTGACCGCACCGTTGTTGCTCGAGGAGCCCTTCTTGATGTTGTCGACAAACTCCATGCCCGACACCACCTTGCCCCACACCGTGTACTGG
>PLTC01000058.1 GCA_003165295.1 Rhodospirillales bacterium | reverse complement strand
GCGACCAGAGCAATCGACAATTCTCTGGGTGGATACTCCCTCCACCGGATACAACGCGCCATCGGGGCGCACCACAAAATCCTTTCATTTCAATGACCGGTCGTATCCTGGGGCCTATCTGGATCATCGGCCTTTCGCAGAACGGCCAGGTCGGGGAGATCGGAAGCGGTCCATCCGCCGCCCAGTGCCTTGATCAGCAGCACGCCCGCCTCCATCTGTCGGCGCCGTATCTCGGTCTGGTTGCGTTGATTGCTCAGGGTTATGGTCTGCGCGGTGACAACCTGCAAATAGGTATCCCGGCCGCCGAGATAGCGGTTATTGAAAAGCTGGAGCGAATTCTTCGCCGAGGCCACCGCCTCGTCCTGTTGCTGCGCCTCCAAGGCCAGGATGCGCAGCACCGACAGATTGTCCTCCACCGCCTGGAAGGCGGAGAGAGCGGTCTGCCGATAGTTGGCGACGGTGGCGTCATAGGCGGCCCGCGCCGCCTCTGACGCGGCGGCCCGTCGTCCGCCGTCGAACAGGGTCTGGCCGACGGACAGGCCCACCGCCCAGAACAGGCTCGGCCAGTCGAACCAGTTGATCGCCGAGGTCCCCTCGAAACCCGACGAGGCGCTCAGTACCAGAGACGGGTAATAGGCCGCCTGGGCGATGCCGATCTGCTCGTTCGCCGCGGCGACCCGGCGTTCCGCCGCCGCAATGTCGGGACGGCGCTGCAACAATTCCGAGGGAAGGCCCACCGGGACAATCGGCAGATGCAATGTCAGCGCCGTCGGCGCCAGATGAAACGCGGCCGGCGGTTGGCCGGTCAGAACCGCGATGGCATGTTCGTACTGTGCCCGCTGCACGGCGATGTCGGTCGCCTGCACCTGGGTCATGTTGAGTTGGGTCTGCGCCTGGGCCACGTCGGATTCCGGAGCGGCACCGCCGGCCGCACGGTTTTCGGTCAGCTTCAGGGCGTCGGCATAGGCTTTTACCGAATCGTCGAGAAGCTGCTTTTGCGAATCGGCGCTGCGCAGATTGATGTAGTCCAGCGCCATCTCGGCATGAAGGCTGAGGCTGATGGTCTCCAGGTCGGCCGCCGTCGCCTGCGTGGTCTCGCCCGCGGCGGTCACGGTCCGGCCGATCCGGCCCCAGAGATCCACCTCATAAGAAGCGTCGAGGGGCAGGACGAAGTCGCCGGTGGTGCTGGTATGGCTGAGGTAGGGCCGGTTGTTGGAATAGCGCAGGGACTCGATGCCGGGAGCAACCGAGAGCAAGGGAAATTCCGCGGCCCGAACCGTGCCGATCATGGCGCGCGCTTCCCTAAAGCGTGCCGCCGCCGCCTTCAGGTCCTGGTTCGAAACGGTGACCTGCTGCTCAAGGCTGTTGAGTTGCGCATCACCGAAAACCTCCCACCACTTGGTACGAAGGTTCCCGTCGGCGGGCTGCGCCGGCTTCCAGGTGCCGGCATCGGCCACGGCAGCGGGCGGAAGCTCGCCATAGGTCGGGGTTTCGGGCACGGCAGGTTTGACGTAATCGGGACCGACGGTACAGCCTGCGATCAGCGCCAGTCCCCACACCGGCGACAGCGGACCCGGCCGCCTCATTGGGCCGAGCCAATCCGTTGAGGCGCCGTGACTTCAACGGCGGTGCCGCTGATCAGCGAATCCGAGGGATCGAGAATGACACTGTCACTGGCCTGAAGGCCGGAGACGACCTCGACCCGGCTGCCATAGTCACGACCGATGGTGACCGGCACCAGTTGCGCCCGCCCGTCCCGGAGCACGGCGACCCGGAGCCCCTCTTTGCGGAAGATCAGCGTGTTCGAAGGTACCGTGACCGACCGGGTCTCGTTGGGCAGGCTCAGATGGACGGTGACATAGGCACCGGGCAACAGCCGGTTGCCGGCGTTGTCGACATCGACCTCGGCCAGCAAGGTCAGTGAGGTGGGATTGATGGCGTTGGCGGTCCGAACCAGCGAGCCTTGAAACACCTCGCCGGGAAACTCCTCCAGCGTGACCCCCACCTTGGCGCCGGGTCGGGTGGCGCGGGACCAGGCTTCGGGAACCGCCACGAAGATACGGAGTTTGTCGGTTGCCGACAGGTGAAACAGCTCGCGCGCAGCCGAATTGGCGCCGGCGTCGATCAGCGCCCCGATATCGGTATTGCGGGCGGTAATGGTGCCGTCAAAGGGCGCGTAAATTTTCTCGTAGGATTGCAGCCGTTCGAGCCGCGCCACGTCGGCCTGATTCGACGCGACGATGGCCTTGTCGGCGGCATAGGCGCCAACCGCGTTGTCCCGGTCCTGGGTCGCAACCGAGCGGGTCTTCAACAGGTCTTCATTGCGTTGCGCGGTGATCCCGGCCAGTTTGAGATTGGCCTCGGCGGTCGCGAGGTCGGCACGCGCCTTGAGCAGTTGCTCGTCCACTTCCGGGGTATCGATCTCGGCCAGCAGATCGCCTCGCCTGACACGGGCGCCGATGTCAAAGTACCAACGCCGGAGATAGCCGCTGGTGCGCGCATAGATCGGGGTGTCGGTGAAGGGCTGGGTGCTTCCGGGCAGGACAAGTTGCTCCTCCGGGGCACCGGACTGGGGCTGGATCACAGCCACGAACGGCACCGCCGACATGTTCGTGACGTGGCTCAGGGTGACTTCGGCCGCCGCCCGCTCGCGGATGCCGCCATAGATGCCGATGCCAAGGGCGATGACGGCGACGATCGAGATCGCCAGGCCAAGCCGAGGCCGCCGCCGTACCGGCGGATTTTCCGGGAGCACGGCAGCCTCTTCGGCACCGGTCGGCCAGGTTTCATCGTAGGACGTCATCGTTTGGCTCCCATGCTGTCGTCGTTTCTCCAACGATACCGGCGGATATGGTGAATGCCCCCTCCCCCCCGACGGAGGCTTCGGCCCCTTTATGCCCGCCGGCATGAAGTGGCCGTCGTCAGGCCGGATTGCGAATCCCGGGCCTGCTGTGGCGATGCAACAGGCTGAACACCGAAGGCACAAAGACCAGTGTGGCCACCGTCGCCAAAAGCAAACCGCCAATAACGGCGCGGCCAAGCGGCGCGTTCTCCTCGCCGCCATCGCCCAGGCCCAGCNNAGGGCGGTCATCAGCACCGGACGCAGCCGCGTGAATCCGGCCTCGATCGCGGCTCTCACCGCCTCGCCATGCTCGGCCAGCCGCTCGCGGGCGAACGACACCACCAGAATGCTGTTCGCCGTCGCCA
>PLTC01000075.1 GCA_003165295.1 Rhodospirillales bacterium | reverse complement strand
CGAATTGGACAGCCCCTACGTCCTGTTCCACGAAAGCAAGCTGTCGGGCCTGCAACCCCTTCTTCCCGTTCTGGAAGCGGTTGTGCAGTCGGGCAAGCCCCTGCTCATCATCGCCGAAGAAGTCGAAGGCGAAGCCTTGGCCACTTTGGTGGTCAACAAGCTGCGCGGCGGCCTCAAGGTCGCGGCGGTGAAGGCACCGGGCTTCGGCGACCGTCGCAAGGCGATGCTCGAGGACATGGCGGTCCTGACCAATGGGCAACTGATCTCGGAAGACCTCGGGATCAAGCTCGAGAGCGTCACCCTCGACATGCTCGGCACCGCCAAGAAGGTCCAGATCACCAAGGACAACACCACCATCATCGACGGCGCCGGCGCCAAGGCCGAGATCCAGGCGCGCTGTGGGCAGATTCGCGGTCAGATCGAAGAGACCACTTCGGATTACGACCGTGAAAAGCTTCAGGAGCGTCTGGCCAAGCTGGCCGGCGGCGTTGCGGTGATCCGGGTCGGCGGCGCCACCGAAGTCGAGGTCAAGGAGCGCAAGGACCGCGTGACCGATGCCACCCATGCCACCCGCGCCGCGGTGGAAGAAGGCATCGTTCCGGGTGGCGGCGTGGCGCTGCTCTATGCTGCGAAGGCCCTTGATGCCCTGAAGCCGATCAATGACGAGCAGCGGGTGGGTGTCGATATCGTCCGTCGCGCGCTTCAGGCGCCGGTGCGTCAGATCGCCACCAATGCCGGCGTCGATGGCTCCATCGTGGTCGGCAAGCTGTCGGATCAGAACGATCCGTTCTTCGGCTTCGATGCCCAGAGCGGGGAATACAAGGATCTGGTCAAGGCCGGTATCATCGACCCGACCAAGGTGGTGCGTACCGCTCTTCAGGGCGCGGCTTCGGTTGCCGGCCTGCTGATCACCACCGAGGCGATGGTGGCGACCAAGCCGGAAAAGACCGGTCCGGCGGCGCCCCAGGGCGGCGGCATGGGCGGCATGGGTGATATGGACTTCTGAGTTCGGTGACGCCGCTTCCGGTATACCGGAAGCGGNNGTCGGCCCTTTGAACCCGCGACGTTAGGGACTCCCTTGCCGGAGCGCGAGGCGGCGGCGGATTTCGGCGGCCACCTGCCGGGTGTCGTCAAGAGGCGGGTACTGCCAGGTGTCGAGGTTGCCGTCGAAGGGGCGGGCGACGCCGGCGGCGATCAGCCCCTCGTGGAACACCTGGAACTTGGCCGAGCCTCCGGCCAGCGGCACCAGATAGACCGGCTTGCCGGTGGCGCAAGCCTCGGAGACCATGGATACGCTGTCGCAGGTGACGACGATGGCGTCGGCCAGGCCGAGGAAGGCGAAATAGGGATTCTCACCGGTGCCGTCCCACACCACAGACGGTAGCTCGCGCATGCGCGCTCTCAGAATCGCCTCGTTATCGGCGCCGGTGCGACGCGACGGCGTGACCAGCAGGCTGGCGCCGGTGTGGCGGGCCATCAGCGCAAGCCGTTCGGCAAGGTCGCCCATGATGGTCGGGGTCAGGCGGTAAACGCCGTTGTCGCCGCCTACCAGTACCGCCACCCGCGGCCGGGGCAGGTGAGCGTAGTCGGCGCCAAAGCGGGCTGCCGCATCCCCCAGCTTTTCGGCGGTAACCCGGTGCAGCGCGCCCGCCGTGACCAGGACGTTGGCGCCGCGCAACCGGTCGTGTGCGGGCACCACCACCAGGTCGAAATGGCCGGGATCGATCACCGGATCCTGAATCTGCACGGTGAAGGTCCGGCCCCGACTTCGCTGTTTTATCGAAAGCGCCGGCACCACGCTGTGGCGGCCGGTGGCGATCAGCAGGTCCGGCCAGGGCGGCGCCAGCAGGTCACCATCCGGGCCGGCGGCGAACCGCTTGCCCAGGCGCAACCAGGGGCTGATCTGGCGCCAGGGACTGCGCAGCCTGACCCGCTTGATAACCGGAGCGAGTGCCAAGGCTTCGGCAAGGCCCAGGCACTGATTTTCCATTCCGGGCTTGCCATCGGTGAGAACCCAGCAACTGATCTGGTGCATGTTTCGACGCCTTGAGCGACCCTCTACGCAAAAAAAAATCCGCGGCTCGACGCCTTCCGGCTGGTGCCGGTGCGGCGCCGGCCGGGTCTCGAGCGGGGCCGCCACCTTAGCTCGAGGGCTCCGGGGTATTCTATTGGCGACTCGGCAAGGTCTGTATAATATCGTTGCGAGACAAATTGCCGGAGCAACGCGAACCACATGCGACGGGTCAAACTCGACCGGATTGACCGGCGGATTCTCCGCGACCTTCAGGCCAACGGCCGGATGACCAACGTCGATCTGGCCCGGCGGGCCGGCATTTCGGCGCCGCCGTGCCTGCGCCGGGTCCGGGCGCTGGAGGAGGCGGGCTTCATCCGGGGCTACCATGCCAACCTCAACCCTGAGGTGCTTGGCTACAGTGTGACCGTGTTTGCTCAGGTTGGCCTGTCCAGTCAGGCCGAACCGGACCTCAAGAGGTTCGAGGAGCGGGTGAATACATGGCCTCATGTTCGCGAATGTCACATGCTGGCCGGAGAAACTGATTTTTTGCTTAAGATTATTGCCGAGGATTGGGACGATTATCAGCGATTCCTGACCACCCAGCTGACCGCAGCGCCCAATGTCAGCCACGTCAAGTCGGCGCTGGCCATCCGCTGTTCCAAGTCCCTGCCCGGCGTTCCCATTGACGACGAAGACGGCGACGAAGAGAGCGAAGAGGGCGCGGACGAGCCGTCGTGATTACGGCCGCTCCAGCACGAAGACCAGTCCGATGACCGGTTCCCGGGCCTCGGTGCGCAGGGTCGCCGGGGACAGGCTGAGCGTGAGCAGCCCTGCGGCGTCGGCCGCGCGCCGCAGGTGGCCGGCGCCGTGGCGCATCCGGCGGGACGGCATGGCAATCACACCGTCTTCCTCCGGCGCCCGCTCCACGGTGGCGGCAAGGCGTCCGCCCCGGCACAGGGACCGCGCCACCGCCTTCAGGACCGGCCCGAGGTCGCCGAGATAGGTAAAAACGTCGGCCGCGATGATCAGGTGCCACCGTTGCGATTCGCGGTCCAGCACCGTCCTCAGGTCGCCCGCCTCCAGCCGGTGATAAATTCCCCGGCGGCGCGCCTGGTCAATCATCCTGGGCGCCAGATCGATGCCGGCCAGGGTGCGGGCATGGGGCGCGAAGACCGCGCCCGCCAGTCCGGTTCCGCAACCAAGGTCGAGGATGTCGAGACCCCCGGCGGCAAAACCTGGCAGCGCCCGCATTGCTTCCAGTAAAAGTTGTGGCGCCCGGTACTCCAACCGCTCGACCAGTTCGGCGTCGAAACGCCCGGCGTAGCGGTCGAAAAGCGCCCGGACATAGGTCGGGTCGGGGGTGTGATCGGGGCTTGGGTCGGGGGTGGCGGCCAGCGCGCTCCGGGCGGCTTCGGCCTCGGGGCTGGTGGCCTTGGCCAGCGCGAGGCAGCGGCACCAGGCGGCGGCGGCCCTGGCCGATTCGCCCAGCCGCTGCCAGGCGCGGCCGATTTCAAGATGCAGGCCGGGATGGTCGGGAACCCGGCGCAGGGTCGGTTGGGCCAGTTCCAGCGCCGCCACCGGCTCGCCGGCATCGGTGAGCAGGCCCACCAGCGTTGCCATGCTGGCGGCCTGATCGGGGTCGAGCAGCACCACTTCCCGCAACGCCGCGACCGCGGCCTCGGGCATGCCGAGGCTGAGCAACTGCGTGGCCAGGGTTTGCCGGGCCGGCAGGCTGCCCGGGCACAGGGCCAGCCAGCGCCGGCAGGTGGCGACCGCTGCTCCGGCTTCACCACAGGCGGCCTCCGCCCCGGCCAGCCCGGCCAACCGGAACGGTTGGCCGGGGTCGAGGGCGTCGGCCCGGGCGAGCGCCGCCACCCCCTCGCGGGGGCGGCCGGTTTCGGCCAGTACCTCGCCCAACGCGCCCCAGGCCTCGGCGGTCGCGGGGCTGATCGCCGCCGCCTGCCGGAACCAGCGTTCGGCCGCGGCCAGATCGTCGGCGTAGCGGCAGTCATGCCCGCGGGCCAGCAGGACGCCGACCTCGGGCGATGGGTCGGGTAGGGGGAGAACTGCGCTCATCGGCAGGCAGCCTTCGGAATGGCGGGAGGCGAATCGGCTTCCCTGTGACAATGTTATGCCCCCCCCCTCGGGATGGCGGCAAGAGGTCCCAGGGCGACTCGCGGCGGCAACAGTTCCCCAGGGTCTTCCCGGCCGGTCAGACCAATCCCGGAGGGTGGGTTTGAAGCTTGAGAATTGGTAAAAGCGGCGAGTCAACAGTCTCGAGTCGCAGCGCGCCGGCAGCGCCGCTAATCCCCAGGGATTCTAGGGGATTCCCCATCATTTGGGGAGAGCTGGTCCCCGCATGTTGGTTAATTGGCCCCTGTTCTCGGATTTACCGGAGTCCATTTTCAAAAAAAACTGATTGACCATCGCTAAAGTTTTTGCCAAAGCTGATGGTGGTGCCAGCGAGTATGGCGCCATGGTCCTTTGGGGAGGCGGTTCCCGGCTCAAGACCGGTTGCCGATGATTCAAGGGCGTGCCTCCCGGCACCCACCCGCCGGCAAGCGGGTTAACGACAGTCCTTTGCAAGAAGGGCTCAGACAGGGAGAAAGACAATGACGGTACCAGCGCACCGGGCGTTCCGAGTGCAACGAAAGGCCCCCGGCCTGGTTGCCTTGGCTTTAGGGCTCGGTCTTACACAGCAGCTGGTGTCGCCGGCGTTGGCAAGTGAAAACGATTGCCACACCAATACCTCGGTGGTTGAACGCCAGCTTCACATTCCCAATGGTTTGCTTCTGGCCATTTCTTTGGTCGAAAGCGGAGTCGACGGTGTCCCGCAGCCCAACGCGCTGTCCTTTGGTTCGCGTTCGTTGGTCGCCCACAGTCAGGAGGACGCGGTGCGTCGGCTCCAGACCGGCGGCGGTGGTCTGCGGAATGATGCCTATGTCGGTTGTATGCAATTATCGGTTCGCTATCATCGCGGCGCCTTCCATTCGTTGGAAAAGATGATGGATCCGCGGGCGAATATCTGGTACGCCGGGCGGATGTTGCTGCGCCTGCGCGGCGAGAGCGGGAATTGGTCACGCGCGGTGGCGCGCTATCAGGGCGGCTCGACCCGCCAATCCCATGCCTATATCTGCCGGGTCTGGAATCACTTGGCGGAACTCGACTGGAACAGCGCCAAGACGCTGGAGCCGCGCCGTTGCGGCGAGATGTCGCCACCGGAAATCGCCCCCAAGACCCGTCGGGCCTTTCATCAGGCACAGGTCGCGGCGGCACCGGAATAACCGGAGGGGCTTCCCCGAGACTCCACCAAAGCGCCGGGAGGCTTTGGTTAACCGCTCCGCCGGGTAAGGCGGCGCGTGGGCGCAGGTCAATTCGGTAGCGGCGGCTCTCAGCCGCCGGGCCGCGGGGGGATGCATCGGCGAAGGNNCCCGCGGGTTGCCCGACGGCGCTCCCGGGGGGGGCATGCCTTGGGCAGGGTGGCCGTATGGCGCCATCGCTTCCAGATCTCTCCATACCTTTCTATATCTGTGGCAATCGCCGACGCGGGCGGCTATCGTCCGGCCCGATGGGAAAGCGTGTGCGGCCGGATCGGACGTCTGGAATGTCCGTCGCCGACCGGTTTCCCGAGCAGGCAACGGAGCACATCCTGGAGTAAGGCCGGTCATGAAAGCGTCTGATATTCGGAGCCGATTCCTCGATTTTTTCCAGGCGCGCGGACATACGCTGGTCAAACCCGGGAACATCATTCCGGCCAATGATCCGACGCTGCT
>PLTC01000175.1 GCA_003165295.1 Rhodospirillales bacterium | reverse complement strand
ATGTCGTAGTCGTAGAGCTTGCCGATCTCCAGCCCGTCCTCTCCCAGATCGGTGGAGTCGACGATGTAGCCATCCGATTGCAGCATCAACTGAATGCTCTTGGCGACGGAAGAATCGTCTTCGACCAGCAGGACCCTCATGGCGACATCCCGATGTTGGCAGCGTGACGTTGGCGACCGGATAACGGCGATCGGATATTGCCGGCCCGATGCTGGCGATCCGATCCTCGCAGCCTGACGGATCCGATGCCGGTGCCCTCACCACTCCGGTTTGCCGGCAACCTATGCCGGCCCGTCACTGAATCCGATCGCGTCTGTCCTGTTAACGATAAATTCCAGGAACCCCTAAAATCAAGAAAACTTCATCCCCAGTTAAGCAATTTCGCCGACCATGCGCCGCATGGCTGTCCGGCGTTGTCCGATCGGTACCTGCCGCCAACCGGTACTTCTATAATATCGGCTTACCACCTGGCACCGAAGTTCTGAATCCGGACAGGGCTTTAACAAGAGAGTATGAAGAGGCTACCCGTGTCGCTTGCTCTCGATCAATTCGTCAATCATGTCGGCCGAATACCGGATTACCGGCGCTTTGGCCGGGTAACCGGAGTCCAAGGACTGCTGGTGGAGGTTGCCGGCATCGAGAAACTGCTGTCGGTGGGGGGGCGTTGCACCATCCTGGCCCGAGGCGGACGGCGGGTGCCGTGCGAGGCGGTGGGGTTTCGCCACGGCCGGGCGCTGCTGATGCCGCTGGGTACCCTCGAAGGGGTGGGACTTGGATGCGAGGCTGAACTTTCCGAGGACCTGGCTTCGGTCTTCCCGTCTCAGCACTGGCTTGGCCGGGTGGTCAACGCGCTGGGGGAACCGGTGGACGGGGGCGGCGCTCTCTTGAGTGGCTCGGTGCCGGTGCCGGTACGCAATGCCCCGCCGCCGGCCCACACCCGCCAGCGGGTCGGCAAAAAGATCGAGTTGGGGGTGCGGGCCATCAACACCTTCCTGACCTGCTGCCGCGGCCAGCGCATGGGCATCTTCGCGGGTTCGGGGGTGGGCAAGTCGTCGCTGATGTCGATGCTGGCCCGCTTTTCGTCTCCCGATGTCGCGGTGATCGGTCTGGTGGGAGAGCGCGGCCGGGAGGTTCAGGAGTTCATCGAAGACGATCTGGGCGCAGAGGGTCTGGCCAAGAGCGTGGTGGTGGTGGCCACCTCGGATGAACCGCCCCTGATGCGCCGTCAGGCCGCCTACATGACGCTGGCGGTGGCCGAGTATTTTCGCGACCAGGGCCGCGACGTGCTGTGCATGATCGACAGCATCACCCGCTTTGCCATGGCCCAGCGCGAGATCGGTCTGTCGGCGGGCGAGCCGCCGACCACCAAGGGCTACCCGCCGACGGTATTCGCGGAACTGCCCCGCCTGCTGGAACGGGCCGGTCCGGGGCCGGTGGGTTCGGGTTCCATCACCGGCCTGTTTACGGTTCTGGTGGAAGGCGACGATCATAACGAGCCAATCTCAGATGCGGTTCGCGGTATTCTCGATGGCCATATCGTGTTGGAGCGCACCATCGGCGAGCGTGGTCGCTATCCCGCGATCAATATTCTGCGCAGTGTCTCCCGGACCATGCCCGGCTGCAATTCGCCCCAGGAAAATGAGCTGGTGGCCCATGCCCGTCGCCTGCTGGCGGCCTACGACAACATGGCCGAAATGATTCGACTCGGCGCCTATCGGCGGGGCAGCGACCCGGCCGTCGACGAGGCGATCCACTACCAGCCCGCCCTGGAAGCCTTCCTCAAGCAAGGGAAGAAGGAGCGTAGCCGGCTGGCCGATGGCTACGCCGAACTGGCCAGGATTCTCGGTCGTCCGGCGCCGTGAGCAATCTGCGGGGCCTGATCCGGCTGCACCGCTGGCACCTGGACGAAAAGCAACGGGCGCTGGCGGAACTGCATACCGCCGAAGACCGGCTGCGCGCGGACGCGGCGCGACTGGAAGAGGAGATCAAGGCCGAGCAGCAGACGGCCCGCACCGACTTCGAGGTGTCGTTCGGCTATGCCCGTTTCGCCCGGGCGGCGCTGGCCCGTCGCGCCCGGATTGCCCAGTCGATCGCCGAGGTGCAGACCCGGATTGTGGCCGCCACCGAGGCGCTGGCGGAGGCCTTCCAGGAGGTCAAACGCTACGAGTTGGCCCAGGAAGAGCGGGAGCGCCTCGACAAGGAAAAGTTGCGGCACAAGGAAAATGAAATGCTTGACGAAACCGCGGCCATCGGCTTTCGCCGTCGCCAGCTTGAGGACCCGGGTGCCGAAGGGTGACGGGCAGGCGGGTGCCGATCCCGCGCAAAAAAAAGCCGCCCGAACCCGGTCGGACGGCCTTAAAGAGGCTCAGGAGGAAGCATTCGAAAATGCATGATTTCCACTATATCCCGCAGCGCAGCATCAGGGAAGAGAAAACGTAACACAGCCGGCTGATTTTTTGAGGCGATGAGGATGATGGCGGCGGGCTGGGCCTGCCGCTGTCGAAGGGGATCGTCGATCGCGCCGCACCATCCACTGACCCTATCGCCCGACGGCGGCAACCTTTGTCGGGATCAGGGCGGCAATATACCGGCTCTGCTCGTCAAGCCGCTTATCAATACCGGTGAGGTGGGTGTTGACGACCTCGAATTTGTTGCGGACCTCAACTCGGAACTCGTGGAATTCCGTCCTGATCTCTGCCTGGAACCTGGCGTTCTCCGCTCGGAACCTGGCGTTCTCCGCCGCCTCGCTTTCGACCTTGTCCACCAGCTTGGCAAGGACCGCTTTCAGTTCGTCATCGGCCATGGCGGGCGCTCCGTCGTTACCCGGAGATGATAACGCAGTCGGCCCCGGTTGGCGAGTCCGGCTTCCTCAACCGCACCGCCCCGGAAAGTCAAAAAGGGCCTCCAGATCACCCCCGGAAGCCCCTGAAAAACTGGTCGGAGAGAGGATTCGAACCTCCGGCCCCTGCCTCCCGAAAGCACGGATGGAGCCGGAACGGTCGGAACGTGTTGGGTTTTAACTACAACCGGTGACGCAAAATAGCTGACAGCGGCGCTGTCGCTGTGCCCAAACTGTGCCCTGGAGCAGGCATAAAGCTCAGTTTCACCGATTGCGAAATCCGCTGTCCTCACCCCCTGGTCCCGGCCGCCACCGCCCCGGCCAGCGCGGTGCCGGCGGCGGCAATGGCGGTCGCCTGATCGGGAGAGAGCGCGACGC
>PLTC01000051.1 GCA_003165295.1 Rhodospirillales bacterium | reverse complement strand
CCCGCCCGGCGGATCGCGGTCAGGTTGTCCTGCCACGCCGAACGGCCGTTATCGAGCCGCAGGGCGAACACCTCGCCCGACGAATAGGGAACGACGACGATGCCGGCATCGGCGGCGGGACTGACGGCGCCCAGCAGCCCGGCGCTCTCCAGAATGCCGGTATGGCTCCACAGAAGCTCGCCGTCCTTGACCGAAAAGGCAAAGGTCTGATTGTCAAGCGACTGGGCGAACACCCGGCCCTTGATGACGGTGGGTGCGCCCCGGGCCGGTGACGGAATGTGCTTGCGCCAGACGATGGCGCCGTCGGCCGGGTTCATGGCCACCAGCTCGGCATAGCCGGTTGCGGCGAACAGCAGGCCCTCGCCCACGGCGACGCCGCCGCCGAAGGAACTGCCGCGCGTGTCCGGCGGCGTCAGGTCAACCTGCCACAGCCGCTTGCCGGTGGCCTCGTCAAGGGCGCCGACCTGGGTCGAGGCATCCAACGCGAAGATGCGGCCATCGGCGACCACCGGCCGGTCCAGCAGCCGCAGCCGGCTGCCCGAGCCGTCTCCGATGCTGCCACGCCAGACCTCCTGCGGCGTGGCGCCCAGTTCCAGGTGACCCATGGCATGGTCGGGGCTGCCGCCGGCCTGGGGCCAGCTGTCGTTACGCACCGCCGCCGGAACCAGCACCGCGTCTCCGGCCAGGGCCGGGTCCGGCGTGNNCCGAGATGCGCTGGCCGGGCAGCGGCGGCTTGTCGGAGTCGCCGAACCAGGAGCAGCCGCCGAGCAGCGCGCTGATCAGGGTGGCGGCCAGGGCCGGGGTGGTCCGGGCCGGGGCAGTCAGGGTCGGGACGGGTGAGCGCCGGGGGATGCGGTGTTGGGTCATCAGCTCTTGCCGTAAAAGGCGGCGAGTTCAGCGGCCCGAACCCGCAATCCGGCGGGGGCGCCGTTGTCGTCCGCCAGCTGTTGGAACAGGGTTCTGGCTCCTGCGGTATCGCCGGTCCGGGCGGCCAGCAGGGCCCGCAGTTCCCGGGCGGTAAAGCGCCAGGGGCTGGTCTGTGCGCCCAACGGGTCCAGCCGCGCGGTCAGAGCCGCGGGATCGCCATCGTTGATCTGAAGCTGCACCGCCATCAGGGTCGCGAGTTGCTGATAAAGGGGGGCGACCGACGGGTCGCCGGCCAGGCCCTCGTAAAGGGTGATCGCGGCGGCGCGATCATTGCTTCCGGCCTTCAAGCCCGCCTGGAAGAAGCGCGCCAGTCCGGCTGCGCCCGACGGACCCCCGGAGGCGATGGTGTCCAGTGCCCCGGCGCCGCCTGCGACCGGAGCATGGCCGGAGAGTCCGGCCTGATCCACCGCCTGCGCCAGTTGCAGGGTCGCGGCCTGTTGGGAGGCTTCGTGCCGGTCCTTCCACAGAACGTAACCGGCGGTGCCCGCCACCAGCAGCAGCACGCCAGCGATCACATGGCCGCCATAGGCCTTGGCCAGCCGCTCGTAACGGTCGCGGCGAAGGTCCTCCTCAACTTCCTGAAAGATGTCGGCCATGATGTCTTTCGCTGATGCCGTCTTCACGCTGACGAACGGAGCGAGGCATGCCGTTCGCAGCCGTGACGTTACAGCCGATACCAGACCGAAGCGGGAGCGGTCAAGGCCGCCGTCGCGCCAGGAGACGGGAAAAGCGGCGACGGTTGGGCTATTTACGCCACTTGATGGAACAGCCCAGGCTCGGCATCTGGACGGCCGGCGTCCGCCCGGTGTCGGCGATGGCCGTCATCGCCGCTCGCAGTTCGCGCGGTGCCCCGGGCGGCGGCGGCTCCAGCCGTCCGCTGTCCAGCCGGCCGCGGTAACGCAGACCCAGATCGGCGTCGAAGCCGAAGAAGTCCGGGGTGCATACCGCGCCGTAAGCCCGGGCCACCCCCTGACTTTCATCGATCAGGTAGGGAAAGGAAAAGTGATGCCGGGTGGCGAACAGCTTCATGGCCTCGAAGTCGTCTTCGGGATACGCTGCCGTATCATTGGCCATGATCGCCGCCGCGCCGATCCCGTGGTCCCGAAGTGCCGCAACATCGTCGACCAGCCGTCCGACCACCGCCTTGACGTAAGGGCAGTGGTTGCACAGGAACATGATCAGGGTGCCGCGCCGGCCGCGGACCTCGGCCAGCGACCAGCTTCGCCCATCGACTCCGGGCAGCAGAAAATCCGGCGCCGTCCGGCCGGCGTCACAGGCGGGGGTCTCCGCAGCCATCAAGGTCGTCTCCCGGTCGTGCCCTTGCCAGGGTCATGTGGGTGGGCCGGTCGCCGCTGCCAAGGGGCGGGCTGCCAGGGGGATGCGGAGTCGCCCCCGGAGTCGCCCCGCGTCACCCGGTTCCGGCCCCCGGGCGTGGGGCCGCCCCGGGGCTCGGTGGTGCGGCAAATGCCCTCAACCTTTGGGGTAACACCGGCGGGGACCAAGGCGGCGTTGACTTCGGTGCCGCCGCCGCGGTAAGTCAAGCCGGTTCGACGAGATTCCTCTCCGGTGCCACCCGCTGGCAACGCCGGGGCCTGTGCTGGCCGCGCTCGCGGCAGAAATTCGAGGAAAACCCCATGTCAAACAGCAGCAGTCGGCCGCTTTCGCCGTTTCTTTCTGTCTACAAGCTGGAACCGAGCATGATCATGTCCGGTCTCCATCGTATCACCGGGTTTGCCCTGACCATTGGTCTGGTGCTGCTGGTCTGGTGGCTGGTCGCGGCTGCCGCCGGCCCCGATTACTTTTCGGTCATTCAAGGACTTCTTGGCACCTGGATCGGCAAGCTGGCCCTGCTCGGCTGGACTTTCAGCATTTTTTACCATCTTGGCACCGGCCTCCGTCACCTGGCGTTCGACACCGGGCGGTGTCTGACCAAGGAAGGAATCGACCGCAGCGGCTGGACCGTTGTGTTCGCGGCCGTGGGCCTGACCATCGTGGCCTGGATCATCGGTTTTATCGCCTAGCGCGAAGTGAGGTAGTGTCCATGTCGAGTAAACAAGGGACGTCCCTGGTCACCGATCTTGCCCGCGCCCGCGGCCTCGGTGCCTCCCACACCGGAACCGAGCACTGGTGGCATCAGCGCATGACGTCGATTGCGCTTGCGCCGCTGTCCTTGTGGTTCATCTTCTCGGTGGCCAGCCTGGCCGGCGCCGACTATGCGACCGTCAAGTCATGGTTGCAGCAACCGCTGTCGGCGACGCTGGCGATCCTGCTGGTGGTGGTAACCTTCCACCATGCCGCCGCCGGGATGGAAGTCATCTTCGAGGATTACATCCACACCAAATGCGCCAAGCTGACGGCGATCATTGCCGTCAAATTCCTGAGCGTCCTGGGTGCAGTGATCTGCATCCTGTCCGTGCTGAAGCTTGCCCTGGGAGGCTGAGGTAAAGATCATGGCGAACGCCTATCCAATTACCGAACATAAATACGATGTCGTCGTCGTCGGCGCCGGTGGCGCCGGTCTGCGCGCCACCTTCGGTATGGCCGAGCGCGGGTTGAAGACGGCATGCATTACGAAGGTCTTCCCGACCCGCAGCCACACCGTGGCGGCTCAGGGCGGCATCTCGGCGGCCCTCGGCAACATGGGAGAGGACGACTGGCGCTGGCACATGTACGACACCGTCAAGGGGTCGGACTGGCTCGGCGACCAGGACGCCATCGAGTACATGTGTCGGAGCGCGCCCGAGGCGATCATCGAACTCGAGCACTACGGCCTGCCGTTCAGCCGGACCGCCGAAGGTAAAATCTATCAGCGGGCCTTTGGCGGCATGACCACGCGGTTCGGCGAGGGCATTGCCTACCGTACCTGCGCCGCGGCCGATCGCACCGGCCACGCCATGCTGCATACCCTCTATCAGCAATCCCTGCGCTACGACGCCCAGTTCTACGTCGAGTTCTTCGTGCTCGACCTGATCATGGACGCCGCGGGGGTGTGCCGCGGCGTGGTCGCCTGGAATCTGGACGACGGCAGCATCCATGTGTTCCGCGCCCAGATCGTGGTGCTGGCCACCGGCGGCTACGGTCGCGCCTACTTCTCGGCGACGTCGGCCCACACCTGCACCGGCGACGGCAACGCCATGGCATTGCGGGCCGGGCTGCAACTCCAGGACATGGAGTTCGTGCAGTTCCACCCCACGGGCATTTACGGCGCCGGCTGTCTGATCACCGAGGGTGTGCGCGGCGAGGGTGGCTATCTGACCAACGCCAACGGCGAACGCTTCATGGAGCGTTATGCGCCTTCGGCCAAGGACCTCGCCTCCCGGGACGTGGTCAGCCGCTCGATGACCCTCGAGATTCGCGAAGGTCGCGGCGTCGGCGCCCACAAGGACCACATTCATCTGCATCTGGAACACCTCGACCCCAAGATCATCCACGAGCGGCTGCCCGGCATCGCCGAGACCGCCAAGGTGTTCGCCGGCGTCGATGTCACCCGGGAACCGATTCCAGTCATCCCGACCTGCCATTACAACATGGGCGGCGTACCCACCAACTATCGGGCCGAGGTGGTCCAGGCCACCGGCAACAATCCCGATGCGGTGGTTCCCGGCCTGATGGCGGTGGGCGAAGCGGCGTGCGTGTCGGTTCACGGCGCGAACCGGCTGGGTTCGAATTCGCTGTTGGATCTGGTGGTGTTCGGTCGTTCGGCGGCCATCCGGGCGGCGGAGATTGTCGAGAAGGGCGCCGCGCAAAAGGATCTGCCGAAGGACGCGGCCGACCGGTCGCTGGAGCGGCTGGATCGCCTGCGCAATGCCAATGGCGGCGTGCCGGTGGCGGCCCTGCGTCTCGAGATGCAGCGGGTGATGCAGAACAACTGCGCGGTCTTCCGTACCGGTGAAGTGCTCCAGGAAGGGGTGAAACTGCTGGAACAGTTCTGGGCCAGGAAGTCGGACGTGAAGGTGGTCGATCGCAGTCTGGTCTGGAACTCGGATCTGGTCGAGGCGCTGGAGCTTGACAATCTGAGCTATCAGGCCGTGGCAACCATGACCTCGGCCTTCAACCGGACCGAAAGCCGTGGCGCCCAGGCCCGCGAGGATTACCCGAATCGCGATGACCAGAACTGGTTGAAGCACAGCACCGTTACGGTCTCGGACAAGGGAGAAGTGGCACTTGGCGATCGGCCGGTCCATCTCTACACCCTGTCCAACGACGTTCAGGTCGTTCCTCCGAAGGCACGGGTCTATTGACGCGCGTTCCCGACGCTGGTTGCCAGTCATTCAGGGCCGGGCGACGGCCCCCGAAAGGTTGAGGACGGACAAAGATGGTCGAATTCACCCTGCCCGCCAATTCAGTGGTGCGGCCCGGCAAGAAGGTATCGAATGCGCGCGATGCCATGAACAAGCGCGTGTTCAAGATCTATCGCTGGAATCCCGACGACAAACAGAATCCGAGGCTTGACGAGTACGAGGTCGATCTCGACAAGTTCGGCCCGATGGTGCTGGACGCGCTCATTTACATCAAGAATGAGGTCGACAGCACGCTGACCTTCCGCCGCTCGTGCCGTGAGGGCATTTGCGGCTCGTGCGCGATGAACATCGACGGCTTGAATACGCTTTCGTGCACCAAGCCGATCGAGGAGATCAAGGGCGACGTCAAGATTTACCCCTTGCCGCACATGCCCGTGGTCAAGGATCTGGTGCCGGATCTCAGCCTGCTTTACGCCCAGTTGGCCTCGATCAAGCCCTGGCTTCAGACCCAGTCGCCCAACCCGCCAAAGGAACGTTTGCAGTCGCCGGCGGATCGGGCCAAGCTTGACGGCCTTTACGAGTGCATCCTGTGCTTCTGCTGTTCGACCAGTTGCCCCAGCTACTGGTGGAATCCCGAGCGGTATCTGGGTCCGGCGATCCTGCTTCAGGCCTATCGCTGGCTTGCCGACAGCCGCGATGAGATGACCGGTGAACGTCTCGACGCCCTCGAGGATCCGTTCAAGCTCTACCGCTGCCACCAGATCATGAACTGCACCAAGACCTGCCCCAAGGGCCTTAACCCGGCCGCGGCGATCGTGGAAATCAAGAAGTTGATCGTTCGTCGTCGCGGCTAAGTCGCCGCCGGGGTCTCGACCGTACCGGGACAACAAGGCTCCTTCCTCCCGACCGGGAGGGAGGAGCCTTTTGTTTGTTTATACAACCGGCGCCCGGCGTCTCCGGCCGCCAAAAGCTCATGGGTTCAAAGGGCCAACCGGTCCTTTGCGGGTGTGGGCAGAGCCCACAAAACCCTTCCCTTTCAACGATTCATCATAACCTGGCGCCGATGGGACAAGGCCCCCCTGGTCTTCCGGTGGCGGGAGGCCATCATCATTGGCGGTACGCCATTGCCGGGAAGCCGGGGAAAGCCATGCCGTCTCATGAGCCGGGACACGATCCCGAAGGCGCGAACGATGTCAGGGCGATACCGTGCGGGTCATGTCCGGTTCGGACGCTGGCGGTCTGCGCGGCGTTGGAACCGGAGGAACTGCGGCGGCTGGCCGAAATCAGCCAGCTCCAATCGGTCGAGGCCGGGCAGACCATCTTTGGCGAAGATGATCCCGCAGATAGCCTTTACAATGTGACAACCGGAACGGCAAAGATGTATAAGTTGCTGCCCGACGGCCGGCGTCAGATTATCGGATTTCTCTTTGCGGGGGATTTTCTTGGGCTGGCGTTTAGCGAGACCCATGGCTTTACGGCCGAGGCGGTCGTGCCCACCTGGCTCTGCCGGTTTCCCCGGCGACGGCTTGAGGTTTTGTTCGAAGAGATGCCGCGGCTCCAGCGGCGGCTGTTTACCCTGACCGCAAACGAGTTGGCGCTGGCTCGGGAACAGATGCTGGTGCTGGGCCGCAAGACCGCGCGCGAGAAAATCGCGTCGTTTCTGGTCATGCTGTCGAACCGGGCGGCCCGGCGCGGTCACCGCGACAATCCGGTATTCCTGCCCATGAGTCGGGCCGACATCGCCGACTCTCTCGGCCTGACCACCGAAACCGTGAGCCGGACCTTCACCCAGCTCAAGACCGGCGGGGTCATCTCGCTCCAGGAGGGCAGCCGGGTTCTGATCGGCGACATGAACGCGCTGGCCGATCTGGCCGAGGCGTCGTGAACCGGGCAGGTCCCGATGGCCGGCAGAACCGCGGCGGTCGGTTGACAAGTGGGGTCGGCGGGAGCACATGAGAGGCCATGACAGGCTTTCTCGAGATTTCCGGTCCCAGCCGCCCGCCGCTGGCGGGCGGTGCGCCGGGGCAACTGGTGGTCTTGCTTCACGGCGTCGGCGCCGACGGCAACGACCTGATCGGGTTGGCGTCGGAATGGGCGCGGGCGTTGCCCCACGCCGAATTTCTGGCGCCCGATGCCCCGTTTGACTGCGATTTGGCGCCATTCGGGCGCCAGTGGTTCAGCCTGTCGGACCGTGATCCCGCGCTGATGGCGGCGCGGTTGCGGGCGGTGGCGCCGATTCTCGACGCGTTCATCGACCGGGCGCTGACAGAGCGGGCGTTGACCGACCGCCAGCTGGCGCTGGTCGGGTTTTCCCAGGGAGCCATGGTGGCGCTGCACCTGGCGTTTCGGCGCGCCCAGGCGTGCGCCGCGGTGCTTGGGTACTCCGGGGCGTTGCTGGGTCCCGAGGTGCTGGCCGCCGAGATGACCGCGGCGCCACCGGTGCTGTTGGTCCACGGCGACGCCGATGAGGTGGTGCCGTTCCAGGCCATGGCCGCAGCCGAGGCGGGTTTGCGTGCCGCCGGTGTTGCGGTGCGTACCGAACGGCGGCACGGTCTTGGCCACGGCATTGACGGCGAAGGATTGAGACAGGGCGTCCGATTCCTGGTCGATGCCTTTGCGCGTGCGGGAAGTCAGGCAGCGGTTGCGCAGAGTATGACGTAGCTGTGAAGATTTCCCCGGAACCGGGCTGGCCGGTTGAGCCTGGGGTCGGGACAGGCTATTGGTACAAGGGTCTTGGCAGCCTGATCGGGGTGCGAACGAAAGGGCCGGGTCGGGGTCTTTGACCGGTCGTGGCGGATCGGATCGAGAACCGGACGGAACGGCGGGAGTGGTTAACGGCAGGAGTGGTTATTGGTGTCATCACCCGACCATTGTCCGGCATTGGTGCTGAACGCGGACTTTCGTCCGCTCAGTTACTTCCCGTTGTCGCTGTGGTCGTGGCAGGAAGCGATCAAGGCGGTGTTTCTCGAGCGGGTGAACATCGTTTCACACTATGACCGGGTGGTGAGGTCGCCGCGCTTCGAGGTGCGCCTGCCGAGCGTCATCGCCCTCAAAGAATATATTCCAGCGACCAGACGACCAGCCTTTACCCGATTTAATGTATTTTTGCGCGACCGCTTCGCCTGTCAGTACTGCGGTCAGGACTTTCCCACGCCGGAACTAACCTTTGACCATGTGATTCCGCGGTCAAAGGGTGGGCGGACCACCTGGGAAAACGTGGTCACCTGTTGCTCGGCCTGCAACGTGACCAAGGGCAACCGGTTGCCGCGGCAATGCGGCATGATCCCGCTCAGTCCGCCGTTCCAGCCAACGGCGTATGAATTACAGGAAAACGGCCGACTCTTCCCGCCAAACTATCTTCATGAAAGTTGGCGGGATTTTCTTTATTGGGATACCGAGCTGGAATCGGGCTGAGGGAAAACGGGGTCTGGGGCCTTATGGCCCCAGTGGGGTCCCAGGGGCCTTTTGGCCCCTGGTGTTGCTCAAGGCTTCCCCGTCACTGTTCGCCGACGCTTATTCCCGGTCACCGAACAGCTGCAGCAGCATCATGAACAGGTTGATGAAGTTCAGGTACAGGGACAGCGCACCCATCAAGGCGAGCTTGTGATTGGCCTCGACGCCGGCGCTCTCGGCATACATCTCCTTGATATTCTGGGTATCGTAGGCGGTCAGGCCGGTGAACACCAGGACGCCGATCACCGAGATGGCGAACTGCAAGGCGCTGGAGCCGACGAAGACGTTGACAAAGCCGGCGATCACGATGCCGATCAGCCCCATGAACAGGAACGAGCCAAAGCCCGACAGGTCACGCTTGGTGGTGTAACCCCACAGGCTGGTCGCGGCAAACATCCCGGAGGTGATGAAGAACACCTGGGCGATGCTGGGTCCCTTGAACACCACAAAAATGGTGGCCATCGACAGGCCCATGGTCGCGCAGAAACCCCAGAAGACCAACTGGGCGGTCCCCGCCGACAGGCGCTGGATGCCGAACGACAGCACCAGGATGAAGGCGAAGGGCGCGAGCATCACGACCCACTTCAATGGCGTCGCGAACAGAGTCATCATGAGCTGATGGTCGGTGGATACGAAATACGCCACCAGACCGGTGACGACCAGCCCGAGCATCATGAAGTTGTAAACGCGCAGCATGTGCTGCCGCAGGCCCACATCAAGTGCGGCCTGCTGGTAGGTCTGGCCGACGGTACCGACCCGGCCGTAGAGTTGCTTGTCCATGGTCTTGCCTCGGTAAAAAGGGGGAAAACGCTTGCGCCACCATATTGTCCGGGCGGTGCCGGCATTCAACAGGATTATGCTCCGGGCCGAATCTGTTTTTCTGCGCGGCACCTTGCAACTGTATGCTTTACCAGGGCTTTGCGGCAACTTCGAGGCGGATCGGGCTGGATCGGTGCCGTTGCCCGGGCGGTCGGGCTACGCCCAGAGCGCCTCGGCGGTTGCGGCGTCGACCTCGACCAGGGGGACGCGGCGGGCCGGTGGGGCGCCGTCGATGCGCAGGCCGAGCAGCGCCTCGACCAGCGGTTCCGGGCCGTCGTGGCGGACGATCTGGCCGCGCGCCGCCACCTGGGGATGGTCGGGCAGGTCCTCGAACGGCACCACCACCTCGAAACAGCAGTCCACCGGGTCGAGCAGCGCGCTCCAGTGCGCCGCCGGTCGGGTGGCGAACATGGCGGCCAGTTCGCCGATCAGTGCCTGTTGGGGCATCGGCTCGTCCTGGCGCCCGATCCAGGGCGAGCGGTCGGCGGCCTGGCAAAAGGCTTCCCAGAACTTGGGCTCCAAGGCCGCCAGGGCCACGAATCGGCCGTCGGCGGTGCGGTAGAGGTGATAGCAGGCGGCGCCACCGGTCAGCAGGCTGCTGCCGCGGGCGGGCAGGGTGCCGCGGGCGGCCAGGGTCAACGGTACCGATTGCCAGGCGAGCACGGTTTCCATCAGGCTCACGTCCAGATAGACCCCGCGACCGCTTCGGCTGCGCCCGAACAGGCCGGCCAGTGCCGCCAGCGCCGTCTGCTGCGCCCCGGCATGGTCGCCCATTGGCGGGCAGGTCATCACCGGCTCGTCGGCGGTCCCCGAACCGGCCAGCCCGCCCCCCACTGCCACGTAGGTCAGGTCGTGGCCGGCGCGCAACCGGTATGGGCCGCCCTGACCCCAGCCCGAAAGCGCGACATGGACGAGGCCGGGGTTGAGCCGGGCCAGACGCTCGTGGCCCAGGCCCAGGCGTTCGAGGGTACCGGGACGGAAGCTTTCGATCAGCACATCGGCGCGGGCCAGGAGTCGCCCGACCTGTTCCTGTCCGGCCTCGCCTTTCAGGTCGAGTCTCACCACGCGCTTGCCGGCGTTGATCAGTTTGTAAT
>PLTC01000008.1 GCA_003165295.1 Rhodospirillales bacterium | reverse complement strand
ATTTCAACGATTCATCGTAACCTGGGGCACATGGGGCAAAGCCCCCCAACAGGTCACCTTCTACGCTCGCTGGTATCAGCCCATAAGGCCAAAGTCATGTCCTTTCCCGGCCGGGACGCCTCCACCCGCCGGGATTCATGACCGGACGGTCAGGCACCGGCACCAGGGATCGGCACCGATGGCGTTGTGTGGCCGTCATCCCACAGTCAAGCTCACTGACTCTTACGGTGCGCGTCCCGCAAAACCGACCGGCGACGCCGGCACCCCCCTTTTTTCCAAGGGCTTACGTTTACGAAGGGATCGGTCCGCCGGGACTCAGGAACCATTCCTCTTGTGCAATGCAACATGGCCGACACCGGGAAGCTGACCGGTCCAGATCGGCGTACACTCTCGGCACTCGGAAACGGAGCATAATCACGATGAAACACATCCTGATAGGGCGCCAGCCCGGCGACCGGACCCGGCCGGACAGTCTCGCAGCAGCAATCTTCGGTCTGTTTCTCGCCCTTGTCGCCGCCCATCCGGTGGCAGCGGCGGACGATCGTCCAACCCTTGATCGGATTTACCGTGGCGTTCTTGAGATCGACCACAAGCAAATGCCTTTACCCGAAGGCGACTGGCGGGTTGCCGGCATCGCCGACGAAACCCCGCCGGCCAATCAGCCCGGCGGCTATGGCGTGATCGACAGCGCGGTGCTGATGCACCTAAACGGCAGCCGGGTCGACGCCTTCATTCTGATCCATACCAACGTGGTGCCGGTCAACCACGGCTGGGGCGTGACCGAAACCTGCACGCGCGCCACCGCCCCGTTCACGCGCATCGACAACGGTGACGGGCAGAATGCGTTTTGCGGTTTCGTCCGTGCCGTCACCATCCGCCACGATCCCGGCGCCGCCGGCGCCTGGCAGTCGGCCCTGACCCTGGCCGCGGCTCGGGGCTGGACCGTGCCCGAACACTGGCTGATGGCCGGTCTGCGGATCAGCGATCGCCACGATGTCATTGATATGCGTTATCATTTCGATCCTGACCGCTTCGCTCCGAAGCCGCTGCCCGCCGAAGCCGGATTCGCGGGATTCGACCCGATCGCGCTATGGCGGCAGCTCATCGGCGACGGCTCCGACGACCCGGCGCTGCGGCAGCTCGACACCTGGACCGGGTCCCTGCGGGATTCGCTGGAGCGCGGCTTTCGCGGCCGGCTGGCCGGCAACCCGGCCCCTGCCCTGCCCTGGACCGGCGCCAAGGCCGGCGATCCCGCGGCCCGACAGGCCGGCGGACTCGCCGAGGTCCGGGCGCTGCACGACGCCGGCCTGCTGACCGACGCCCAGTACGGCGCACAGGTCCAGACCATCGCCGCCCCGGCCGGCCCGTCGGAAGCGCCGCCGGCCGGATCGACGCCGATCCCGGCCAGCGTGCTCAAGATGATGTCGTGGAAGGCGATCGCCACGACCAGCGGTCTGACCATCAAGTACCTGTTTCTCGGCAACCCCATGACCGTAGCCGGTCTCCAGGCCACCCAGTCCCTGGTCAGCGGCGCCCTCTATGTCGGCTATGACCTGCTGTGGGCAACCCTGGTGCCGGACGGCAAGAACCCGGTGATCGATTTTCAAACCGCAACGGTGTCGTCATGATTCGCGCGTTCCTCAACCACCGGCCGGCCGGTCCGGTCCTGATTCCCGGAGCGTTGCTGGCCCTGCTTCTGGTCCTGTTCGCTGCAACAGTCGGCACCGCCCGGGCCGAACTGCCGGCGCAGGACCGCAGCTTCAGCCACCATCTGACCCTTGCCGGCAAACAGATTCCGCTGCCCCCCGGGGATTGGCGGGTGGCGGGGATTTCCAGCGTGGTCGCCGGCGGACCCGCCGACCACGCCGCCGGCGCGGTGATCGAAACCCTGGTGCTGTTCCTGCTGCGCGGCCCCGCCGTCGAGTCCTTCGTGGTCATCAACACCAATGCCCTGCCGGCCGACCACGGTTGGGGTCTGGCCGGCGCCTGTCGCCGCTCCGACCTTTACGCCGCGGCGATCGAGGCCGAGAGCAGCGGCGATGTGTTCTGCCGCTTTGCCGGACACGTCCAGACCATCGTCGACGACCGTTCGGCCCCGGCCTGGCGTGCCGCGGTTCGGCTGGCGAACGAAAGAGGCTGGCGGTTGCCCCAGACCTGGCTGATGGCCGGCTTTCGGATCGCCGACCGTCGTGACGTGGTTGACGTCCGCTATCACTTCAACCCCGAACCGCAAGGCGAACCCGGGTCTCCGCCGCTCCCGCCGGTCCCCTTGTGGCTGGCCATGATTCCCGGCGCCTCCGCCCTGGTGCCGGTGACGATGCCGGCGCTGACCGAACCACCGGCCTGGGCCGACAGCCCGTGGGCGGTGGCCCATCTGGGTGAAAACGCCGGGCGCCGGAACCTGGCCGACCGGCTGGTGCGCTGGAGCGAGATGATGCGGACCCCGATCGAGCAGGGCTTCCGCAACCAACTGGCGGATCAACCGGACCAACCGATGCCCTGGACCGCCGCCGCCGACGCCCTGGCCACCGCCGCCCCCGACCCGCGCCGACAAGCCCTGGACGGCTTGCTGGCCGCCGGCCGGCTGACCCCGGCCCAATACCAGGATCAGCTCGCCGCCCTGGCTGCCGATCCCCCGACACCCGCCACGCCGGACGCCGGCAACGGAGACGGCGGCAACGGAGACGGCGGCAGCGGCGACTCCGGCGGCCTGTGGCTGTTGCTGGCCAAGACCGCCGGTTGGCGCATGACCGCCACCACGTCTTCAATGTTGCTGTGCTATCTCGTCACCGGCAACTTCGTGATCGCCGGCAGCATCGCCGCGGTCTCCACCATGGTTAACGGCGCGCTCTATTTTGGCCACGAGGTCCTGTGGCAGGCCGCCACCAAACCCAGGACCGAGCCGGCCCGGACCCTCGACTTCGCCGACGCCGGCCGTCTCTGACGCGCCACCGCGGCCCCGCCGGGGACCGGAATGAGATCACGACGTCCAGGACTGGGACCAAGGAGAAACCCCCATGGAAGCAAAAGGCGGCATCCGCCACCCGGCGGCCGAAAGCCGCCTTTGCCGATTGGCTTTCGGCTGATTCCCTGCGCAGCCCAAGGCCCCGTCACCCAAGGCCCTGTTGCCGCGACGGGCCAAACATCGTAAAGCCAGAGGGCGCCGATCGGCGGGCAGCACGGGGGTCGGTCCATGTTCCATACGGCCTATGCACGGCGTGGTCTGGTGGTGGCGCCGCATCATCTGGCGGCTCAGGCCGGTCTTGCCGTCTTGCGCGAGGGCGGGGACGCCATTGAGGCGACGGTGGCCGCGGCTGCGGTCTCGGCGGTGGTCAGCCCCCATATGGGCGGGCTGGGCGGCGACGGCTTCTGGCTGATCCAGGAGCCGGGACGGACTCCGATTGCCATTGACGCGGCTGGCGTTGCCGGCCGTCAGGTTTCGGCGGAACTGTATCGGGGCCGGGGACTGTCGGAATGCCCGGGGCGCGGGCCGCTGGCCTGCAACACCGTGGCCGGGGCTTTGGCCGGCTGGTCGTCGGCGCTGGCGGTGAGCCGGGGCTGGGGCGGCCGGTTGCCGTTGCGCCGGTTGTTGGAGGAAGCGATCTGCCATGCCCGCGACGGGGTGCCGGTCAGCGCCGGTCAGGCGAAAACCATGGCCGCCGAGGTTGGCGAACTGCGGTTCGAGCCGGCGTTCGGCCGGGTTTACCTGCCCGGTGGCAAGCGACAGCAACCCGGAACGCCGATGGTTCAGGCGGCGCTGGCCCGATGCCTTGAACGGCTCGCCGCGGCTGGCCTCGACGATTTTTACCGGGGTGACGTCGGCGCGGCGCTGGCCGTTGACCTTGGCGCCGCGGGCAGCCCGCTGATCGCCGAGGACCTGGCCGACCACTATGCGCAACTGGTGGAACCCTTGTCGGTGCGGGTGGCCGGCGCCACAGTCTACAGCCTGCCGCCACCAACCCAGGGGCTGGCCTCGCTGATGATCCTTGGCCTGTTCGACCGGCTGGCGGTGGCCGAGGCCGAAACGACCGCGCACATCCATGGCTTGATCGAGGCAACCAAGCACGCGATCAGGGTTCGCGACGGCTACCTGACCGATCCGTTTTACATGACGGTGGAAGCCCGGGACTTCCTGCTGCCCGAGGTGCTCGGCGAAGTCGCCGCGGTGATTGAACCCGGCCGCGCCTGGCCCTGGAGCAGCAGCGTCGAGAGCGGCGGCAGCGTCTGGCTGGGGGCGGTCGATGCCGCCGGGCGGACGGTCAGCGCCATGCAAAGCCTGGGTTGGGGCTTCGGGTCCGGGGTGATGCTGGAACGGACCGGCGTGGTCTGGCACAACCGCGGCGTGAGCTTCAGCCTGCTTCCCGCGGCGGTCAACGCTCTGATCAGCGGGCGCAGACCGTTCCATACCCTCAATCCGATGCTGGCGGTTTTCAATGACGGCCGGGTCATGGCCCTGGGCGCGATGGGGGGTCGGGGACAGCCCCAGAGTCAGGCCACGGTCTTCAGCCGTTACGCCAGCTTCGGTCAGGACCTCCAGGCGGCGGTGACGGCACCCCGCTGGACCCTGGGCGTCCGTCACCGCCCGGGAGCCGCCGATCTAAAACTCGAAAGCCGCTTTGCCCCCGAACTGATCGAGGCCCTGCGCGCGGTCGGCCACCCATTGGAGCTGGTGGAGCCGTTTTCCGATCTCATCGACCCGGTCGGCGCAGTGGTCCGCCATGCCTCCGGCACCATCGAAGCCGCCGCCGATCCCCGCTCTGAAGGCGCCATCGCCGCCTGGTAGACACCGAAAAGAAATTCGTCACGAAGGCAAAACGAGAGGGTTGCCATCGGCCGTGGATCTGGCTAGTGTCCGCCCACATTCCGACGGGGCAGCGTCCTACCGGAAGCGTGTTGGTTTAGCGCCCGTAGCTCAACTGGATAGAGCATCTGACTACGGATCAGAAGGCTGGGAGTTCGAATCTCTCCGGGCGCGCCAAGTTTCTCAAAGGGTTAGCGGCGCGGTCCCGATAGCCACCGCGTCACGGATAGCCACCGGGTAGCCACGCGGATGAAAGTCGCCCCTGAAGGGCACTCCCCGAGCATCTGAGCGCGACAGCCTGCCGCACCCTTGGTCGCGTCGGGAGGTGCCGCCCGAACAGCAGAAGCCCCGCCGCGGCGAACCGGGCGGGGCTGGTGGTTGCTGCAAATTCGCAGGGACCTGATGCGGGGCAGGTTATCCGGCTGTGGTCTGAACGGACATTTGAAGCTGCGAGGCAGCCTCATCGAGCGCCAAAGCAAGCCATTCCATGGTGGAATGGTTCAGGTCGATGTCCGCTCGCGCGAACCTGATCAGGATTTCCGCCACGGCGGCCACAGTTGCTTCGGCGCAAATGATCCCGTTGTCGTTGGGGCGGGTCATGGGGTGGTCGCTCCGTTCGTGACGGGAACCGTTTCGGGCGCATCCGGCCAATGGGTCTCGACGAACTCGGACGCCGCGACCATGCCTTCGGACACCCGGTCCAGGACCCACAGTATCCGGAACATCCGTTCCACCATTTCGTTCTGATTTTCGGCGTCGCAGCCCGTGTCGGCCAGCCATCGGGCAATGTCGATGCCATACTCCAGCGCATGGAGCATCCGATCAGCGCGCCTCTTCCGACCGCCGTTGTTGCCAGGGTCGGTCAGGTCGAGCGGGTTCTCTCGCAGGTAGGGCATGGTCACGCCTCCCCGGCGGCGGTGCTGTCCCCCCGTTCATCTCCGATCTTCAGGAGCATGAGAGCGTCGATCCCCTCCCGCAGCTCGAGAACGGGGACTTCCAGGTCCATGATCGACCGCCGCAAGGCATCCCAGCCTTCGTCGGCCGGGGGCGTGTCGGGAATCACAGCGCACTCGGGCGCAGTTCCGCTATCAGTGCGGTCAGCCATCATTGCCTCTCAGAGCAGGCGGTTATGGTCAGGCCGGGCGACGGTGTTTGCCGCACCACGTCCGGCCGCCTTGTGCGCTCTCACGCACAATGGCGCGCCACCATACCACCATGGGCGAATGCCGGTATAGGACTATTGTGGTAAGCTGTGGGTAGCCCATCCGCGGTCATCTGGCCGTGGGCACTTCGTCGGCCTTTCGATGCCGAAATGGCACGTCAAATAGCTGACTAGGCCGAGCATCGCTCGCTACGGCGACAATGCCAGGCCACCATCCGATCAACATGGAAGCCCGCTCCCACAGGCCCACCTGATTCCACCCCTTCGCCAGAAAGAAACCGATCAGGTTGGAGTGCTTCAGAGCTTCACGTTCGTGGGGCCGCTGACGGATACGCCGATCCTCGCTGAGGAATAACCATCCGCCTTCTTTGCTTAATGTGCCGATCCACTCGGTATCTTTGGTGCCCGGAGGAAAGCGGTCGCGAAGATGAAGGACCGAGTATTGTTCGTTCTTCGCCAGTTCCGCAATAGCCCGGACGAGCTTGGGTGGCATATGCTCGTCAAACAGGAACTTCACGCCGCGAGCTTCATTTCGTAGGCCACGGCTCGGCGCACGGCCTCTGGTGGCACCTCGAACCACGAGGCTACCCTCTCATACGAGCCTTCAGCCTGATAGGCGTCGTTGAGCGTAGCCGTCGGCACACCAGATCCATCGTCGATGGGGCGACCAAAAGACCGCCCCGGATCAAGGACGACATCCCCTTTACCCTCCAGAGGATGCCAGCTCGATGCCTCCCCGTTCGCGCCGACAAACTCAATGCCGTCACGGAAACTCTGTTCGAGAACCTCGTACATGGCGAAGTTGTTCTTCACCAGGTCCAGAAGGCTCCGGTCCCCCGTCGCTTCCTGCGTCTCCAGGAAGATGGCCTTGCCATCGGTATGGAACCTAGCAAGGGCGAACGGATGTTCGTGATGAAGCTCTGCCCGCGCGCGATCGGCCGCCAGTCGGATGGTTCGCCAGCTCACGCCCTTGCCCACCAGCCAACTCACGAACCGAACTTCGATCAAGTCAAGAAAACCCAGTGCCGGCTTTCCCCCGATCATAGGAATTTGCCGATGGATGATTGGGGCGCGATCGTCCTTCGCTCGCCCCCCGTAGCCGCTGATCCATCCACGAATCTTGGCCGGGGCGACGCGCGTCAGTCGGGCGGCCTCGGGCACGGTATAAAGCCCGACGCCAACCAGATTGGGCGTGGCAATGTCCACCGTCGCAGCTCTCCCCATTGTCGTACCCATTATATCAGCCGCTGAAGCATTTTGTCTCCCCTGACGGGCAAAATGGTTTCATGGCGCCATGCCACCATAGCATCATGCCTTCAGACGCTTCTTCAGCACTAGGTCCACCCCCTCCATCAACAGGGAATGGATCGACACCCGCTCATCGAACGCGATCCGACGCAACGCCTCGTGCGTGTCGTGGTCCAGGCGGACGGACAGCCCGACTGGCTTCGCCTTCTCCTTGACGGTCGGCAGGGGCGGCGGCGGGGCCGGCGGCATCTCGACGGCCTTCTCCCCCGTGCTCTGCGCCGTCAGTGCTGCCTGTACCGAACTACTCCGCGCCCGCAAGCCCGGCTTCTGCACCGTCATAGAAGTTGCTCCAGTCGTTTCAGCACGCACCCTGCCAGCGTGACCATTTCCTTGTGGGCAGGGCTGTGCGGGGCATAGGCGCCAACCCAGGCCCCGGTGTTGAAGGCATCCGCGAAGGCGGTCCGGTAATGGATTTCGGGCGCCACCGGTTCGCCCATATCGGCCAGAGCGTCTTTCAGTTCCCGGCCGCTCGATGTCCGCCGATCGATCCGGTTCGGCACCAACAGCACCAGGGGACGGCCGTTGCCCCGGGCATTCCGGATTTCCCGGACCAGGCCGACGGTTTCGCCCGTCGCTATCAGGTCCAGGCCCGACGGCCCGCAGGGGATGACGGCCACGTCCGCCAGACCAATGACGCCACCCAAGGCCGCGTCCAGGTGGGGCGGGCTGTCCAGGATGATGTACTGAGCCTGAATCGCGCGGACCGACTTCGACCACTCGGCCACCTGGCTATCGGCCTCCAGGGGCATGTGGTGGACCGGGNNATGATCGGCATTTCCGGCCCGCTGCATTGTGGTGCGCCGGGATGCTACAATGGGCTTATGCTCGCATGCAACGATGACGCGATGCCACCATGGTTTCATGACGCCATGGTACGAACCCAGCGCGCGCGTAGAGTACCGAAAACCCGGCCGTTCGATTTTCCGATTTCATAGGCGGGAAAAATTCTGTGCGTGAGAAAGGCATCCGGTAAGGCGGAAGCGTCGGTCCCAAAGAATTAATAAACCGCCCCCCCTCACGCCGACGGCCGGCCCCGCTGCGCCCGGAGTTCCTGAAGCCGGATCAGCATGGCGACGGTGCGCTCCATCTTCCGGTCCAGGTGGGTCTCGTATCGGGCCAGCCGTTCCAGCTTATCCGGGTCGAAGGCCACGCCCATGGTGTGATCCCGGATGGCACCGCGATGTTCGATCTCCGTCACCTGTCGCTGAAGCGCCGTCACCGTGTCGCGCAACCACTCGTGCAGGGCTTCGGCCGTCTCGGTCGGTTCTTCATCCAACCACCAGTCCCGTGTCCCCGGCGCCAGCATGGCCAGGGCCTCCTGGTAGGCATCATCGGAATCTTCCCGCAGGCCGGCATAGCCACCCAGGTGTTTGAACGCCTTGAATGCCTTCTCCGATGCCGACCGCTCCGCCCGCAGTTCCTTGGCCGTTTCGTCGCCGGTGGCGGTCAGTGCCGCCGCGAAGTTCACGTCCTCGTTCCGAAAGGTCACGCCAAGATGCGCCACCGCGTCGGATGCCGTGGTCATGAAGCTACCCGTCGTCGCCTTCCGGATGCCGATGGCGTAGGCCGCACCTTCGGCCAATTCCAGGCGCCGCCGCCGCCACATGACGCTCGCCACCTCTTCGACCAAATGACGCTCGGTCGGCCCGGCCGGGGCATACTCGGCAACCAGGGACTCGACGAGTTGCTGATACTCGCCCCGATCCTCCCAGGGCATGACGGTGTGGCGAGACATAACGCCGTGCCGGGTGGCGTTGAACAGCGCCATGGAATGGGCCAGCGTCGGACGGGTGCCATCGGCCGGAACCAGTTGGACCACCTTCGCAGATCGTTTCGTCATGCCCAGAACTCCTTTCGGGATGCGTGACGCTGCGCACGCGGTTCCATGTGCAGATCGTCGCATAGGAACTTGCTCTCGATCTCCCCGAGCCGTTCCATGAACAGGCCGCTGGCCGTCGCCGCAGCGGCATGCCCCTCATCGTAAAGGCGGTCGTAGGTTGCCCAGTGCATTCCCTTCGGCTTCGACGGGAACGGGTTCAACATGCCCGGTTCTCCCCCCAGCTTCATGCGGATGCGATCGGCGCGACGAATGGTGCGATCAAGGGTGCGTTCCCGCTGGCACGGATAGGTCAGGCGATAGCAGTGGCGGCACAGGAAATAGGCGCCGTCGGCGTAGAGCTTCACGACGGTCCGGCCGCAGGGCCTGCCGTTGACCACGCCCATACCCCTTATCCAAGCACATTCCAAGCATTTGGTGGCAAGTCGCCGGACAGGTCTGGGATACCGGCGGCGGAGTTGGCACTGTTTACTGCGTTGAGTTATCGTATTTTATCGTACCGTAGCGAGCTGTCGGATAGCCCCGCGCAGGCCCGTCGGGCACCTTGCCAAGGTTGGGGTCGAGGGTTCGAATCCCTTCGCCCGCTCCAAAATTTCTTAAGTAAGTCAAGATGGTAGAGCGGCCTTGCGAGGCCGTTTCTTGCTTCCCCGCCCCCGGCAAGAAAGCTGGGGAAGCAGCGGAAAGCGCAAATTGGCGGGGTTTGGGCGGAATTGGGCGTGGGCGCCGCTGCAAGACCGCGTTTTTCCAAGGCGACGACAGACCGCGATGCCCCCTGTTGCGTAACGCCGCGCCACTCGGATGGCCATGCCGTGTTTCCCCGAATGCCGAAGTGGCCGGCTTCCTGCTTCTCCGGCTCCTGTCGCATGGTAAACGCGAGGGTCATCGTTCCACCATCCCGCCCGCCAGGCGCATCGGCAGCACAAGCCGAAACGAGTCGGGCAATTGCACGAATCCGTGCGCCGCATAGAACGCGGCCGCACTTTCGTCGAGCGCATCAACTATAACCATAGAAGACCCGACCGTGCCAGCGCTCGCGACGGCGCGCCGCAATGCGTCGGCCAGCAGGACCGCACCCAGCCGCTGACGCTGCCGATCCTTCGAAACCGCCAATCGACCGATCAAGGTCGCGCTCACCAACGGATAGCGCGGAAGGTGTTTGCGGGCCGCGTCCGGTACGTCGCCTCGAGAGAGGGCCATGGCGCAAAGCGTATAGTAGCCCAGGACGCACGTCGGCTCGGCTCGCTCGCTCAGGATGAACACGCCGTTCGCCTTCCGTCGGACATCCTGCCCGGCCTGGGTCTTGAGATAACGATCCAAGCTCTCCACGCCGCACGTGAAACCACTCCGATCGTGCCGGTCGTCGAGGAACTCGATCTGAAGGTCAGAAGTCGGTGGCGTCGCCATTCACGGTCCGACCCGGCACTTGTGCTCTGCAAACGCCCGCTGCAACCGCTCGTTCGATGCCGGCGGGTTGACCAGAGCGTCGAAGAAGACGGCCCGATCCCGATCGGACAGAACCAGCGTTTCATGCTCGGCGATCGTCCTTCGCGCGGCGTCGGTGAGTGCCGTCATGCAGAAGTCCGTGACCTTGCGCCTTTCGAGCTGCGCAGCCCGCTCGATCAAAGCCTTGGTCGCCTCGTCGACGCGGAACCCGAGCCGTTCGGCCCGAACCCGCTCGTCATGCTTTGCCGTGGTGGCCATGCTCACCTCCTGCCCCCAATGTACGTCAACCGGACTAACGTTTCAAGCCATTTGAGCCTGAGTACCCGCTTTTCGGTGCAGGGTATCCTGTCTCCGGCGCGAGGGCGTCACTCGCAAGGTCGTCCACAAAATGGGCTGCGTCGCTCTGCGACCCGCCAATCCGGGCGCCAGCGATACCGAAGCTGGGCGTCTCACAATTGCGCGGATCAGAGTGAGAGTTCCGCTGGGGTCTTGGCTGACGGGTCCAAACAGGCGAGAGAGAGGCTGTCGCCGGCCCGTCGCGGAGAGACCCGATGGATGCCGTTCCCGCCCTGCACGAGATTTCCCTGAACCGGCTGGTGCCGTCGCCGGCCAACGCGCGCAAGACCCCGGCCTCGGCGGCCGATGACGCCGAACTGAAGGCCAGCCTCGCCGCCCATGGCCTGAAGCAGAACCTGATCGTCGGCCCCGCCGACGCCGAAGGCAACCATGCCGTGATTGCCGGCGGACGCCGGCTGCGGGCGTTGCTGGCGCTGTCGGCCGATGGCTTGTTTCCCCCCGACCGGCCGGTGCCGTGCCTGATCGAGGCGCCGGGCAGCGGGCTGGAGACCTCGCTGGTCGAGAATGCCGTGCGTGTGGCGATGCATCCGGCCGATCAGTTCGAAGCCTTCGCGGCGCTGGTCGAGGCCGGGCAAAATGTCACCGCCATCGCGGCGCGCTTCGGGGTGACCGAACGGCTGGTGCGCCAGCGGCTGCGGCTGGGCACGGTCGCGCCCGAACTGCGCACGGCCTATCGCGCCGACCAGATGGACCTGGAGACCCTGACCGCCTTCACCCTCTCCGACGATCACGACGCCCAGCGCGCGGTTTGGGCCGAGGCCAGCCAACATTACGGCCGGTCGCCGATCCAGATCCGGCGCCGGCTGAGCGAGACCGCGGTTCCGGTGGCCTCGCGCCTCGGCCGCTTTGTTGGCGTCGAGGCCTATCAGGCGGCCGGCGGCACCA
>PLTC01000266.1 GCA_003165295.1 Rhodospirillales bacterium | reverse complement strand
CGGCGACGGTTAGCAACGTGCCACCAAGGCAATAGCCGGTGGCGTGGATTTTCGCGGTGCCGCAGATGGCCTGCACCGTATCGATGGCGGCCATCACGCCTTGGGTGCGGTAGTCGTCGAAGGATGTTTCGCGCATGTCGGCGCCGGGATTGCGCCACGAGATCGCGAACACCGTGCGCCCCTGGCCCACCAACCAGCGGATCAGCGAATTGCCGGGCGACAGGTCGAGGATGTAATACTTCATGATCCAGGCCGGCACGATCAGCACCGGTTGGGCGTCCACCGTGGCGGTGGTCGGGGCGTACTGGAGCACCTCCATCAACGCATTTCGGAACACCACCTTGCCGGGCGTCGCGGCCAGATTGCCCCCGACCGTGAAGCCGCCGCCGGGCGCGCGACCGCTGGCCGCGGCCTGGTCGGCGAGAAGATTGGTGATCCCCGCCACGACGTTGGCGCCGCCGCTGGTGCCGGTGGCCTTGATCACCTCGGGATTGAGCCAGGGTACGTTGGACGGCGAGACCAGATCCAGCCATTGGCGGACCGTGAAGGCGACGATGCGCTGATTGTGCCGGCCGACCCCGCCCGGACGGCGGACCACGCTGTCCCACCAGCTCTCGCCAAGCAGCACCGCCTGGGTGAGCAGGTGATACGGGGGTTGCTGCCAGGCCGGGTGGTCGAAACGATGGTCGCCGGGCGGCGGTACCGCCACCGACTGGCCGCTCAGCGCCGCCTGAACCAGGCGCAGCCATTGGGTCAGCGCCACCTGTCCCAGCTCCGCGGTCTGGAACGGGGCGTTGGCGGCGTGGGCGGCCCAATCGAGGAGTGCGAGAGCGACGGTGCTGGGCGAACGCCCGGCGGTGAACCGGCTCTGCCAGACATGCAGCAGCCGGTCAAGATCGGCCGCGGTGGTCAGGCCGGGGGGCGACGGCAGCGATGCCTGAGCCTGCGCAGGCGGCGCCGCCGGCGGGGTGGGGGTGGACATGTCCGGCATGGCGTAAGGTCCTTCGGTAGGTTTCGCATCCGAGTGTTTTCGGAGCAAGGCGATGGCGCCGATCAAACCTTCCCGGCGTCGGGACCGCCCTCGGGTGCCGCCGCGTCCCCGGCTTCCCCCGCCGTCAAGCCGGCATGCATATCGAGACGCGACGGACCGGCGCTCTCGAGAATCTCCTTGGCGCGCGTGATGTCTTCCGCCGCGCCGTGCACCATCACCAGAAAACTGTCGGCCTTCACGGCCGCCTCATAGCGGATCACGCTGTCCTTTGGCAGGCCGAGGCTGTAAAGCGCAGCCCCCAGGGCGCTCAGGCCGCCAACCAGGACCGCAGTCTCAATTGCGGCGACGACCGTGGCAGCCAAAGAACCAACGACGATCACCGGCCCGGTCACGGGAAGGGTCATGAACACGCCACCCAGAAACAGGCCCCAAAGACCGCCCCAAAACGCTCCCTGGGCGCCCCAGAACTTGATCCTGTCGCCAATATTGTAGAAACCAATAACTTTTTCTTCGGTATGGTAGCCGCGACCGACAACACTGATGTCTTTCATCGTGAAGCCTTCGGCGGCCAACTTTTTTACCGCAGTTTCCGCGGCCGGGTGGCTGGCGAAGACGGCGATGACGGCATCGAATCTTTTCATTTCAGCCTCTTTCAGGGTGGTATCCGGCGCTGCCGCCTGCGGCAGCTACCGCCTGCGAAAAAGTCCGCCGCCGATCAGGACAA
The DNA here is from genome assembly GCA_003165295.1 of Rhodospirillales bacterium. GTDB lineage: Bacteria > Pseudomonadota > Alphaproteobacteria > Azospirillales > Azospirillaceae > BOG-933. Next base: position 70,719 of record PLTC01000266.1, on the reverse strand, counting down.
TCCCAAGGACCAGGGCACCGCCGGCGAGCACCGGTGGGATGACATGGAACATCCTTTCCTGCGTCTGGATGTTCAGATCGCCGATTCTGGCCACTTCCCTGGTTTGCGAGGTGGTGAACTCCGGGATACCGAAGCCGGCAACACCGGCAAGAACCAACGCCACCCCCGCGATGATCAGCATTGTGGTCAAGCCGGCCATTGGAACCTCAATTCTGGGAAGAACCTGATCGGGGCCGTGGACGAGGTGGCCGGGGCGGGGCGGTTTGCCGACGTCGCCGACCCATTGAAACAGGGTGTTCACATGATCAGAGGCCGCCGCTTCAAGCCGGGCCGCATCCTTTTCGTAGTCGCGCGCCAGTCCCTCGAGTTCGGTGACGATGCCATCGGATCGCGGCCGCGTAACCTCGCGGCACCGGACCGCCATTTCGCGAAGGCGGCCGGCCAGATTCATCATCCTTGTCGTCTGAACAGCGGAGTGGACCTCTGCCCTTGCCGGGCGATGATCCGTGCACTGTCGTCCGTCACCAGCAACGCCGCGGCGAGCCGATCGGCGCCGCGTGGACGGACCCCATGGACCGTCACCGCGCCCCCAGGCTCGACCGCCGCCGCCGCGACCTGCGTGGACAGATGCGGCGGAAAACGGACCTCGGTGCCATCGGTCAGCAACAACACCCAGGCGTCGCCGTGCACGTCGAGCAGAAACCGATCCACCGCACCCGTGGTTTCAGTCAGGTGAGATGCGTTCGTGCAGTGCATGATGACAACCTCTCATCGTTTGTTACGATTATGGCATAACGCGCGGGTCGATCATCGACGCGACCAGAGTTCAGGCAGCAGGAGAAATTCAATAAAAATCAGATCTCGATCAATATCTCCAATTAAAGAGCGCTGCCGTCATATTTCATTCATGACACTTCCGATCGCCGCTCCGACCGACACCTTGCTTGTGAACATGCGTCGCGGAATGTCTTCGAACAAGGTTCGGAAAATACCTATGGCTCTTCCCGGATTCCGGGGTGGCGTAAAAATGATATTTATCAGTATGTTAGGGCGTTGTTGGCTCACTGGTTCCTTGCTGGGAGCGCGGACATTCTGCCCGCTTATTGGCGCGAGACTATTGCCGCGAGATCAAAGAGTTGCCGATCTTCGACGGAGTTTGCGAAACCCAAGAAGAGCCATACCTGTTATCCATTGCCCATCGGGCCGGCCCGGTCGGGATGCGGAACAGGCCGTGCTACTCGAGCCAACCCCGGGTTTTTTGGAATGGCAACAGACCCGAGCGATAGGCCAATTCGCCGCCGATGACACCGGCGGCGACGCCGACCACCTCACCGATGCCCAGAAAGGGGCCAATCACGGCGGCGCCAAACACCAGCCCAACTCCCAGCGCCACCAAATGGCCGGGTTCCAGATGGAGAATCGCATCAACCGGCAGGCCGCCTTCGCTGTCGGCAACCAGGACAATCTGCCCCGGGTCGGGGAGCGATCGCTGGGTATCGGCGGCGAAGGTGGATGTGGACCAGAGCAGCGCGAGGCCGAACGTCAAGCTGAACACCACCTTCATCTCGTCATCCCTTGGGTTGTTTCAGCAAAACAGGCGGCCGCAGGATTGCGGGTCCAACCGGCATCGTATTACCAGAATGGCCGGGCCGGCGTATCGCCAAAGAGATGCCCAAGCGCGATACAAAACAGGCCCCAGATGCCGGCACTGGGAATTACCGGCGAGCCGATACCGCCGATAAACAGGATAATTGCTGCCGCAATGTAGAATATGTTGCCAATCGTCAGGGTACGAAGTGTCATGGTGTGGTCTCCTATGTGCGTATTTGTTTGCTGTACGACCGCCGGTTCGATGACGGGCTCAAGACACCCCGATTGCGCCGACCAGAAACTGGACTGTCCCCCGGTCTTGCGTCGATGCTCTCGTGCCCCGGTCCCAGGCTCATCGTCACCGTCCACATTGAACAGTCGTGGTTGACGCCCGTTTGCGCCAGCCTCGGAATCTGCTCATGGTCCCGGGCTGCCCGGAAAAACGCTTCTTCTCCTGGGTGATCGTCGCTCCGATCACCGACCCCAAACCATGGTCAGCCCGATGTCTCCGGGCATTCCCCCGGGGAAATCGAGAACGCGGGCGGTCAGATGGAAGCCATTGGGCTTCAGGTCCCGTTCCCAGAGGTGATAAATCTCGGCGGCCTCGCCCCGCAGGGTCTCCGACCAGTCGGGCTGGACGGCATTGATGGCGCGCCCGCCGTCGCTGCACAATTGGCAGGGAAAGCGCAGGAGCAATTGTTCTTTCTCTCCTTTTCCCGCGGCGACTCTGGCCTGGTCCAGGATAGTCCGCCAACTATCGTCCTTGACGTGCTCCTCAAGCAGGCGTTGGACCAACGCCTGCCGCTGTTTCAGCGCGTCGCGCTGCACATTCTCCTGCCGAACAGCCTTCTGGTGGCCGGACTCTTCGACCAGAGCACCGAACTCATCGGCAGTGGGTATCGGTGCCGAGGCCTGGTCGCCCGCGGATTTTTCATCAATCATCTGTGCCTTACCCATCCTCTTGCACGGTTATCGAAGACCTACCAGTGCCGATGGTGATCTCCGCAGAACCACCCCGGGCCACAGCATCCGGACAGAATCACGAGGGCAAGCCCGCCAGCGGCGAGACTAAAGATGGGAAGTGTGGCGCCGCGACTACAGTTCACGGCGCCACAGGCGTAGATAATGGCACGTCTTGCACAGGTTAGCATGGCACCCTTTCCAACAGATGCGAAGATCTTGCCGCCACCATATTGAGCATAAAGTCCGATTAAATCCCTGATTTAGAGTAGCCGGGAAAGGGCGACCGAAACAAGGTTCGGAAAGTACTTAGCGCCGTGGCTGCTTTCCCGACATTGGGGCCTGCGGACGCCGCCGCGCGCCCGCGAAGAAGCGGGCGGACGTCATGCGCTTCGCTCCGGGGTGCCGCTTCCGCGTTCCGCCCGTCCTCAGGAGCCCGACGCCAAGGCCAGGGGCCGGGCATGGCGGCTCTCCCTGTCGTAAAAAAGCTCCGCCAGTAACGCCTCCTGATCGGGCTGGCCGGCGACATGTACCGACCGCCATGACTCCGGCTCACCGATGGCTTCGGCAACGGCGGCGCTCAGACAGACCGCGGTAACGTTTCGACAGGCGGCGAGCAGTCCCGCGGTCATGATCAGTGCGATCAAGGTACGGGCGGTGCGGGGGGAGAACAGCAAAACGGCGTCAATCTCGTTTGCGGCCAGCGCCGCCCTGGTGGTCGCCGACAACCCGGTAGCGGGTCGGGCACGGTACAAAACCAGTCGCCGGACGACGAACCCGGCCCGAACCAGCAGGCCCGAAAGGTCGCCGGCACGGTCGGAGGCCGTGATGTGAAGCAAGCGACCGGCTTCGGGGTCGCAATGCCCGGTCACGAGCCGGGCCAGGGATGCGACGTCACCGCCGGCGCCGTTCACGGTGCGAAAACCGGCCTGCCTCGCAGCGTTCGCGGTGGCGGCACCGACGGCGTAAACCGGGAGCGAGCGGTCGGCTTCCGGGCCGCAGGCCCGCACGCCGTTCGCGCTGGTGAACAGTAATCCCTGCACGCCCACGAGGTCGGTAACCGGTGAAACCGGCAGAGGCTCAATCTCGAGCATCGGCTCGATCAGCACTGAACAGCCCCGATCGACCAAAAGCGCCGCGAGCGGCCCGGCATCCTCTTGGGGCCGGGTGATCAGGACCCGACTCACCGCACCGCCAGAATGTCGGCGGGCAACCGGGCCAAAAGCTGCCGGCCGGCCGCGGTTCCTAAAACGGCGGCGTCCGAGGCGGTGCCGGAACCGGTGGTCGCGAAACTCTCGCTGCCATCGGGTCGCAACACCACGGCCGCGAGCACAAGGTTCCCCCGATCGTCAAGGCGGGCGTAGGCCGCGATCGGCGTCCGACAGGAGCCATCAAGCACCGCCAGCAGCGCCCGCTCCGCCATTACCCGGGCGCCGGTTTCAGGACAGTGGAGGGGCGCCAGCAGCGCCCGGGTCCGATGGTCAATGCGGCGGGTTTCTATGCCAATGGCGCCCTGGGCCACTGCCGGCAGCATCAGTTCAGGGTCCAGCACCGCGGTAATCCCATCGGCAAGGCCAAGCCGGATCAAGCCGGCCATGGCCAGCAGGGTGGCATCCACATCCCCTGCCGCCAGCCTGGCCAGCCTGGTTCCGACATTGCCCCGCAACGGCACCACCCGCAAATCCGGCCGACGCGCCAGCACCTGAGCCTGGCGGCGCAGGCTGGCGGTCCCAATCACGGCGCCGGCCGGCAACTCGTCAAGAGACCGACCGGACCGGGAAAACCAGGCATCCCGCGCGTCGGCGCGCGGCAACAGGCAGCAAATGTCCAGTCCGTCAGGCAGCGCGGTCGGCACATCCTTCATGGAATGCACGGCGAGGTCAATCGTCCCCGCCGCCAGAGCCTCTTCAATTTCTTTGGTAAACAACCCCTTACCACCGGCATCGGCCAGGGTGCGGTCCAGGATGCGGTCACCCGTGGTCTTGATCACCACGATCTCCACGGCTCCCTGCGCCCCCAGCCCAGGATGGGCGGCCACCAGCCGCGCGCGAGTCTCGTGGGCCTGGGCCAGCGCGAGCGGGCTGCCGCGGGTGCCGATGCGCAAAGGACCGGTCGGCAAAAGGAACGTCATGGAGTAAGGGGTCCTCGCGTCGGGAATGAAAGCAAAGGCCAAGCGGTCCCCCACCCTACAACGTCCGGCCACTGCCCGACCACATCGCCATGCACCCCGTCGCCATGATCGCTGAGCTTCCCGTGAGGAATGCCCTGGGATGGGCCCGCCCGCAACCGGAGCGCAACTTTAGCCGTTGACGGCACCGGAAACTCCCCGTACTTACCAATCATGTTGCTGCCATGGTCGACCATGCCCCCTCTTTCCAGGTGATCGATGCCGCGATGATCCCCATCGGTGACGATTTGCTTGACCGGTTGCTGGCCGAGGATTCGCCGTTTGGCGACCTGACCACCGCTGCACTGGGCATCGGCGAGCGCCCGGGGCGGATGAGTTTCGAGGCTCGGGTCCCGATGGTGGTCTGCGGTCTTGAAGAAGCGGTCCGCCTGATCGGAAGGGCCGGGGCAACCGCGACCGCCCATCATCGCGGCGGTACGGCGGTGGCAGCCGGGACCCGGTTGCTGGATGCGGCGGGGCCGGCGGCGACCTTGCACCGGGCCTGGAAGGTCGCACAAACTCTGGTTGAGGCACTCTCGGGCATCGCCAGCGACGCCCGCGCCATCGTCGAGGCGGCCCATCGCGGCAACCCGGAGGCCCGGGTTGCCTGCACCCGCAAGAGCTTTCCCGGCACCAAGGCGCTGGCACTCCTGGCGATCGTCGCCGGCGGTGCGGTGCCCCACCGGCTCGGTCTTTCGGAAACGGTGCTGATGTTTCCCGAGCACCGGCTGTTTCTGCCGCCGGATGAGCCGCTGGCCGTCACCGTTGCCCGGTTGAGGGCAAACTGCCCGGAAAGAACTCTGGTGGCCGAGGCAACCACCATCGCCGACGCACTGGCGCTGGCCCGGGCCGGTGTGACGGTGGTTCAGTTGGAGAAGCTGGCGCCCGCCCAGGTGCGGGAGGTGGCGGCTGCGGTCGATGACGACCGCCTGCCCACCGTCATTGCCGCAGCCGGCGGCATCGGCCCCAACAATGCCGAAGCCTATGCGGCGGCCGGCGCCCGGGTTCTGGTCACCAGCCGCCCGTACCTGGCCTCGCCCCGGGATGTTCAGGTCCGTTTCCAAGCCGCCTGAAGGTTTTTCCTGCGCGCGCCAGCCTCAAAGATCGAACCGGAACAACTCGAAGCGTTCCCCCGGACCGGTTCGCCGAGCGATCGACCAGCGGCGGAAGCCGACTGCGGCGGCAGGCAGAACGGCGTGGTCGCCATCGGTCAGGTGAAACAGCAGAAAATCGTAGTCGTCCTTGTCGCGGTTGCGATAGGCTTTGATCGACAGTTCGCCGCTGTCGCTTGCCATCACCGCTGCCCTGGTGAAGTCTACGTGGGACTCCCAGGTAACGTTGTCGATGCGGTTTTCGATCTCAACCACGAAGTCGGGCAGCGCCAGCACCGGTTTGTCCGGCGGCAGCCGGGGCGTTACGGTGGGCATCTGTTGGCCCTGCTCGATCAGGTACCGGTCAAAAATTCGGATGCAGTTGAGTCTCTGCTCCGGGTCGGCGACCTTGAGCAGAATGGCGGTGTCGGGTCCGGCTCCCAAGGACAGGTCGAGGAACAGTGTTCCCGGTGGAATCTCGCCAAAAGGCGCAAACGACCCGAAGCCATTGACGTGCATGACCGGATGTCCCCGATTGATCCAGAGTTCGATTGACCGCGGATACCCAACAGATGGAGCCGTTTTCGGTGGATGTCCATAAGATTTCAACGTCTGGCCGCAGCATTGGCGGCGCTGGCGGCAGCCTCCTGCTGTTGCCGGACCAGAGCCTCGTCACTGAAGGTAACCTCGGGTCCCCATTCCTCAATCAGGGAAACCTTCTTACTCTTGAGCGAGTCAATCCGGGATTGCCAGCGTACCACCTCGAAGCCGGTCACCATGGGCGGAATCATGTAGTAAAAGACCCAGCCGAGAGCCGCCGCGCCATACATCACCATCCAGGTAAAGGGATCGCCGAGCAGGCGGGTCGCCTCGGTCAGGGTATGGTTGTGCCGCCACATCTCCATGGTGAAGGGCAGGATACCGCAGAGATTGAGCGGACCCACGGTCATTGGTGCGCTTTTGTCGGGATCGCGATCAATGATGGCGGCCACGAAGGTCGGGACCAGCCCGACCGCGAACAGCAGCGCCGTCGGTGCCGCGAACACCGCGGCCGGCACCACCACGAATACGAAGAAGGCAACGCCGCCTCCCCCGCCTCCCCCCGACTGCTTGCGGGAGCGGCCGTCAGAACGCTTTGCCATCGCCACCGTCCGAAGTCGTTGCGAAAACTGGCATTCCGATTTTCATCCGCCCTCCCCTTCTTTACCTGAACCCTAGAGCGTTATCCGATCAGGTTGGATCGGACAACGCTCTAGCTTATTGATAATAGAGCCGATTCACCCGATCAGGTGAACCAGCCTGATCGGGATCGGCTCTAGGCTGATCCGCCAAGCCGGGTGAAAATACCGCAGTCTTTGAATGCCAATTCAATCAATTTTTCAATAAACTTTATTTGATAGAAAGCTAAATTCCGCAATTGCGTTTTACTTCACCAGGAACATGAGACAAAGCACGGCAGCAACCAGCACGCCCACCACGCAGGCAATGATTGCCGCAACCTGTCGACCGGTGGTTTCGGTAATTTCATCCGGCTTCGAGATGATGTCACGCAATTTCTCAGTTTCGTTCACGATCGCCTTGTGCTTGCGCCGGGCCGCGGCGAAGCCCGTGGCATCCTTGCTGATGGCCTCCGGGTCGTCAATGCAGCGGAGCAGCGTGACCAGCTTGCCATCCGTTGCGGCCTTTTCCACCTGCCGCCGGGCAATCTCCCGATGGGGCCGATTGTGAAATCGCATAAAGGCCGGTTCCATCAGGGTCGATAGCCACTGGCACAGCGCCGGAAGCGGTCCTACGGCAAATCGCGATTGGATATCGGCCAGAATGGTCAGCATCGCCGCGATCGTCCGCACCGGATCGGCGGATGTCGTCAACAGGATAAACAGCGCATCATCAAGGTGGCGGTGACGGCTGGCGATGAACGCGATGATATGGCGGTCGAAGGGATCGCGTGTCCGATCGCGGCGTCCGGCCGCGGCCTCCAGCGCGGTCAGCAATTCCGCGGCCGAAGTGGCCCGGTAGTCGATCACGATGGGGCTGAGACAGTGCAGGTACGGGTTCATTTCGTACAACACCCGCTCGATGCCGAACCCGGTGCCGGCTTTTTCCAGCAGCCCGCGCAGGGTGTCGAACGCCTGAACCATCGGGACCAGTTCGGCACCGCCTTCGGCCTGGATGCCGGCCCAGAAAGCAGGCAGTTGCCAGGCCACGATTTCCGCCAGCGGCTGGACGCCGTCGCGACGCAGAAAGGCATCGGCCAGGGCCACCGCCAATCCATCGGGCATCACCGATTTGTCACGGTAACGAATCGGCGCCGACGGATCCAGGGTCATGGCCACCCGGGCCACCTTTCGGTCGATGACGGTTTTGCCGGCACCGCCAACCGTTCCGTCCGCCGCCAGCGCCACCGATTCGGCGAGGACATCTTCGGACAGGCCGCGTCGGAGCCAACGGTCAAGCTCGCCGTTGTCGATCAGTATCGCCGCGGCACCGCCGTTGCGGACCAGCAGCCGGGCCAGCCCGCGGCAGTGCCAGCAGTCCTGGCCGGCGAATTCCAGCGGTCGGGAGGCGCGCTTGAGAAGTTGCGCCTGTTTGGGGCTGAGCCGTCGCCCCGAAATCCACAGGTCGAGTTGGTTCAGGCCCCAACGCTGTTTGGGGTCGTCGATCAGCAGGCCGCGCAAGGGCTCGATCAGATTGGTCGGGATGCGAACGCCGCCGACCAGGGCGGCGTAAGTGCCACGCTCGATCCGGGCCGCCAGCAGAGCTTCGTCGTCAAGGTCCTGCACCGGGTTGCGGCCGAACGCCAGAAACATCAAAGTGACGGCGAAGGCAAAGAGATCGTCGGCCGGGGACCCGGTGCCACGGCCGGCGGGTTCGCTCATCGCCCGTTCGATGGTCTCGAACACCGCCGGCTGACCGATACCGGGCGGCGTCGAGGCGCACTCGCCGAAACTCAGGCCGGTGCCGCCGCCGCCCTCGCGCAGGAACAGGTTGGTCGGACGGATGCTGCCATGGGTGATGCCGCGTCCTGCCAGTTCCTTGAGCACGGGGACCAGGGAATGCATGACCGTGCGCTGAATCTGGTCTTCCGGCATCGGGTCGGCCACCGCGTCGAGGGTGGCACGCAATCGCCGTCCCAGCGGGCGTTCAAAGACCATCGCCAGTCGCCTGCTGCCGTCGGGGCCCCAGGGGATCACACCCTGGTCCAGGAATCGGATCAGCCCTGGGTTGTCGATGGTCAGCAACATCGTGGTGGCGTCGATACGCGGCGGGAGCTGACCGCTACAGATGATGGCAAAGCACTCGGCCTTGCGCCCGCGTACCGCCCGCGCCGCGAAGGCGGGGCCCGCGACTCCGTCCAGTGCCGGAATCGATTGCGACGGCAGGATTTCGAAACGGTCGCCCAGCGTTACGGGTTCCTGGGCCCCGTCTTTCCCGGCATCGGCAGTGTGCGAATCACTGGGCATGGTCGTCCTGGTGGCTCCCGCCTCCCCGTTCTCCCGGGGTCGGCACCGACCCACCATAGCGCAGGCACGCCCCATGCAGAACCGCCAAACGCATGCGGCGGCCATTGGGGTGTCGGGAAAAACCGGACACAGGTGGCCGGACCGCAAATCCTGCTTGGCAGCATGGCGGTCGCAACCGTATGGTCCCGGAGGTTACGTCCCATGGACCCCTGACCAGTACGGTCGCACCCAAATCCTCTGTCAGAACCAGTCCTACAGTATCTCGTCTTCCGGCTGTTCCTGTCGTCGTCTCTCTCGCCGAAAAGATATGCCGGTTGGTCGCTTCCAGACATTCCCAGGACGGAGAAGCTTATGCGCAAACTGTTGATCACCGCTGTCGTCGCCCTTGTCGGCGTCCTGCCCATGGCTGGCCATGCCCAGACCCAGGCGCAAGCGCCAACCGTTGCCAAGCCCGTTTCCGAAACCCCCTATCCCTACGTTGTCGGCCTTGGCGCCATCGCCGGCATCGTGGCCTCGCAATACATCCTGTTCGGCCCGGCCGGCTTCCCGTTCTTTGCCAGCACTGTCACTCCGGGTGCGGCGATCGCCCCTGAAATTTCGGTGGGCGTCAGCCGGATGTTCGCCATTACCAGCTCGGTGACGGGCGCGTGGATTGCCAACTGGTTCTACGACCACTAAGCCTGCTTCCGCAGACACGGTCTCCACAGCTGCGGCGCCCGACGCGCCGAGCTTCATTTGCCCCTTGAAAGACCCTCCGAGGAGGATTCATGCGCAGACTACTGTTCGTTGCCCTGATTGCCTTGATCGGCATCCTGCCGCTTGCCGCCAACGCTCAGACCCCCGCCCAACAGCCGACTGTTGCGGCAACCTCGGATCACCGCCTGCTTGCCGTTGGCGCCGGCGCGATCATCGGTATCGTCGTCTTCAACATGCTGACTTACCCGCTGGGTTCCGTGCCGTTTGTGGCTGCGCCGCTGGCGCCGACTCCGGTCAACATCGCGCTGGGCAGCCGGATACTGGCTACGCTGACCGGTGGCGCCGGCGGTCTGGCCGCCCATTACCTTTACACCGAGTTCGCCGACTGATGACGGATCATGACGGTATCGCCCGATCGCCCATTGCCTCGCGCCGACGGCATCCGGGCCGGTCGCTCCGCGGGCTTGCCCGGGTCGATCGGTCGTGCCGCTTTGCATCGTCGACTTTTTTCTTTCAAGGAGACCCGTTATGCGCAGATTGGCTCTCGCCGCCGTGATCGCCTCGATTGGATTGGTACCCTATGCCGCTTCGGCTCAGACTCAGGTCGCGACCCCTGCCCCGGCCACTGTTGAGCAGACCGACTATCTCTATCCGCTGGTCCTCGCGGCGGGTGCGCTGGCCGGCGTGGCGGCCATAAACGTTGCGACCTACAGCGTCGGGACGTTGCCACTGTCGGTTGGCCTGGCCGGTGCCAGCGCCGCTCCGATCGTGTCGCCGGCGGCGGCGGCGGCCAGCCGGATTTTCGTTATCACGTCGGGCGTGTTCGGCGCCTGGATTGCCAGCGCGCTTTACGGCAAATAAGGTCCCTGCCGTCGTCGGACCGCCGACGCCCAACAACGATCCGGTTGCCGGAAGCCTTGAAGGGCTTCCGGTCCGGCAGTTTTGTGGCTCCGGTTACCGATCGGCCTGTGGGCAGTTCCGTCGGCCCTTATCCGTCACGGGAACCGATTCCGAAGGAAGCCGGGCAACCGGCACTCAGGGTTTGGCTCAGAGCGCCGACAGGACTAATCTTGTCGGAACGAGCGTACCGGTGTCTTGCGACCGGCGCGGTAAATTGGTGGGAAAAGTTGCCATGCCGATCAGCCGACCGTCGGGAGCATCCCGATCATGACCGGTTCACGCGACGCCTGGAGTTGGCTGAAGGACAGCGCAGAGGCGCTTACCTTCGGCAATCCCCTTTATAACATGATGCTGGCGGGGCCGGCGGTGACCGCGCTGCCCGCTGTCCCCCTTGACCCATGGCCCGGTGACGCCGCCAATGGCAGTGCCATTCTCGACGGCGAATTTCACTTCGCAGAGCAAACGCTGACTCTCGACGGCTCGCCCATGACCGAAGCGTTCTGGCAGCCGGAAGGGGTCACCGACGCCTGGTATGCCGGCCTGCACAGTTTCCACTGGCTGCGTGATCTTCGGGCGCTGGGCGGCGATGAGGCCCGGCGACAGGCCCGGGCGCTGGTGTTCGGCTGGCTGTACTGCCACGCCCTGTGGAATGGCGATTCGTGGGCGCCCGCGGTCGCCGGTGCGCGCATCGCCAACTGGATCGGTCTGCACGATTTCTTTTTTGCCAGCGCCGACGAGGGCTTTCGGTTCTGCATCTTTGACAGCCTTGGCCGTCAGACCCGGCATCTGCGCCGGGTAATTTCCGGCTGCAAGGGTGGCGCGGCCCTGGTTACGGCGCTCAAGGGGCTGGCCTACGGCAGTTTGTGCCTGCCCGACGGCCAGCATCGTTTGCCTGAAACCAAGCGGTTGCTCGACCGCATGCTGGCCACCGAGATTCTGGGCGATGGTGGCCATATCGAACGTAATCCTTCGATTCATCTGGCGGTGTTACGCGATCTGATCGACATCCGCTCGGCACTCCGCGCCGCTCGTTCCGAGGTCCCGGCCAAGCTGGTCCACGCCATCGATCGCATGACGCCGGCGCTCCGCTTCTTCCGGCACGGCGATGGTGGCCTGGCGCTGTTTAACGGCAGCCGGGAGGAAGACCCGGCCCTGATTGAGACGGTGCTAATTCAAGCCGACTCCCGCAGCCGACCATTGCGTAACGCCCCCGACCTTCGGTTCGAGCGGCTCCATGGCGGCCGGGCGCTGGTGATCCTGGACGCCGGTGCCCCTCCCCCACCCGGCTATGATCGCCGCGCCCATGCCGGAACCCTCAGTTTCGAGTTCAGCGTCGGGCGGGAACGTCTGGTGGTCAATTGCGGTTCACACCCGGAATTATGCAAGGCCTGGCACACCGCGCTGGCCGGCACCGCCGCCCATTCCACCCTCACCGTGGACGAAACCAATTCGTCCGAGGTCATGGCCCAGGGCGGACTCGGCCGTCTGCCCGGAGAGGTCGGATGCGAGCGTCGGGAAACGGCGGACGAAATTACCGTCGTCACCCATCACAACGGCTATACACCCAATTTCGGCCTGCTCCACCGTCGAACTCTGCACCTGGATCAGCATGGCGACGCCTTGCACGGCGAAGACACCCTGGAGCCGGCGGGCGGGACCGAGCCGGCCGGCGGGGCCGTCGTCACCAGTCGCCCCTTCGCCATCCGCTTTCACCTGCACCCCAGCGTTCAGGCGCAATTGGTGGAGGGCGTCGACGGCTTGGCTGCGATCGTGCGACCGCCCAGCGGTGCCGCATGGCGTTTCACCGCCGAAGGCGGTACCATCGACCTTACCGACAGCATCTATCGCGGCACCATCGGGACGCCGCGCCCGACTCTTCAGATCGTCGTCAGCGGCGAAGCCGGCCCGACGGCAACTTCGGTGAGTTGGGCCTTTAACCGCGAGCGGTCTTCGGGTTAGCGGCCCCCGGTCCGCCCGCCGGGCGGCGTTCCATCCGATCTTTCGGAGATTTGCCATGACCTCTTCCCCCCTCCGCATCACTCGGGCCTTGATCAGCGTCTCCGATAAGACCGGTCTGGTCGCGCTTGGTCAGGCGCTGACCGCCCGCGGTGTCGAAATCCTGTCCACCGGCGGTTCGGCCGGGCGCCTGCGCGAAAGTCAGGTGCCGGTTATCGAGGTCGCCGACTTCACCGGCCATCCCGAGATTCTCGATGGTCGGGTCAAGACCCTGCATCCGCGCCTGCATGGCGGCATCCTCGGCCGCCGGGACCTGGCAACCCACCGCGAGTCCATGGCGACCCACAACATCCCGCCCATTGATCTGGTGGTGGTCAACCTGTATCCGTTCGAGGAGACGGTGGCCCGGGACGCCGGCTTCGACGACTGTGTCGAAAATATCGACATCGGTGGTCCGGCATTGATTCGTGCCGCGGCCAAGAACCATGACTTCGTCGCGGTGGTGACCGACCCGGCCGACTACGAGGTGTTGCTGGCCGAACTGACGGCCTGTGACGGTGGGACCACGCTGGCGCTGCGCCGCCGTCTGGCGGGTCTGGCCTATGCCCGCACCGCGGCCTACGACGCTGCCATTGCCCGCTGGTTTGCCGGGCAGGCTCATGACACCTTCCCGCCCCTGCTGACTTTTGGCGGCCGGCTGGCGCAACATCTGCGCTACGGTGAAAACCCGCATCAGCAGGCGGCACTGTACCTGGGCGGCCCGGCGCGTCCCGGCGTCGGCACCGCGATCCAGGTTCAGGGCAAGGAGCTTTCGTACAACAACCTCAATGACACCGATGCCGCCTATGAGTTGGTGGCAGAGTTCGAACGGCCGGCGGTGGCCATTATCAAGCACGCCAATCCGTGTGGCGTGGCCGAAGCCGAAAGCCCGGTCGACGCGTATCGGGCGGCGCTGTTGTGCGACCCGGTAAGTGCCTTCGGTGGCATTATCGCGCTCAACCGGCCGCTGGATGGCGCCACCGCCACCGAAATCGCCAAACTCTTCGTCGAAGTGATCATTGCACCCGACGCCGACGCCGAGGCTCGTGCCGCCCTTGGAACCAAGAAAAACCTGCGCCTGCTGCTGACCCGCGAGTTGCCCGATGCCGGTGCCGCGGGGTTGACGGTGCGTTCCATCGCCGGCGGCTATCTGGTTCAAAGCCGGGACGCCGCCCGGGTTCTGGCCGGTGACGTTACGGTGGTGACGCGACGCCAGCCCTCGGCGCGGGAACTGGCGGACCTGCTGTTCGCCTTTCGGGTCGCCAAACACACCAAATCCAACGCCATCGTCTACGCCCGGGACGGTGCCACCGTCGGGATCGGTGCCGGGCAGATGAGCCGGGTCGATTCCTCCCGGGTCGCCGCCCTCAAGGCCGCCGATGCCGCCCGTCAAGCCGGTCGGCCCGAGCCGCTGACCGAGGGTTCGGTGGTGGCGTCCGATGCCTTCTTTCCGTTCGCGGATGGGCTGATCACCGCCGCCGAGGCCGGCGCAACCGCGGTGATTCAGCCCGGTGGCTCGGTTCGGGACGCCGAAGTGATTGCCGCCGCCGACCAGCGCGACCTGGCCATGGTTTTCACCGGGATCCGCCATTTCAGACACTGATCCGATTTCCGACAGCGGCGCCCCCGGCGACCCGCTTCGTTCCAGGACGGCCAGATCGGGCGCCGGGGTCAGTGGTCGGGAAAAAGGTGGGCGTTCATGCGGCAGTCGGTGGCTTCGGCGTTAAAGCGATCAAGAAACGCCGGGTGCGCGGCAAGGTAATTGTTGCTGAAGTACACCCCTACCCCGTTCTCGCTGTTGGTTATCGACGCAAATTTCGTTCCAGGAATCCCTGCGATGGCGATATTCCAGTCAAAAACCAACTGATTGGCAAGGATGGCGTCGACCGCGCCGATATCGAGACGGCGCGCGAGTTCGCTGACGGTTTGTGCCGCCTCAATATTGGTGTAGCCATTGTCGCGCAACCAGTCGTACATGCCCGTGCCGGCCTGAGCCCCGATGTGGAGGGCTTTGTCGGTCACGTCGACGGCATGGTCGACGCGCCAGTACCAGCGGCGGGTCTCCGGGGCAATCGATGCCGACAGGGTTGCATAGGAATCCCGTCCGGTATTCCGGGTGGCGCCGAAAAAACCGTCGGCCCGGCCATCGCGAACCATTTCCTGTGCCTGGGACCAGGGAAGAACGGTGAATTGCCCTTCGATCCCCAACCGGCCAAGCACACAGCGGACAACGCGGACCGCGATGCCGTCCACCCGATTGCCCGTCAACATCTGATACGGCGGCCAGTCCTGGGTGGTCAGGCGAATGACGTCGCCAGCGGCTGGTGCGTAAGGGGGCAGCCAGATGGCGGCAAACAAAAACACCACAGCGGCGGCGAGACAACGCAACACCGGTCCCTCCCGATCCTGTCAGGATCGTCACTGGTAACAAACTCTCTGCCCATCGGCAATGGCGCGTTTGGCCGGGTGGCGCCTCAGAACCCCTTGTGGCTCATCCGGCCATGACCTTCGTTGATCGAACCGGCAGCTTCGGCGGTGGTTCCGGTGGCGCCGACCCGGTGGCTGCCATAGGCGGTCTGTTGCTCCTCCTTTTCCCTGGCCTCGTCGGGGGTCTCGAGGGCGGCCAGTGCCAGCACGGTCGAGTTCGACAGGGGGGAACTGTTCAAGGCCGAGAGCGGGTTGGAGCCGCTGGCGACGCTGGTGATGACCTGACTGAGGGCGGCATTCGGAATCGGCGCGGTGCTATTGGTGGCATTGGCCACATCGACGGTGGCCTCCTGGAATTTCCGGGCAAATCGATCGTAAACCTGAGCGAGGGTGGTTGGCTGCCCGCTCTGGCGGTTATAAAAAATCGGGGTGTTACTGGACGCGGCTTCGGGGCAGACGTCCCGGGCCGCCTGGCTGGGATTCTGGCGCATGGCGGACAGGAAGCGGGTGGCCCCGGCCGCACCCAGGAAATGGGCAAGATAGAGTTCGGTCGAACCGACCTGGCTACCCAGCTTCGATTCGAGATAGGCCTTATTATCCTTGGTCAGCTCGGCCGCCAGTTCGGCGGATATTTTTGGATCCTTGCGCAGATCGAGAATTTGGCGCCGTAGTTGCGGATCTGCGACCGAATACCCGCCATCACCGCGGCGTTGGATGGCGTCGGCATACTGCGCCAGGCCGTGCTCGGCCCCGTGGGCCTTCATCGCTGAAAGCCAAGTGCTGTCGATGAATTGATAAAGACCAGTGGCGCTGCTGGTGGACGCCTTGAGACCGGGCTGAAATCCGCTTTCGACGGCAGCTTTTTCCATCAGGTAGGCAAAATCGACCCCGGTTTCCCGACTGGCCTGGGAGATTGCGGCCTCGACCCCGCGCGGGGCGCCGACGCCTGCGCCCTGTTGGCTCAACAAAGCCTCGCCGGATGTGGGAATGCTCATGGTCGTCCTCTCAATGCCCGGATGCCCGGTAATCTCACGGCCCTGCCGATCTCCCAGCAAGAATGGTGCCAATTGCGTGAAATTTCCAACCCCGTCCCCGGATCCAATCATCGCTACCGCCACCTCAAAAAAAGGCAGGTTCTTCTCAGCATTTTGTCTAGGATGCTGACCGTAAGTTGCGACGGTAAGTCTTGGCTTATGGTGCAAATGGTTTACACATGATGGTTTCTTTGGATGTTGCGGAGAAATTGAACTGCAACGAACCCATGGTCCTTCCAGCCGGTGCCGGAACCGTCGGCGGGCAGGAAGGGGGACAGGTAATGAAAGCAGAACTGGTGTTTTCTCCGGAAGGTGGCGGCTTTGGTGGCGAAAGCTCCCGAAATGCCGGCTTGGCAGCGGTGCTGCCCCTGGATGTTCTCGACATGACAGGCAACGGCTTCCTGGTGCTGGCAGAAAGCGGTCATATTCTGACGGTCAGCCATGCCGCGGCACGGCTGTTTGGTTACGACAGCGATGAGTTGCGGGAGCGGCCGGTGGGCCTGCTGCTGCCCGATTGGCCGGGAGAGTTCGATCCTGGCCGTATGGCTCCCGGCCGGGTCGCCTATCTCACCGGCCGGCATCGCACCGGGGAAAGTTTTCCGCTGGGGGTGGCCGTGGGCCGGTTGGTCATGGCCGATCCGATGTCCCGGGTCCTGATGCTGTACGGTGTGACCGATCAGGGCGCCGCGGATCGGCGCAGCCAGCGATTGCTCACCATCATTGAAGAAAGCAATGACGAAATTTTTGTCGTTGTTCCCGGTGGCTGGCGCTTTCAATTGGTTAACCGACGCGCCCGAGACAATCTGGGCTACGCTCCTGCCGAGTTTGACCAGCTGACCTTGCTTGATATCAATCCTGGCCTGGATGCCGAACAACTCGTGGCCGTTCATCGACGCCTGCGTGACACGCCGGCGCTGGAGATCACGCTTCCGGGTATTCAGCAGCGCCGCAATGGCTCCACCTACGAGGTCAATCTTCGGCTGCACCTGCTCCCTTCGGACTCCACGCCATTGCTGGCGGTGCTGGCTCGGGACACCAGCGAGGCGACGCGGAACGAAGCTATCCTGCAACAGCATTCGTTTTACGATCAGGTCACCATGCTGCCCAATCGGGTGCTGTTCCGCGACCGCCTGCGCCGGGTGCTTGATGGTCGCGATGACCGATCGGCCACCGGCGCGGTGCTGGTGATCAGTCTCGATACCATCGCCCTCGTCAATGAATGCCTTGGCCCAGCGGACGCCGAGACGCTGGGACGCGAAGTCGCCCGGCGCCTGTCGGACGCCGTTCAGGTCCGGGATACGGTGGCGCGGGTGGGCGACGCCGAATTCGCCGTGATGATCGATGATCAGGACGGTGACGAGGACGCCGGGGCTCTGGCCGAGCGTATCCTGTCCGCCCTCCACCGGCCATTTCAACTCGGCGATTACCAGGTGATGGTCCCGGTGGCGATCGGCATCGCGACCTTTCCCGATAACGGTCGTGACGCCGATACGATACTTGGCAACGCCGCCACGGCTCTGCTCGGGGTTCGCGAAGATTTTGCGGTTGGCTACCGATTTTTCACAGACGGGCTCAATCTGGCCGTCAAGAATCGGGTAGCCCTTAACAATGGCCTGTCGCGCGCCATGGAGCGCGAGGAATTCAGTCTCGTCTATCAGCCGAAGGTCGACCTCGTGACCTGGCAGGTACGGGGGGTTGAGGCTTTGTTGCGCTGGCGAAATCTTGATCTCGGTTCGGTGCCGCCCGACGTGTTCGTGCCGGTCCTTGAACGCACGGGTCTGATTTCCGAAGTCGGCGACTGGGTGCTGGAGGCCGCCTGCGACCAGCGTCGCCGCCTCAAGGAGGCGGGCTTTACCGAGGTCAGAATGGCGATCAACCTGTCGGTGCGCCAGGTGCGCCGCGAGTTCCTGGGCACGCTCCGGTCGGCGCTGGCCGGCAGCGGTCTCGAGCCCGGGGATATCGAACTGGAGATCACCGAAAGCGTGATCGTCAAGGATGGCCAGGCCGCGGTCGGTCTGCTGCGGGAAATCGCAGACATGGGGATCCCGCTGTCCATGGATGATTTTGGTTGCGGTTACTCATCGCTCAGCCACTTGCGGCGGCTGCCGCTCGACACCATCAAGATCGACCGGTCCTTTATCACCGATCTCGCCTCCGATCCCGAGGACGCCGAAATCGTCAGAGCCATCATCAACATGGGCCATGCGCTGCGCCGTCGGGTCATTGCCGAGGGTGTCGAAACCATTCAGCAACTGGCGGTCCTGCGCCGCTTCGGCTGCGACGAAATCCAGGGGTATCTCTACAGCCCGCCGGTCCCCGGCCGTGAACTCATGGCCTTGCTTGCCCGAGCCAGGGTGCCACTGCGATGACTGTCCCTGGAAACGGCGGTTATTTCTCTGCGCGAGTGGCCGACGATCCTCGTCGGTTTTTCAGGCGGCATACCGCCTTCTGCCGGGACGGCGGCCCTTTTCGCGGGGGCGTGCGTCCTCGTCGAACAATTCCGCCAGTTTCTCAACGATAATGCCGCCCAATTGCTCGACGTCGTTGATGGTGACGGCACGGCGATAGTAGCGCGTGACATCGTGGCCGATGCCGATGGCCAGAAGTTCCACCGGCGAGCGCGATTCGATGGCGGCTATGACGCTGCGCAGATGACGCTCAAGGGTGTTGCCCGGATTGACCGACAGCGTCGCATCATCCACGGGAGCGCCATCGGAGATGACCATCAAAATACGACGCTGCTCGGCGCGACCCAGCAAGCGGGTGTGCGCCCACAACAGCGCCTCGCCGTCGATGTTTTCCTTGAGGATGCCTTCGCGCAGCATCAGCCCCAGATTTTTGCGGGATCGCCGCCAGGGCGCGTCGGCGGCTTTGTAGATGATGTGGCGCAGATCGTTGAGCCGCCCGGGATGATCCGGTTTGCCCGCGGTCAGCCACAGTTCGCGTGCCTGCCCGCCCTTCCAGGCGCGGGTCGTGAACCCGAGAATTTCGACCTTGACACCGCACCGCTCCAGGGTCCGCGCCAAAAGGTCGGCACTGAGGGCGGCGATCGTGATGGGCCGGCCGCGCATCGAGCCCGAATTGTCGATCAGCAACGTGACCACAGTATCGCGGAACTCGGTATCGCGTTCCTGCTTGAATGACAGCGGCACCATCGGGTTGACCACCACCCGGGCCAGCCGGCCGGCATCCAACAGGCCCTCGTCAAGATCAAAGTCCCAGGCCCGTTGTTGCTGGGCCAGCAATCGACGTTGCAGGCGATTGGCCAGACGGGCGATGATGCCGTGCAGATTCTTTAACTGATTGTCGAGTAAGGTGCGCAGGCGCGTTAACTCTTCGGCATCACACAACTCCGCGGCATCGATTTCTTCATCGAACCGGGTGGTAAAGACCTTGTAGCCGTCGGCGTCGAGATCAAGGTTGCGCTCCCGCGCGTGCCGGCGTTGCGGCCCCGAGGGCAGAGCATCGTCGGCCGCAGCCGCCTCGCCGCATTCCCCGTCCAACTCCTCGGCGGTCTCCTCCCGGGCTTCGCCCTTCTCCTCGCCATCGGCCATCATGCCGGTCATGGCCTCGGTGTCGCCGCCGCCCTCGGCGTCGGCGGCGCTGGTTCCGTCTTCGTCTTCGCCCTCGCTGCGCTCCGCATCGTCTTCGGGCGGCTCGGGGCGCGGCTCGGGCTCTCCGCCGATGTCGAAGCCGAGATCGGTCAGCAGCCGGCGCACCCCACGGGCATAGGCTTCCTGATCGTCGATCTTGCGCGCAAGACCATGCCAGTCCGGCCCCGCCCGTTCGTCGAGCCAGTGCCGCCACAACGCCACCGCCGGACGCGCCGCCTCCGGCACCGCACGGCCATGCAACACCTCCCAGGCCAGCGCCCGCATCACCTCCTCCAACGGTGCCTGTTCCCGTTCGGTGGCGCGGTCCAGGCCCTGCCGGTGGCACCGCTCGTTCACCGCCGCCGCCAGATTGGCCGCAACCCCGGGCAGCATACGCACGCCCAACGCCTCGCAACGAACCTGTTCCAGGGCATCGAACACCGCCCGCGGCCCGTCTCCAGCCGGCATGCGCCGGGCATGGATCGCCGGATCATGATAGCGCAGGCGCAGGGCCACGGCGTCGGCCGCGCCCCGGACACAGGCCACCGCCGCCGGGTTGAGGTCACGCGCCGGAATCGGCACCCGGACCCGCTGGCCGTTGATTCCGGCGGGTTCGTTGCCGAAGCCGACCTGGATATCCTCCCTTTCGGCCAATGCCCGAACCACCGCGGCGGTGGATCGTTTGAACACGTCGACCGGGCTTTCCCTATCGCTCATCGCCATGCCTTTATCCGCTTGCCATCCCTCAAAGTCCCCGCGCCTCGGCCAGTCGCAGCAGCTCCGCCAGTTCCGGGCTTCGCCAGTTGCGCGAGCGGCCGACTTCGGTTCGAACCAGGCCCAGAAAGTCGATCGCAAGAGCCCTTTCCTCCACCGACATTTCCTGCTGCCGGCCGAGGCTACAGGCGACCATGCGGGCGACATTCTGACTCGAAACCGAGAGATAACGGCTGAGCCTCCGGTTGAAGATTATCGCAATTTCGTTCAGCCTTAACAAGTGATTGAGGCGTTCTTCGACCGCCTCCCCGTCCTCGAACCGGACAGCCTTCTCCACCGCCACTTCGAGGTCGGCGAGCATGTGATCGCGCCACCTGTCGAAGATCGGGAAAGATTGATCGTGGCTACGGGCCAACTGGTGCCAGTTCCAGATCAGCCGCAGCAACCAGACCACATCCTTGTGATCAACGCTGGCACCGGCCCGCTGGGTCATGACGACGGTGGCGCGCTGGACCGCGACCGGCACCAGCCGGTCGCTCAGGAATCGGGCCAGATCCTGCCAGATAAAGCGGAAAACCGGCTCGGTCAGACGGTTTTCGAGCAGACCGGCGACAATCAGCGCCGGCAGCAACCGGGCCAGCCGGTGCAGCGCCGCCTCGACCTCCGCGATCTCGCGAACCGTCAGCCGGATCGAAGCGGTCGGCAGTCGGGTTTCGAGTTTGAGAGCGTTGCCGAGAATCGCCGGCAGAACCGCACAGCACGCCGCAAAATGGGCGACCAGAGCCTCGATGATGAAAGCATCGTCGGCATCGCCCTGATAGCCGTTCTCCCGGATGTACAACGCCACGCCCTGATAGCGGTGCCCGACATTCAGCGCCACCAGTGGCGCCAGTTGCCGCAACTCGGAGCGGGTTTGTGGTGTCAGCACCGACTCGCGCAGCCGCGTGGCCGCTTGGTTCAGGTGTGCCGCCGTCCGTTCCGCCTCGGCCTCGGCCTCGCTGCCGCTTTCGCCCTCCGGGCCGGCCAGCGAATCGCCGAGGATCGGCCGGCATGCCTCGGCAACCGCCAGATACTCGGTGACGAATCGGAGAAACGACAGGTCTGCGGGCGCGATGGTCTCGAGATACAGTGTCTGCGGACGCGCCTCGGTCAGCCGCCGCCGGTTGAGACTCTCAAGAAAGTCTTTGGGCTGGTGCCCTTCCGCGAGAAGGTGTTCCAGCACCCGGATGGCATGCTCCCGAAGCTGCTGGCGGAGCGGTTCAACTTCGGGATTCTGGAACACGTCGTCGAGCACGGTGGTTGCGGCCAGTTCGTCCAGACGTTTCTGCACCGCGTCCGCGGTCCTGGCAAAGGCGGTGCCGCCCAAAGCTGTCCACAGGCCGGCAACGTCCGCCCGCTGGACCATCCCCGGAATGAGTCTTCTGGCCCGCAACAGTACCGCGTCGGCGGTGAGAATCGGTTGGAACAGTTCCGTAAACAGGCGGCGGGAACGTTGAGGGCGCCGCCTGTTCAGGTATTCGATAACCGCGTGTCTGACGACGTCAAGGCGACTCGAAGAAACCTGCCGCAGTCCCGACACCTGGCGCAGCAACTCGCGCACCTGACGCGCGGGCAGCAACCCCAGCAACGCCATCACGCGCTGTTGAAGAGTATCCGTGGTCCGCTCCCGTGCGGGATCGTCGATTCTGTTCAGCGGCACGCCACCCTCCTGATCGGAACCGGTCGCAGCCCGCTCCCCGAAAAGAGCCACGTTACCACAGCCATCGCCGAAGGTCAGCCGATTTGCCGGCAGGACTCAGATCCGTGACCACCCCGGTTTCGACTCCCCGCCCCTCTTGCGGGCGGCACAAGGCTATGGCAGCTTGACGGCAGTTCAGGTCCCGGTCCGGCCCGGGCACTCCGGCACTTGCACGGCATGGCAAGGCCAGCGATGGGGCAAGCTAAGATGGCACAGAATTGTAACGAGTTCACCCGCTTCTGGATCAAGTCCTCTGTCTATGTTTTTTCGGCCTGGATGAATTTACTCAAATATCCCAAGCGGCGAGGCAGCAACTAAACAGGCGGTTCCCGCCGGGACTGGTCGGTCGGAGTCGTTCCGGTCGACCGAAGTCAATCGAGACCGGAACGACTTTCGGGAAATTGGTTCCCGTCGCCGGAGTATGACCGGCGTCGGAAGCGTTTCCGACGTCGTCGCGATTACCAATTTTGGGGCTGATGCCGCCAAACTCAGTTTGGGCTTGCATCTCAGGTCGATGCTGTTAAACCTGAGCTGGACGCCTGGGTGTTGATCAATGTGCTCGGATTTTTTGAGCCGGTGGGGAGGAATATGATGATCAGATTGGTCATGTTTTTGCTTTTGACGGCTCTGATATTGACTGGCGCCAGCGCCATCGTCCAGCGGGGCTGGCAGGTTACCCACACCGGGGATCCGTCGGCGAAGGTTTCCAAGGCGCAGCCGGTCGAAATCGTCGCGTCCCTGTACGCCTGGGCGACTTCGACACCCGAGCGCGAGCTTCCGGCCCTGGTCCGGCAGATTTCCGATCGGGCGCCCTGGCTGCCAACCACGTCGTTGCACCAGGCCCAGGTGGCCGCTGGGGGCTTCGTCAAGGACGTACTGAACAGTGATACCATCAGCCGCGCCACGGCCTGGGTGAAGAACAGCGTCGAAGGGATCGCCTCGTCGGTGGGCATCGGTGGTACTGCTCCGGCTCCAGCGCCCGCCCAGGTTGCCGCGAAAGCACCGGAGTCCAAACCCGTACCGGTGCCGCCGGTCGCCTCTGCCGCCCCCGCCCCCGCCCCTGCTCCGGCCCCGACTTCAACTCCTCCGGCGCCCCCTTCGGTACCCGTTGTCTCGGTACCCGTTGTCTCGGCGCCCGTTGTCTCGGCGCCCGTTGCCACGGTCCAGCCGGTAGCGCCGATCCCCGCGCCCGGGTCAGGAAAGGCGGCGCCCGCCCCGACGGCGGCCAAGGTCGTCGATGCTTCGCCGGCGCCGGTTCTGCCGCCGTCCGCAGCTCCCAAGCCGGTGGCCACCGAGTTGTGGAGTGCCGGGTCGTGGTCGGTGTCGCAGAAGGGGTGTGCCATTGGTGGCGTAGCCGGGACCGGTGTCACGCTGCTGATTGGTCCTGCGGAAATTGCCGCCTGGGCAACCGGTGCCGTGGTGCTGCCTGCCACCCTGCGGGTTGTCAGCACCGTGATCGGCGCCGCCCTGGTTACCGGCTGTGCCGCCGGCGCCCTGGTGGCGCCGGTCGTCAGCAAGTAACGTTTGGGAAGCCGATATCATCCCCTTCCAGGAGATTTCCTTGTCGCGAAGCCTCCCCTGCACGACCTGCGGGGGAGGCTTCGCGCCGAGTCCGGTGCGCTATCCCATCGGCCGCAAGAGCGTTTAAATTTTTTGCGCCCGCGGGTGGGCCGATCGGTAGACTTCCATCAGGCGTTCGGCGTCGACCTCAGTATAGCGCTGGGTGGTCGACAAGGAGGCGTGGCCGAGCAACTCCTGAATGGTACGCAGATCGGCACCGTTGCCCAGCAGATGACTGGCAAAGCTGTGGCGCAGCGCGTGGGGGGTGGCAGAATCGGGCAGGAGCAGCCTCCGTCGCACCGCGCGAAATTGACGCTCCGCCACTCCGGGATTGAGCCGCCCGCCACGCACCCCGACGAACAGCGGATCGTCGGCAAGGCCGGCAAACGGACATGCCGTCAGATAGGCTTGTATGGCGTCGGTAACCACCGGCAAAACCGGTATCACTCTTTGCTTGCGTCCCTTGCCCGTTACAACCACCGTGCCGACACTTTTACCATCGGCGCCGGCCTGCGGTGCCTGACCACGATTAAGGCTAAGGGCTTCGTCGATCCGCAGACCGCAGCCATAAAGCAGGACAAGCAACGCCCGGTCGCGCTTGCCGACCCAATCCGCATCCGGTAGCACTTCGGCGTCGGTCAACACCGTGCCGGTTTTCTCTTCCGTCATCGGTCGCGGTACCAGCCGCCGCACCCGTGGCTGTCGCACCAGTCCGATTGCGCTGTTATGCAGGCGCCCGCTCCGGTCGAGCCAGCGAAACAGGTTACGGACTCCCGCGAGTGCCCGGGCCCGACTCGATGCGGTCAGTCCGTCGGCAGCGCGGGCCGACAGCCACGAACGAAAATCAGCCAGGCTGGCATCACCCAGATCTGCCAGTCCGGGAAGCCGGCCATGAAAATCGGTCAGAAAGGCCAGAAAGGCGCCAACATCGCCAAGATATGCAGCCACGGTATGCGGCGAGACCCGACGTTCCGACTCCAACCAGCGCCGCCACATCAACAGCACTTCGGCCAACTCGGGGGTCGCCGTAAATGCCAGGGCGCCGGCTGTCATTATTGGACTCCAAAAGTAAAACGATAGTGGGTATGCCGGTATTACCGGACTTGGGGGCGCCGCACCCCCCAGGCCCCGACGCCAAAGGTCGTTGGCCCCTTGAGCCCGGAATAAAGCGGCCCAAACTAACCCGGCGTTGTTCCCGGTGTTTTATCGCTGGCCAGGAATGCCTTGACCTTGATCAGCATTTCCTTGAGCTCGGCGTGGTTCTTGAACCGGTTCTTGATCAGCGGCAAGAAGTTTGGATTACGAAACTCTCGGCTGATGGTCTCCACCGCCAGTGTTCTCGCCTTTCCATCCAGCAACTGGATGCCGGAACACACCTTCAGCAACAGCACGAGACGATCGGCATAGCTGCGGTTGGCGGCTTGCAGGATGTCGTTCTTGAAAATGTCCAGCAAAGCCGCGTCGATGGCGCTAAGCACCTCGGATCGCGTGATCTCGTCGATGGGGGCGGCCAGCAGCGTTTTCTGGATGTCGGCCAGCAGAGGGACCGAGGCCATACGGCTGGTACCTTCCCTAACGCAAATCCGAACCAGGTCGTCGGGCGGCAAAGCCGAACGGAAATGGCGAAAGACCAATGCCTTATTGGCCGCGCCAGGAACCAGCGCGGCGAGTTTGCTCAACGCCGCCAGCTTGTCGGCGACGCGCGGCGCGGTGGCGATGCATTCCGCGACCCCCTGGACGGAAATCGTGCGTGCGGCGCGAAACACCAACGCTTCGTTCATTTCCTCGTCTTGCAACAGACTCGGGGCGTTGCTTCGGAAATGCTGGATGATCTGGTTCAGCGACTCCATTTCCAACATCAGTGCCCGACCGGGCACCAGCGGCTGGCGACTGATCATCTCCCTTAACAGCCGCCGACGCAGGGTCGAACGGACGCGCGGCATTCGGCCATCGGCCATCAGGGTGTTGATCACCGCCACGCCCATCGGCAGGCCACCCACCGGCGGCCTGTAGCTGCCGCCATAGAGACTGCTGACGGTACCGAATGCCGCGACCCGGTCGGCACCCTCGTCGAGCAATTCACGAAAAGGACCGGCCATGGACAGGATTTCAGCGGCCAGGGTGTCGAGGAAACGCAGGTGACGGCATTCGAACTCGGGGTCGAAAAGCTGGCCCAGACGGTCAAGCTTCTCAAGCCAGCTTTTCCCCTCAATCAGGTATGAGACAATCGCCCGGAAGATATGGTAAGTGGAGGTCTCAGGCCCGAACTGCTTCTCAATCTGCGCCGCAACCTCGAGAAAGCGGCCTGGCTCCATGCGCGGCAGCTTGATGTTCATGGAGTCATTGCGCAACTGGAGCACCAACTGGCTCCATACCGACATCATATCCTTGTAAAGACCGGCTGCCGATAGCTTGCCGGCCTGGGCGACCGGTAACGCAACCTTCTGAATCAGACCTTGCAGGATGGTACCGGCATTATCGAGGTCGATACTGTGCTTTTCCGAATAGACCAACTCCAATGCCGTAACTCTTCGATCCTCCAGATAGCGGCCAAGTTGCGCCCGCAATTCATCGCGGCTGCGGTCCCGGAAAAAATCACTGACCTGTCGCCAATAGAAACTGGTGCCGATATCGGAGGCCTGAGCCAGCGGATCGGCCTCTGTGATGTCGCCGGCCAGGCGTTTGAAGGTGATGATGCTGTCGGTAAAATCGTATTCGACGTAATACTCGAGTCGGACCACCCGGACGCCATCGACCGTCTGTTCCGAGAAAATTTGCTCGGCGGCAGCAACCGCTTCGGAACGCTGATCCCATACATTCAAACGAAACCATTGCTGGTCTCGAAAAGAGTGTAACTCATAGGTGATGCGGATCTCTCCGACAACAGCAGGGTCGGGATGCACGATCTGAACCTTCGCTGAAAAACAGAGAACCACTCGGGTTCAGCAATTCTGGCCTTCCAGTCGCAACCGATGCGACATTGCGTGGTTTGGCCCGGACTGGAACCGATGGGCTTTTATAAACCAGTGGAGCGGACCGGTGCCAGAGAATTTGGCTGTCCGAACCGGGTATCGCCGGACGTCAGCGTCCGGCAGCCTGCCACCGCCCGGCGCCAACGGCGGATCGAAGGGCTCAGAGTGTGGCAAGCAATCGGGTCAGCCAAAGAACGCCCTTTGGAAGCATTGGCTTTTTCTCCTTCAAAGCCGGCGTGGCGCGCATTCTTTGTCAGCCTCTCAGGTGTTCGGGGAAACGGCGGTCAGCGGGAACAACCACCCGGGTTGACCCGGGGGGCAAGGATTGGAAGACTGTCACCGATGCCACTGGCGCCCATAACACCATTGCGAGAACAGCCATGAAAACGAAAGCAGCACTCCTGACCCTGATGCTGGGCTTCGCATCCAGTCAGGCGTATGGCGAAGAAATCGGTTGCGTGACGACGGCCTGGAAGCTGATCGGGGCGAATCACAAAATCTGTGTCGAGGCATTTGACGATCCGGCGATTCCCGGTGTCACCTGTCATCTCAGTCAGGCGCGCACCGGGGGCCTCGCCGGCTCTCTGGGGCTCGCCTCCGACCCGTCGAAATTTTCCATCGCCTGCCGGCAGGTCGGGCCGATCACCATGCCCTCCCAACTCAAGGACAATGAGGTGGTTTTCAGTGAGGACACCTCGATCCTGTTCAAAGAAACCCGGGTCATCCGAATGTTCGACAAAAAGCGAAACACCCTGATTTACCTGGTTTACAGCACCAAGCTGATCGAAGGCTCACCCATGAACAGCATTTCGACGGTGCCGGTAATGCCCTGGAGGCAATGATCGCGATACCCGGTCGCAACCTCCCGGGGCACCATCCACAGGGTTCTCCGGGCGGGGTGCGCCATCGATGCCGCTGCCGGCAACCGGACCACGACCGACATCGAGTCGCCACCGACGCCGCCGCCACCAAGGCTCGGACGCCGCACAACCCGCCGATGTTCCGATTATGTTCGTTAACCGGCGTTTGTTGCCGGCATAACCATTGGACGCAAATAAAGTGTTCATGGAAGACAATGCTGTCTGGTGATTTTGGCATACCGCTATGTGTCGCCGGGCTTTGGGGTTTAAGGTGAATCACCGGGCGGCTTCCGGCCTGAGCCGGAAGCTTGGCCTGTACCTCTTGCCGTCACCAGGATGCGAGCAATCATGCCCGGGGATAAATCCGATACCGCTCCCATCAAGAACGCTCAACGATTTCTTTCTCTGGCGTTTGCGAGTGCCGACCTGCTCTTCGAAATTGGGTTGACCGGCAACATCATTTTTGTCATGGGTGCGACGGTGGGCCTGACCGAGCGTACCGAGGCCGAACTGGTCGGGAATGACTGGCTGACCATCATCGATCTGGCCGATCATGACGCCCTCAAGGCCCTCACCGGGCAAATGACGGTGGGAACCCGTTGCGGACCAATTCAGGTCAGGCTTGCGCTTGCCGGCAAGGACGGGGCACAGCGTTACGCCCTGTTCAGTGCCTGCCGCCTGCCCGGAACCGAGGACCGCATTTCCTGCGCGCTCGCTCATCTGAGACTTCCATTATCGTTTCAAAGCAAAGCGCGCAGTCGCGACGTTGAAAGTCACTTGCTAGATGCCAAGGGATTTACCGAAATTGCTGCCGATCTTGCCCTTGCCGCAAAATCTGCGCCGTATCCGGTCGAAATCGTCCTGCTCGATGTTCAGGGCCTGACCGAGGAGGACGCTGAGGGCGGGGCTTCAGCCCTGATTAAAAAGATTGGAATCCTGCTGCGTAGTGCCTCAGTTGATGGCGATTCCGTCGGACGATTAGGCTACAACAAGTTCGGTCTGCTACACGAGCGCGGCGACAACGTGCTGTTCGAGCGGATCGCCGATATTGGACAGGAGGGTGCCAACGCCGGCCTGAACCTGTCGTGTGTTCAAGACAGTATCAGCGTCGATGCCGGCAGCCTGACCAATGACGATCTGGTCAAAGCCATCAAGTATACCATCAACCGATTTGTCAACCCGACACCGGGCGATCCGGCACCGGCCTCCCTGGCCGAAGCCTTTGAGACGATGGTTGGCGACACCATCAAGCGTATGGACGAGTTCATTGCCAACGTCCGGCAGCAGCGGTTTCAACTTTGGTTTCAGCCGATCGTCAGTATGGAGTCGAACCGCCTGCACCATTTCGAAGTGCTGGCCAGATTTCAGGACGGAGAGAGCCCATTCGAGAACATTCGCTTTGCCGAACAGATTGGCGTCATTGAACAGTTTGACCTGGCCGTCTGTGGTCGGACCATCGCCATGTTGGAACAGCGCCTCGCCGCCGATCAGGCGGTGGGTATGGCCATCAACATTTCAGGCCGGTCGATTGAGAACTCAATTTTCGTCGGCATGCTTTTGAAAATTTTGGAGGATCATAAGTCACTTTGTAAGTGGCTGTCCTTGGAGATAACCGAAAGCTCGCGCATGCAGGACTTGGTTCGTGCCGAAGAAATCATTCAACAGATCAGAAAAATTGGTTTTGTCGTGTGTTTGGATGATTTCGGCGCCGGAGCGGCATCTTTTCAGTATCTAAGGTCTTTAACCGTCGATTTTGTCAAGATCGACGGCGTCTATGTCCAGCAAATTGGTCAGTCGGCGCGCGATGATGCGATGTTGCGCTGCATCGCAGTTACCTGTCGGGAGCTGGGGATCGGAACCATCGCCGAATGTGTCGAGACCGCCGGCCAGGTGAAGTCGTTGATGGCTTTGGGCGTAAAGTTCGCCCAGGGCTGGTACTATGGACGCGCGACACCCCAGGCGCACTGGACGCCTCACGGCTTGCCTGCCTCCACCTTGCCTCGGGCAGCCGGCGCGTCACCCGACGCGCCGCAGAAAGGCGGGCGCACCACCAAATAGCAGGCGTTAACGGCCCAGCCTGAGTCGCCCCGATCACTCCGGCGGTTCGGTCGTGTTCCCGGGTGCGCCGGCCGTGCTCGCCCCATGGTCGGTCTTGCGCCGATGCTCGATCCAGCGCGCCGACCAGATTGAAACCTCGTAGAGCAGCATCAGCGGAATGGCCAGACTGATCTGGCTGAAGACGTCCGGCGGAGTCAAAATCGCTGCCGCGACGAACACCAGGACGATGGCGTAGCGGCGCTTTGCCGCCAGTTGCTTCGACGTGACCAGACCAACCCGGGCCAACAGCGTCAGCAGCACCGGCAGTTGGAAGGCGACCCCAAAAGCGAAGATCAGGGTCATCACCAGCGACAGATATTCGCTGACCCGGGCTTCCAGTTGGATCGGCAGGGTGGACGGATCGCTGGGATTCAGCTCAAAGCCGAGAAAAAAGCGCCAGGCCAGCGGGAACACCAAATAATACACGACGGCCCCGCCCATGAAAAACAGGATCGGTGTCGCGATCAGAAACGGCAGAAAGGCCTGCTTTTCGTGCTTGTAAAGGCCGGGCGCGACGAACAGCCAAAGCTGAGAGGCGATGAATGGAAAGGTGATAAAGGCGCCCGCCCAGAACGAAACCTTAACGTAGGTGAAAAAAGCTTCCGTCAGACCGGTATAGATCATCCGCCGCCCCTGACCCTCCAGAATTTCCGCAAGCGGCCGGACCAGGAAAGCGTAGATCTCCTGATGAAAGCTATAACAGACGGCAAATCCCAGCAGCAGCGCCACCACCGAATAAATCAATCGATTGCGCAACTCAATAAGATGTTCAACCAGGGGCATCCGGGATTCTTCGAAATCCTCTTCCACCGCGGTTACCCCTGCCCGCCGCCGGTGGCCGCCCGGTCCGCGGGCGCGGCAGTCACCGGCGCCGGTGATTCCACCGACCTTACCGTCGGGACCGGCGGCGGCGGCACCGGCTCCGGCGGACTGCCGGGATAACCGGTGGCACCGGTCACGGCGTGATCCACACCGTAACGAACGGTGCCGCCCGGATCGATCATTTCCGCCAATTTATGGGGTTTGGTCAGGTCATGGGCGGCCTGGGCCTGACGACGCAACTCGTCTAACTCCGTCTCATGCATCAGATCGCTGAAATGACGCTGGAATTCGGCGGCCATGGCCCGCAACCGGCGCACCCACCTGCCCAATTCGTAAAGAACCCGCGGCAACTCCCTGGGTCCGATGGCAATCAGGGCCACCACCCCGATAACCAGGATTTCCGTCCAGCTAATGTCAAACATGGTTCACTGTCCCGGAGCGCATACCGACGCAACGACGGACACCGCATCACCGCCGCCCTCCAGGGCGCCGCACCCTGCCGAACCGATCATGGCAGAAAGCCTCTGCCGCCGCAACACGCTGGAGGGCAGGTGTGGCGACCGGCGATCATGCCGAAAGCGCCTGTTGCCGAAACATCTTCAGCCACCCCGCTTCAGGATCGCCACCATGTGCAGCGAGATCTTTTCCATCTCGATGATCAGGTTGGTCACGCGGTTGGTGAAGTTGTTGTAAAAGACGATGGCCGGGATCGCGACCACCAAACCGCAGGCCGTGGTGATCAGCGCCTCGGAGATGCCGCCGGCAAGGTCGCTGGCCTGAATGGTGCCGCCCTTGGACAGGGCATCAAAAACCTGGATCATGCCGATGACGGTGCCGAACAGGCCGAGCAACGGCGCCGCCGAGGCAATCGAGCGCAAGGTCGTCAGGTGTGCCCGCAACCACGGGATTTCCTGGCGCCCCGCCTCCTCCAACCGTTCCTTGATTTCGTGTTCGCTGCGATCATAGTAGAGGATGCCGCCCAATATAATGCGGGTCATCGGCAGCGACACCTTCTTGCAGTAGGCGGTGGCTTCGGCCAGCTTATTGTCGAGCAACAATCGCTCGATCTGCGCGATCACCCTGGCATTGATTACCCGATGGTGGCGCAACTGGCCAAGCTTCCAGACGACGATACCCAGGCACCAGACCAGCGTGACCAGCAATAACCAGACCACCACTCCACCCAGTTGGAACAGGTGGACAACAAAGCTGCCAAAGCGGCCGGCAAGGTCAAGCAACGCACCCTCGATCGCGGTAATGTCCATTTCCCTTCCCCCGGGGCTTCCTTGCAGGCGGCGGCGTCACTGGGCCAGCAGCACGATTTCGATACGTCGGTTCCGCGTCCGCCCCTCGGGCGTGGCGTTGCTGGCGATGGGCTGAAATTCACCGTAACCCACCGCGGCCAGCCGGTTCGGCTCGATGCCGCCGGTTTGTTCAAGAAAGCGGACGACGTTGACCGCCCGGGCGGCGCTCAGCGCCCAATTGCTGCCGAAGTGACTGCCGGGTCCCAGCGGGATATTGTCGGTGTGGCCGCCCACCTGAATTTGTATGGTGTGAACCCGGCTCGCCAAAATCCTGGCAACATTGGCGAGCACCGGCAGTCCCTCGGAACGCAGTTGTTCGCTGCCGGAGTCGAACAGAATACGATCCGACAGTTCCAGCACCAGCCGGTCATTGACCCGCTGGACCCCCAGCGACTTGTCTTCGATCAGGGATTTTAGGCTTTCGGCGAGGCGCTGCTGGGTTTCCTCGATGCCGGCCGCGCGATCCAGTTCGGCCTTCTTGACAGTTTGATAGCGCGCATTTTCGGAACTCAGTTCAGTGACCTGAACCCGCAGGCGTTCGAGTTCGGCCTGGGCCGCCGCCTGGTCGGCCTGGTGGGCGGCCTGCTCCCGGGACAGGTCGGCGGCCAGCGTCTTGCTTTCCGCTTCCAGCCGGGTCAGCGCCGCCTGGGCCGCGGTCGCCCGCTGGGTCTGCTGGTCGACGCTGGCCTGACTTTGGGCCAGCCCGGCGCGCACGTCGTCGAGCGACTGATTCATGACCACGATGCGCTGAGCCTGGGCCGCCAGCGCCTGCTCCTTCGAGTCCAGTTCGGCCTGAACCCGGGTCAGCTGCTGTGCCTGTTCGGCCAGGCGGGTCTGATGGTCGCCAAGACTGGCACTCGCGGTGACGAGGTCGCCTTGGAGTCGGCCGATCTGCTCCCGTTGTCCGGCGATCTCGCCTTCGTACCGGGTGACCTGTGCCGCCCCGGCCTGAAGTTCGGCTTCAAGACGTGCGACCCGCTCACTCTGGGTCGCCGCCTGCCGGGTGCTTTGGGCAAGGTCCGCTTGCAGCCGGCTCAACACCGCTTCCTGGCTGTTGGCGTGTTCGAGCAGCGTGCGGTTCTCGGTTGCCGCAGTGGCAAGCTGCCCCTTCAGCCGGGCGAGATCCTCCGGGCTGATCAGCGAACTTGACACGGCATAGAACAGCACGATCAGGAACAGCACGTCGATCAACGGCGCCAGTTCCAGGGTCACCTCAGGCTCGATCAGCAACTCGCTTAGCTTCATCCCGACCTCCTCTCGGCGCGACCTTCCGGTGGCACGGTTCCGGTACCGCGGGCATGCGCCCTCCCTTCCAATCTACCGGGACGATCATGGCTCCAGACGTTTCAAACGCTTCCATACGCCATCGGCTTCACTGCGCCGGGCCACGTCGCGTTCGAGTAAGAAAGCCAGATTGTGTAAGGCGGGAATGAAATCCGGTTCCTTTTCGAGCAAACGCGCGAAAGCGGCAATGGCCCGGGACGGCTCACTATCCTTGAGATCGAACCCCTCGCAGGTAAACAACAACTCGGTTTTGCCGATGGTAATGATGTCACCAAACTCCAGCGCTTCATCGGTCACCGCCGCGCCGTTGCGTAACGTGCCGTTTGTGCTGTCCAAATCCTTTAGAAAAAAACGATTGTGGTCGAATCGAATTTCAGCGTGAACCCGAGATGCCTTGTTCTCGGAAAGCACGACGCGGTTGGTGCCGGCGCGACCGACGGTACAGGCCTGAAACGGCAGTTTAAATTCCTTTCCAGGATCGCTACCGACCGTCACCCGCAGCAACGGCAGGCCATGGAACTGGTCCTTGGCCTCCACCGGCGAGAGCTTCGGGCCGAACATCAGTGTCGTTTCGGACCCTTTTACCTCGTCGTCGCCGGCCTCGACCAACTTCGTCGTGGCATCTGACGCAGGCAACCAGGCGCCGATGGTCACCGTGCGGTCTTCCAGGGCTTCCGGGGTCTTGTTCGCCACCAGCGGCGGACGTGGCGCCGGCCGGGCCGGCTGTGGCTGTCGCGGCGGTGCCGCCTGCTGGGGGGCCTGGGCGTGCTGGGGTACCTGCGACGGTGGAGCAGCGTCCGAACGCAAACGGGCCAGAGCCGCCATGTCGGCGCGCCATGCCGCGTGCAGCCGCTCCGCCTCCCTTTGAAGCTGGATCAGGCCGCCCGCGGCACGTTCGGCATCCTGGGCTGCTGCCCGGGCCAGCTTAGTTGCAGCCAGAGCCGACAGCACCGCCCATAGCGTCAGCATTGCGGCAAGAGCCGCTATAAACCAGGGGATCAGGGTGGCACTTGCGCCGAACACAGCATCCATCGTCTCTTACTCCGCCGGAAGGTCCGCGTCTTCGTGGGGCCATGTTAGCAAAATCATCGCTCGTGTCACGGCACAAACGCGAGCCGCCTTGCCGCTTTTGCGGGTTGGTCCGGGGCAGGTGACGCCCGGCCGGCCGGCGTCGGCCCGGACAGGAGGAGAACATCGAAGAAAACGGCGGAACAGGCCCACCCCTCTGCGACAAGACGCAGCACCGCGCTTGCGCAGGCCGAAAAGGCCGATCATTTTTCCAAGGGTCTGCGCGGCGTGCCGCCCGCCCCTCTTCGTTTTCCAAGGGTCTGCGCGGCGTGCCGCCCGCCCCTCTTCGTTTTCCGCGACACCATTTGCCGCGGGTGCTCCCCCGGCAGCTTTCAGGTGGTTGCGCGATGGCCGACGTCCGATTTTATCATCTTCAGCGCAAGACCTTGGAACAGGCGCTGCCGCCCCTGCTCCAGAAAGTCCTGGAGCGCGGCCTGAGGGCGGTGGTGATGGCCGGCTCGGACGAACGGGTGGAAGCATTCAATCAACTGCTCTGGACCTGGGACCCTGCGGCCTTCCTGCCCCATGGCAGCCACCGTGACGGATCGGCGGATCAGCAGCCGGTGTGGCTGACCGCCGCCGCCGAAAACCCCAACCGCGCGGAGGTTCTGGTGCTGACCGATGGCGCCGCCACCGGAACCGCCGGTGCCGGCGGCTTCACCCTGGTCTGCGATCTGTTCGACGGCAACGACCCGGCCGCGGTCGCGGCGGCCCGGGGCCGCTGGCGGTCGTGCAAGGCCGCCGGCCACCAGCTCACCTACTGGCAGCAATCGCCCCAGGGCGGCTGGGAACGCAAGGGCTGAGGCGGCGGCGGCGATTACGGAAGGCCGTCGCAAAGTTTTTGAGTTCCCCTTCTCTTTTCGCGACTGTAGGATTTCCCAGGTCGCGCTTGACCGGCGGGCCAGAGGGATGGGCGTTCCATGATCAACGACGAAATCAACCGCGAAACCAAGGACGCCGCGATCCTGATCGTCGACGATAACCTGTCCAACGTCGACCTGTTACGGGAGATTCTGCGGCACCAGGGCTATACCCAGATTCGCGGCGAAACCGACCCGCGGTTGATCCCCGACCTCTGTCGGACCACCCGCTATGACATACTGCTGCTCGACATCCGCATGCCGCACATCAGTGGCTTTCAGTTGATCGAGATGCTGCGGCCGATTTTCGCCGATGACTATGTCCCGATCCTGGTGCTCACCGCCCAGACCGATCAGGAGACCCGGCGCAAGTCGCTGGAAGTCGGCGCCAGCGACTTCCTGACCAAACCTTTTGTCGCCTGGGAATTGCTCCAGCGGGTCCGCAATATGTTGCAGATCCGCATGCTCTACAAGAAGACCCGGGAGCAAAACCGCGAACTGGAACAGCGGGTTGCGGAGCGGACGCGGGAATTGACCGAGGCCCTGGCCGCCACCCGCAAGGCCGACCGCGCAAAACTCGACTTTCTTTCGGTGATGAGCCATGAACTGCGCACGCCGCTGAACGCCATCATCGGCTTTTCCGAGGTCATCTCGGCCCAGGATACCCGGCCGCCGATTCCCGCCGACTATCTCGACTACGCGAGACTGATCGAGGAGAGTGGCAAGCACCTGCTCGACATGGTCAATCGGATCCTCGAATACACCAAGGGCTCCACCGGCGCGGTCAGTCTCGAGGAAAAGCCGGTGTTCCTTAGGGAGATGATCGACCGCTGTATTGCCATGTTGACACCGAAAGCCGTCGCTAAAGCGGTTTCGGTGATCATGGCGCCGTCGCCGCTCCTCTGGGTTCGTGGCGACGAGCGGCGGTTGCGGGAACTGCTTCTGTCTATTCTCGACAATGCCATCAAGTTCCACTACCAACACGGCATGGTAAGAGTGGAACTGACCGATGACGCGGCCGGCCCGACGGTCACCGTCACCGACAACGGTCCGGGCATCGCCTTGGAGATGCAGGCGCGTATTTTCGACCCGTTTACCCAGGGCGAAGGCTCTCTCGACCGACGCCACGAAGGCATCGGCCTGGGTTTGCCCATTGTCCAGCGTTACGCCCAACTCCATGGCGGCCGTGTGGAACTCGACAGCGAGCCCGGCC
This sequence comes from Rhodospirillales bacterium, assembly GCA_003165295.1. Classification (GTDB taxonomy): domain Bacteria; phylum Pseudomonadota; class Alphaproteobacteria; order Azospirillales; family Azospirillaceae; genus BOG-933. The sequence continues at coordinate 34,310 of PLTC01000266.1, read as the reverse complement.
GGGGTACCATCGTGCGCGTCCATCTGCCGGCATCGCGCCGGCTTGACCGAAACGGCTGAGGCGGCCGCGGCCTCCCCGGCGGCCGGCAGGGTGCAGAGTCCCCGCTTTCACTGGTCAGAGCATGGCTTCGGACGGCGGTCGCTCTCCGCCGGCCCTGGCCGCACCGTCGGGTAAAGGCGCGTCGGGTAAAGGCACTGGTCGCGGGACATCCGATATGCCATGATTCCCGTCCCCGTCCAGGTTTCCACCATTACTGCTGAAGAGGACCCTCGCCTCATGCGTCTTGCCGGTAAAATCGCCGTCGTCACCGGAGCCAGCCGCGGCATTGGCCGTGAAATCGCCCTCGAGTTTGCCCGCCAGGGTGCGGCGCTGGCGGTCGGATATGCCGAGCAGCGGGACAGGGCTCTTGAGGTGGTGGCCGAAATCGACGCGCTGGGCGGTCGCGCGGTCGCGGTGGCTCTTGATGTCCGCGATCGGAACCAAATCCGCGAAGGCTTCGCCGAAATCGTGCGGGTGCTGGGCGGCATGGATATTCTGGTTAACAATGCCGGGATCAACCAACGCTGTACGTTCGAGGAACTCACCGACGACGGCTGGGACCGGATCATGGCGGTCAACCTCAAGGGACCGTTCATCTGCTGCCAGGAAGCGTTTCCCCACCTGATCGCCCGGGGCGGCGGTCGCATCGTCAATATCAGTTCGGTGGCCGGCGAATATCACGGCCCCAAGACGGTCCATTATGCGGTCTCCAAGGCCGGGCTGAACAGCCTGACCAAGGTCGTGGCCCGCTATGGTGCCGGGCACAATATCCTGGTAAATGCGGTGGCACCGGGAATCATGCTGACCGAGCAGACCGCCGACGAACTGGCCTCTCCGGCCGGAGCCCGCATCGTCGAAATGACGCTGCTCAAGCGGGCCGGGACGTTGGCCGATGTCGCTTCGGCCTGCGTGTTTCTGGCCTCGGACGAACAGAACTACATGACCGGCCAGGTCCTGAGTGTCAGCGGCGGCGCCGTGCTCTGAACCAAACCTTGAGTCAACGGGTCATGCGGAGACTGGACACGCCATGGACGCACGCGAATTCAAGGCCCGGCTCAAGCGCCGGGAGCCGGTGATCGGGACCTGGAGTCACCTGCCCGATCCTACCGTGGTCGAAATCATCGGTGCCGCCGGCCTCGACTTCATCGTCTTCGATCTGGAGCACGGCCCCCATTCCTTCGGCGACCTGCCGGCGCTCTACCTCGCTGCCGAAAGCCAGGGCATGGTGCCGGTCACCCGGGTTCCCGGCCCCGACAACAGCAATATCCTGCGCTGCCTGGACTCCGGCACCAAAGGGGTGATGGTGCCCCATGTGGAAGACGCCGCCGCGGCGGCGCGGGCCCTGGAGTCCATGGTTTACGGCCCCACCGCACGCAATCGCGGGGTGGCGACCCTGACCCGCGCCTCGCTGTTCGACGGTCGCAACGAGCGTGCCCATCTCGACGGCCAGAATGCGCTGATCACCTCGATCCTGATGGTCGAAGACAGCGGCGCCCTCGAAGACCTGGACGCCATCTGCGCCCTGCCCGGCCTCGACGTGCTGTTCATCGGCATCTACGATCTGTCCCAAAGCCTGGGGCTCAGGGGCAACCTCGACGATCCCGGCTTCCAGCGGCTGTTTGCCGATGCGGTCCGCCGCATCACCGGCCACGGCGTCACCGTCGGCTGCTACGCCGCCACCCCCGTTGCGGCCAGACGGCTGCTGGATCTCGGCATCGGCTTCGTCACGCTGTGCGTGGATGGGGCCATGCTGCGCCGGTCTTACGAGCAGGCCCTGGCTGAACTCAAGGGGCTGACCTGAAAAAGGTTCCGGCTTGAAAGAGCTTTTGGGGTTGGAAGACGACCTTGAACTGAAAGTTTTGTAGCGATGCCTGCCCTCCGCGTTTCGCTGATCATCCGTACCAGGAACGAGGAGTCCTGGGTCGGCCATTGCCTGGATATGGTGTTTGCCCAGGATTATCCCGACTTCGAAGTGATCCTGGTCGACAACAACAGCACCGATCACACCCTCCAGGTGGTCCGACGCTACCCGGTCAAAGAGGTGTTGACCATCGACGCCTACCGGCCGGGGCTGTCTCTCAATCTGGGCATTCGGGCCAGCACCGGCGCCTTCATCGCCTGCCTGTCGTCCCACTGTATCCCCCAGCGCACCGACTGGTTGTCGACCCTGGTCGCGGGTTTCGCCGACCCGGGCATCGCCGGGGTCTACGGCCGGCAATTGCCGCTGGCTTTCAGCGGCGCCGTGGACAAACGCGACCTGCTGACGGTGTTCGGACTCGATCGCCGGGTCCAGACCCGCGACTACTTCTTTCACAATGCCAACAGCATGATCCGGCGCGAGGTGTGGGAACGGTTTCCGTTCGACGAGACCCTGACCAATATCGAAGACCGCCATTGGGGCAAGGCGGTGACCGAGGCCGGCTGGCGTCTGCTCTACGAGCCCGAAGCCGCCGTCTATCATCATCACGGCATCAACCAGGCCAATGACGGCGATCGGGCCGGCGGTGTCTCGGCCATGCTCGACCTGCTGGAACGCGATCTGGTCACGGCGCTTCCCGACAGCCTCAAGCCGGAGAACTGCAATGTGGTGGCGGTGGCCCCGGTGCTGGGCGAGCCCCGTGACCTTCAGGGCATCGACCTGCTGGCGGGCCTGCTGCGCCAGCTTGGCCGGGCCGGCTATATCCGCTCGGTCTACACCTTTTCCGAGAGCGACGCGGTTCAGGAGACCACGAAGCGGGCCGGTGCCCGCTTCCTCCGCCGTCCCGAATCCCTGCGTGCCCGTGACCGTACCTTGGGTGAAGTTCTGCAATACGCCCTGGGAGAGATCGAAAAGGGCGGTGACTATCCCCAAACCGTATTGTACGTAAATTACCTGTGCCCGTTCCGGCCCGAGGGCCTGTTCGACGAGCTGGTTACCGAGCAGCAGTATAAGGGCCTGGACACGGTCTTTCCCGGCTTCATCGACTATAACGACCACTGGGCCAACGCCGCCGCCGGCACCTTCCGCCGCATCACCGAAAGCATCCGTCCCGGACCCGACCAGCCGGCGCTCTATCGCTCGCTGTACGGGTTGGGCTGCGCCACCAAAGCCTCGGTGGTCCGCCGCGGCCAGTTGCTGGGAGAGCGCGTCGGCATCCTGCCGATCCACGACCATATCTACACCCTGCGCTGCACCGACAGCCGCCCCGAGCCGGGACCTCCGTCCCGGCACGACAGTCAGTCGCCGGTGGGCTGGACCGCCGAGTTGTTTTTGCGCGAGTTCCGGCCGTAAATGCGGGTGCGGGAGTGCGCGGCTCCCCGGATCCCGTCGCCAACAGCCGGCGGCATTGCAAAGCCCTGGATTTTTTTGCCGCCGGCGCCGGATTGTTCCACTCTGGTAAGGAGCGTCTTCCATGAAGCCTGTGATACGGCCGGCCAACGTCAACTTTTCCTCGGGTCCCTGTGCCAAGCGCCCCGGCTGGTCCCTGGCTGCCCTCGAGCAGGCTTGTCTCGGCCGTTCACACCGCTCAAAGGCCGGCAAGGCCAGGCTCCGGGAGGTGATCGACCGGTCGCGGGCGGTGCTCGGGTTGCCTGCGGACTACCGACTGGGCATCGTCGCCGGCTCGGATACCGGTGCGGTCGAGATGGCGCTGTGGTCGCTGCTGGGGACGCGGCCGGTGGACGTGCTGGCCTGGGAAAGCTTCGGCAAGGAATGGGTGGTTGATGTCACCCGACAGCTCAGGCTCCCAGGCACCCGGGCGTTTGAGGCCGACTTCGGCGAGTTGCCCGATCTTTCCCGGGTGGACTTCGACCATGACGTGGTGTTCACCTGGAATGGCACCTCCTCCGGCGTCCGGGTGCCGGATGGCGACTGGATTGCAACCGACCGCCGGGGCCTGACCATTTGCGATGCCACCTCGGCGGTGTTCGCCATGGATATCCCGTGGTCCCGGATCGATGTCGCCACGTGGTCCTGGCAGAAGGTGCTGGGTGGGGAGGCCGCACACGGCATGCTGGTACTCAGCCCGCGTGCCGTCGAACGCCTGGAGAGCACCACACCGGCCTGGCCCGTACCCAAGTTGTTCCGCATGACCAAAAACGGCAAACTTAACGAAGGTCTCTTCCAGGGCGAGACCATCAACACGCCGTCCCTGCTCGCGGTCGAGGACGCCATCGACGGCCTCAAATGGGCGCAGGCACTCGGCGGCCTGCCGGCGCTGATCACCCGCTCCGAGGCCAACCTCTCGGCGGTTGCGGCGTGGCAGGCGGCCTCGGGCTGGGCCGGTTTCCTGGCCCGGGTGCCCGCCACCCGGTCCTGCACCGCAATCTGCCTCACCGTCACCGATCCCCAGGTGGTCGCGCGGGGTTCCGCTGCCCTGACCGAGGTGGCCGGAAAGATCGCCAGCCTCCTGGAGAAGGAAGGGGTGGCCAACGACATCGCCGCCTATCGCGACGCCCCCCCCGGGCTGCGCCTGTGGGGCGGGGCCACCGTCGAAACCTCCGACCTCCAGGCTCTGCTGCCCTGGCTGGATTGGGCGTTCATGACGGCGCTCGCTTGAGGCGTCCTGCCCTCGGAAGCCGGCAAGAACAACTATCGAGGCAGTAAACCGGCGGCGATCCTGAGCAACCGCACTTCTTGTCCGTAACAATGCCCCGGGAGGCAGTCGGCCGAAGACAGTCCGCTTGACTCGGCCCCCGGTTTCGCGCAGGCTCGGCTGGCATCCTGGAGTGTCACGACCCTGGCTGCGTAAGCCCGCGAGGGAGTACGACGATTGGGGGTAGTCTCTTTGGCTTCGTAAAGTCGCGCGCGAGGGGGTGCCCCCCGGGCCGGCAAAACCATCTTTTCTGGTGTTGGATGAATGTCGCCCCGGATTCCCGAGCAGGATCGGCAAACCGTCAAGAGCGCCGCCGATCTCGATTCTCTGGCGACGGCGCTGGCTGCGGACGGGGATGGCCCGGCAAAGAAGCCGATTGCCGGTTTCTGGATTGCCCTGTTCGCCTTCGTCGGCGTGGCCTCCTCCATCGCCATCTTTGCGGTGCTTACCGTCCAGTTCTGGCGTGACAGCGACACCGTGCAGGCGGCACAAGCCCGCACCTATCGCGAGGCACTTCAGCAATCCCTGTCCAACACCGAGATTTTGCTCCACGCCGTTCGCGCCACTTTTCACGGGGCCAAGCCGGCGTCACAGGAAGATTTCGCCTCTCTCGCGACGGATATCCGGCGGTACTTTCCGGGCCTGCAAGTGATTTCCTGGCTGCCGCGAATCAAAGTCAGGGACATTCCGGCCGCCGAACGGGCGGCGGCGGCCGAGGGCATCACCGGCTTCAGGATCAGAAACAGCGACGGCTCGGCCCCGGCCGACAGCCAGTCGCCCGATGACGATGTGTTCCCGATCTATTACCGGATTACCCGTGTCGGCTTCCGTGACAACGGCACCCCGCCCATTGGAGTCAATGTCACCTCGGCGCCAGAGCGCCGGCGTGTCCTGGAGCGTGCCTGTGCCAGCGGCGACATGGTGGCGGCCGTCTTTCCCACCATGCTCAGCATGACCGCGGGTTTTGGCTACCTCCTTCTGTACCTCGCGGTCTATGACGCCAACTTGGCCACGACCTATCCGTACCTGGCCTGTTCCCGGCTGATGGGGTATGTCGGCGCCATTCTGCGCCTGGATGTGCTGATGGCGACATCGTTTCGCGCCTTGGCGCCGGTCGCCGCCGACGTCTACCTGCTGGATGTCGCGGCGCCCCCGGGAAGGCAGCAGGTCGGCGTCGCTCCGGCACCCCGCGATCACGGCGTCTTTACCCCACTTTCGGTTGTGCCGGTGGCGGCGCCAGGAGTCCGAACCGAGTGGCTTGAACTGGGTGGCCGGGAATTTACCCTGGCCTTCGTATCGTTGCCGCGGCCCTGGACCGAACAGAGTTCACCCACCGCCTGGCTGATGCTGGTGTCGGGGCTGATGCTGACCACCATCCTGACCGTGTTCTTCGCCCGTCAGCGATGGACCAACAGCCTGCTGACCGCCGAGGTCAGCAGGCGGCAAACGGTCGAGCAGCGGCTTCGGGCCAGCGAATACCGGTTTCGGATGGCCCTGCGCGATTCAAACGTGGCAGTGTTCAGTCAGGATCGGGAGTTTCGTTATACCTGGGTCTACAATCCGCGTATCGGCATCGACGCCAGGGACATGATCGGCAAGCGCCACCAGGAACTGTTTCCGGTCGAGTCCAACCACGAGATTGACGCCGTCAAGCGTTCGGTGATCGAGACCGGCAGCGGCACCCGGCGCGAGGTCGAACTGACGGTCGACGGTCAGCGCCATTTCAGCGATCTCCGGATCGAGCCGCTCCGCGACCGGAACGGTACCATCACCGGTATCATTTGCGTGGCCATCGACGTAACCGAAGCCAGACGAATGAAGGAAGAATTGAGCGGTGCGCTGATCGCGGCCGAGCACGCCAATGCCGCCAAGTCACGCTTTCTTGCGGCGGCCAGTCACGACCTGCGCCAGCCGTTTCAGGCGATGCAACTTTATCACGAATTGCTGTCGATGCGCGTTACCGATCCCCGGCACCAGGACCTGTGCCGGCACCTCGGCGAGTCGATCCGAACCGGCCGGGAACTCCTGACCGCCCTGCTCGACGTGTCGGTCCTCAACGCCGGCACCATCACTCCAAAGGTAACGGCCTTCCCGCTTCAGCCGTCCCTGAACGGCCTGATCGCCAAATTCCGGGAACAGGCTGCCAGCCTTGGCATTGTCCTGCGTCTGGTCGAAACCCGAGCCGTGGTGCGAAGTGACCGGGTTTTGCTGGAACGCATGCTGCGCAATCTCGTGACCAACGCCGTTCGTTATACTCCCCAAGGCCACATTCTGGTCGGCTGCCGTCGTCGGGGCAACGGGCTGGAAATCCAGGTCTGCGACACCGGCGTTGGTATTGCGGCGAACCAGCACGAGTTGGTATTCGAAGACTTCTTTCAGGTCGGCAATCCCGAGCGACACCCGGCCCAGGGCCTGGGCCTGGGCCTCGGCATCGTCGCCCGCACCGCCCGGTTGCTCGAGCATCGGTTGGCGATGCGCTCGACTCCCGGTCGTGGCTCCATGTTCTCGATTACCGTGCCGGTAGCGGTCGCCGAGACCGCACCGGCCCTGTTCCAACCACCCGACACCGCGGCGATGACGACACAGCGGGTGTTGGTGATCGAGGATGACGAGCGGCAACGCTATGCCTTGCGCCTGCTGTTGGAAGAGTCCGGCCATGCCGTGATTGATGCCGCTTCTTCCGACGAGGCGCGCAATCGGGTCGCCGCCTGGGCCGCGGTGCCAACCTTGATCATCAGCGATCTTCGCCTGCCCGGCCTGTCCGACGGCATCGCGACCATCGCCGAAATCCGCCGCCTCGTCGGTCGGGAAATTCCTGCGGTGCTGGTCACCGGAGACACCGATCGCGAACGGCTCCGCCAGGCCGCTGCCGCGGGACTGGCCATTCTGCACAAGCCCTTCAACCGGATTACACTGTTCGAAGCGTTGTCGACCCTCGTCACCGCACCCCCCGGGCCGTGGCCGTTGTGGCGAACCACAGAGCCAGGCCCCGAGAGTCGGGAAGGTTCGCAATGCCCCTGAACCACCCCGTCCCGGACCGCGGTCGATCGCTGCTCAGCCGGAGCCTGGTCATCACCGCGGCGTTTTTGCTGATCTGGTCCTGTCGCCCCGGCAACAGCGGTGAGGTGACACCTTCAGGGGTTTATCAGGTTGTCGAGACCATCAATGGCGAGTTGTCGGCCTTGCTGGCGGCCAGTGGCGGCTATTCCGGGCCGGTCGTGGACCGGCCGCTGCCAACCCGGCGCCAGCCCCGGCACGTCCTTCAGAAGGCCCGGGAGGTCATGCTCAAGGTTCAGGTCCTCCGCGCCGAAAACGGCTTGCCCGAAACTCAGTTGCCGCCCTTCCCCACCACCGAGGCCACACCGGCCGATTCCAAGCTCATGGTTACCGCCATTCTTCGTGATGTTCTTGATTTGCGAAGCAAATTCAACGTCACCACGCCGGTCTTGCCGGCTCCCGAGGTCGCCGGCAAGACTCCCACCGACGTCTATGCCGGTCTCCAGCGTGCCAGCGACACCCTCGACGCACTGGGCGTGCCGAGAACCATGCCCAACGACGTTTGCCGGCTGGCGGTTATGATCAATGAAGAACTGGAAGGCATCCTGGTCGCCCGTAAGCGGACGCAGCCGGCCTTTATCGCGGCACCCGGTACCGGCAGCAAGACGCCCGAAGACGTTTACGCCCAGGCGTATACCGTTCTTGACCGGTTGCGGGCCAAGGTCGAAGCCGACCCCGGCCTCACGATACTGGGCGGCATTGTCCTGCCCAATCGCCGCGATCCACCCCTGACCCCGAACGATATCCTTGATCTGGAAAACAGTCTGCTGGCCGAGCTTGGGGCGATCGAGGCCACCCTGGGCATCGCCAGCCGAATCCCGGTGCCACCGCTGATTCGCGGCCGCACCCCATCGGATATTTTCGACCTGCTGGCCCGCGCCCAGGCGCTGGTGGCGGCCCTGTAATGCCGGGTCCCGGTGTGGTGCAGGCGACTGGTCGCCGATCGGCCTTATTGCGCTATAATCCCCGGTGACCGGGTATCCCGGTTACGACACGAGGGAAGTCACGGCCAAATGTCTTTCATCCACCGACTGACCGCGCGGATCCATCAACGGATCGCTGTGGTGCGCGCCCGGATCGTTCAACTCCGGGCGCGGATGGTTCAACTCCGCCAGACACTGCCGGCGGCGGCCGGAAGCGGTATCCGGCGGTTGGGTCCCTGGCTCCGGCGGGTGCTGGACCGGACCGAAGGCCTGTTGCGGACCGGCTGGCCGGCACTTAAGACGTTTGTGGTAGAGAAATTCAGCCCTTCCGAGTTGAAGCGCCGTATCGGGCATTTGCGGCAGTGGATCAAAGAACACGACACCGTGCCCCCTGGCGAGACCGCACGGCGTCGGGACCGACTGATCGAGCGCCTCCACCGTCGGGAGCAGCGGGCCGTCGAACGGGAGCAGCGACTCGAAGAACAGGCCAGAAAGCGCGAAAAGAAGGAATTGGAAGACCGTCAGACCTATTCCGTTTATTTCGAATAGCACCGGCCGGGACGAGGCGGGGCATCCGACCGCCGGGTCGTTCGCGGCTCCGATCGGGTATGGTCCCGAATGCGGCGGGAGAGTTCCTTCTTGACCGGAATTCCCTTCACATTGTAATGATGCATCATCTTTTGGCCCGGCGCGATAATTTTATGTCCGCCTGTGCCGACCTTGCGATGTGCCCGCCCAGGAGGATGGCCCTTGAAACTGCCCATCAATTTCTACAAGCCGCTGGCCATTGGCGCGCCTCAGCCGGTGCGCGAACTGCCGGTACGGCTGGAGCGCATGCTCCACTTCTTTCCGCCCCATCTCGACAAGATGCGGGCCAAGCTGCCGGAGATCGCCCGGCAGGTTGATGTGGTGGTCGGTAACCTCGAAGACGCGATTCCCGCCGACGCGAAGGAAGCAGCGCGCGCCGGGTTCATTGAGGCCGCCGGCAAGACCGAATTCGGCCCGACCGGCCTCTGGGTCCGCATCAATGCCCTGAACAGCCCCTGGGTTCTTGACGACCTGCTCCAGGTGGTGGGCGCGATTGGCCACAAGCTCGACGTCATCATGCTGCCCAAGGTCGAAGGCGCCTGGGACATCCATTATCTCGACCAGATGCTGGCACAGCTTGAAGCCCGGCACAGCCTCACCCGGCCGATCCTGATTCACGCCATCCTCGAAACGGCCCAGGGGGTCAACAATATCGACGGGATTGCCTCGGCCAGCCCGCGGATGCATGGCATGAGCCTGGGGCCGGCGGATCTGGCGGCGTCCCGGGGCATGAAGACCACCCGGGTCGGCGGTGGCCACCCCTTTTACGGCGTCATCGCCGATGCCGGACCCGATGGCGGCGAGAGGGCGTTTTTCCAACAGGATCTTTGGCACTATACCATTGCCCGAATGGTCGATGCCTGCATGGCCGCGGGCCTGCGGGCCTTTTACGGACCGTTCGGCGATTTTCAGGATGAAGCCGCCTGTCGGGCGCAGTTCCGCAACGCCTTCCTCCAAGGTTGTGCCGGGGCCTGGTCGCTGCATCCCAGCCAGATCACCATCGCCAAACAGGTGTTCAGCCCGGATGTGGCGGAGGTCCGATTCGCCAAGCGCATTCTTGACGCCATGCCCGACGGAACCGGCGCGGTCATGATCGATGGCCGGATGCAGGACGATGCCACCTGGAAGCAGGCCAAGGTCATGGTCGATCTGGCCCGGCTGGTGGCACTCAAGGACCCGGAAATGGCGCTACAATACGGGTTGTGATACCGGCGGGTGCGAAGAAATGACACATCCTCCCTCTGCCGCATTGCCGGAGAGGGAGGAATCCGCCTTTTCGCTCCTCGCAGGTTCGGTACGTCAGTGGTGCGCCGTCCACGGCAGACCAATGGCCTTCCAGCCCCGACGTCCCGCTGCCGGCTTGCCCTCGAAGCCATCGGCGATATTGAAGGTTTGAAAGCCGCTGCCCGCCAGCACCTCACCGGCGGCGCGAGAGCGGATACCGCTGCGGCAGATCAAAAACACCGGTTGCTCCGGCGAAACACCGTGGGCGAAGACTTCGGCGGCGAATTTCTGAGCCCGCTCTGCCGGAGACAGTCCCTGCCAGTCGACATGGAACACCGGCCGGCCCAGACTGGACAGATCGGGACCTCCGACATCGTCCCACTCGGCCTGGGTTCGAACGTCAATGAGCACCGCCGCCGGATTTTCCCGTAGCTTCTGCCAGGCCTGCTGCGGACTAACGTCGCCGCCGAAACGTCCGGGCATCGTGGTCTCCTTTCAACGATGATTATGTGTTGATAGGCATCATTATACATAGCAGTTTGACATTGTAAAATGGAAAGTGCGTGCCATAAAAATACAGTTTAATATTGTTATTATTGCTGCGGCCGACGCAGGGCTATGACCGCTCCCGCTGGCCGCTTCGGCGGGGGCGGTGTCGGATCACCTCGGATCAGGTCCAATCAAATGGTGTAATCAGGCTCCGGGAGACTTTGGTCCATGGACAAGCCAGGCGCCACCACCACGTCACGGCACCAGCCGACCACCCGGGCCGGAATGCCGGCGACGGTGGCGCAGGGCGGGACCTCTTTCAGAACGATGCTGCCGGCACCAACCTTCGCTCGTGCCCCGACCGTGATGTTGCCCAGCACCTTGGCCCCCACGGAAAGCAGCACGCCGTCCCCGATTTTAGGATGGCGATCCCCCTGTTCCTTACCCGTCCCGCCCAGGGTGACATTCTGGAGAATCGAAACATCATTGCCGATGGTTGCGGTCTCGCCGATCACGACACCGGTTGCATGGTCAATGAATACGCCGCGCCCGATTGGCACCGCCGGATGAATATCGACGGCAAACACCTCCGACATCCGGTTTTGCAAAAATCGCGCGATATCCTTTTGCCGGTTATTCCAGAGCCAATGGCTGATCCGTTGCCATTGCAGCGCATGATATCCTTTATAGTAGAGAAATGGCGTCAGATAACTGTCTGCCGCGGGATCTCTGGCCAGAGCCGCCATCAGATCGCGAAGTCCAGTCTCGATCAGCTCGGGATTGTTGGCGGTCGCCTCCCGGATCACATCTTCCAAACGTTCCGGAGACAGGTAGCGGTCGCCGAGCTTACGGGCAAGGTGGGCGGTCAGCGCCGAGGAAAAGTCCTCATGGGCGAGGATCGTGGTGTTGATGAAACCGCGAAGAGCCTTCTGGGTGGCCAGAACCCTGAAGGCTTCACCGCGCAGGGCTTCCCAGACCTCGGTCCCGATCTCGTCGGGCCACCGGGGCGCCGACAAAACCCGCTGGGCGGCAAGGGCGATCTTGTGCATGCCCGGAGTCTCCTTGATCCCGCCCCCGACATCCGAGTACGGATCATCGCCGGTGCGGTGCAACATCCGGTCAGATTACACACTTTGAGCGCCGAACCGTCAATCCCTGACTGACGAGCGAATTTGTTTTTTTACTGGCTATAATAGCGCATCAGCCTCGTTAAATTAAGCGGACCGCCCGGGCCGTAAACCACGACCAAGACCGAGCCCTGGCGCCCGAACAACAGCGGTAAGCGAGGCAACAGCCCGCCAAAAAAAGTGACGGGACGCCGCCTAAGGAAGTTTGCGCTTACTTGGTTACGCGAGGAAATACATGATCATCAACCAAAACGTTTGCACCTCGCTTGACATGTATAGTTTCCCAGGGCGGCGGACGGCGGCGGGGTCGCTGTCATGCCGGTCTCTACGGCGACAAAACTCCCGGTTTATCGATTGCGGCAATTCCACCTTGTGGACACTCATGCCATTACAACATATTTACCGGGCATTTTTTATCCGATATGGAGCGGCGCTTCCCACCGCCGGGCCCTTCACTCGGAGCGTGCCGGCTCCGTTATAACTTATGCCAGATGTTATATCGTCAGGCCAATTGACCATCATTGTAGTGGAGATGCCTTGACGGCAGTTGGCGCGTCTGCCATAACCGGCGGCGGCTGCGGCCTATTGCACAGTAACGTCATGTGTGTTTGGGAATGTCCTTCCTCGTAGATCGGGGGATGTGTCGCCACCTGATCGCCGGCGGGTGTCCGGCGGGGTGCTTTCGCTGGGGGGGGGTGCATGGACGGGATGGCGATGGTCGCCGTGCAGATGGTCCCTGCGGAACTGTCGTTGATCGACCAGGACCACGATGTATTCCGGCATCTGATCGGACAGTTCCACCGCGCACTGAACGGCGGCGGCACCGCTGGCGAAGTGGCGAGGCGGCGCGCGGCGCTCATGGCGCATGTCGACGCGCATATGGAATTTGAGGAAAGAGTGATGCTGGACCGCAGATATCCATTGTTGATGACCCATGCCCAGCAACATAAGAGCTTTCGCGATCAGATTACGGCCGTCGTCAATGGATTAACAACCCGAACTGTTACGATCGGCAATCTCGAAAAGTTGCTGATCCGCATTCATGAACATCACCTAAGGAATCAGGATCAGGTGTTTTATCGTTATTTGCTCGATAGGGACAGCCTTAACGACGTATCTGATGGTAGTGGCATCTGACTCCAAGGTACGATCGTCTCCTGGAGTTGCAATACCGCTGTTGAGGCCATTGCCGCCTGCGGCTCACGGGGACTCGCTCTTGCCACACCGCGATGTTGACCAAACCGTCGCCAGGATTGCGGGTCCTAGCGGCCGGCACCAAAAGGACATCCGCTGATGCCCCCAGGAAAACTGATTTCCCTCGCAGAAGCCGTCGGCCGTACCAGTTGGGATGGCATGCAGTACGCCAGCGGTGCCGCGTTGCCAGTGGGTTCCGATGCCATCGTGTTTGGCCGCGAACTCTTGCGCCAGGGACGTAAGGATCTGCATGCAATTTTTCATTGCAACAGCCAGCAGCTCAACCTGCTGGCCGCGGCGGGCGCGGTCAGCCGGGCCGAATGCGGTTTTTCCGGTCTCGAGGTGTTTGGTTTCGCCAACGGCCTCCGGCGGGCGGTGGAGAGCGGCCGACTCGCGCTCGAGGATTATTCCAACCTGTCCATGGCGCTACGGTTGCTGGGCGGCGCGCTGGGCTGGCCGTTCGTCCCGGCCACCGTCAATATCGCCTCGGACATTCAGGCCCGCTCGGCCTTCGCCCCGGACGACTATCCCAGTCGGTCCAAGATTCCCACCGTCACCGACCCGTTCAGCGGCCGGGAGATCGGAGCTTTGCCGCCGCTGGTCCCGGATCTGGCCGCAATCCATGTCTCTCTTGCCGATCCGTTGGGCAACGCCATCATGCTCGGCACCGAGTGGAGCCGGTTCGAACTTTCGCGGGCGGCCAAGCGGGTGGTGCTGATTGCCGATGCCATCGTCGATACCGCCTGCATGCGTCAGTACCCAAATCTGGTCCGAATTCCGGATCTGGTGGTCGAGGCGGTGGTCTGGTGGCCCTTTGCCGCTTGGCCGCAGAGTTCACCCGGCCTTTACGATGTCGACGAGGAGCACATGAAACTCATGAATCTGGCCCTCGCTACCGAGGACGGCACGGCGGCCTATCTTCGCGACTATGTCGAAAGTTATTCGGACATCGACACCTATCTTGACCTGATCGGCCGGGACAAGGTGGCATCGCTGAGCCAGGGGCCGACCTCCTTCCTGCTCGACCCGTACCGCCAATGGATTCTGCCGGCGGAGGCGCTGTCATGACCCGGCCCTGCACCCGTCAGGAGATGATGGCCATTGCCACCGGCCGCGAAATCCGCGACGGTGAACTGGCAATCTTCGGTGTCGGCCTGTCGATGCTTGCCGGCTTCTTCGCGCAGGCCCACCACGCGCCCGGCGTCCGCGCCATGACCGAGGGCGGTGTTTACGGCGCCACCCCGGTCGGCGGCCTGCCCTGGGGCATCGAATGCAACCGCATCTCGGCCAACGCCACCAGCTTTACCTCGGCCATCGACGCCCTTGGCTGCCTCGTTGCCTCCGGACGCTGCGACGTGGGCGTCATCGGCGCGGCCCAGGTCGACAAGTATGGCAATGTCAACACCACCGGCGTCTGGGACCAGGGCGGCGTTATCGGCACCCGGTACCGGCCGCCCAAGACCCGGCTCAATGGCGCCGGCGGCGCCAACGACATCGCGTCCGGCGCAAAGCGGTTTATCATCATGGTCGCTCACGAGCCCAAGCGTTTCGCCGAGCGGGTCAGTTACATCAGTTCGCCCGGCTATCTGGAGGGTGGCGACGCCCGCACCCGTCATGGGCTTCGCGGCGGCGGGCCGAGCGCCATTGTCACCACTTTGGGTATACTGCGTCCCGACCCCGAAACCCGGGAGTTCCAGTTGGATGGTTGGTATTCTTTTTCCAGCATCGCGGACATCCGCGCCAACACCGGGTGGGATTTGAAGATCGCTCCGGGCGCGCAGGAAATCCCGGAACCCAGTGTCGCCGAACTGGCGGCGTTGCGCCGGGTGGATGAAACCGGGGCGTTACGAAAGAATTAGGACCCTATGGAGAATACCCATGACGGACACTCCCCTGGTTTTGCGTGAGGACGACGACGGCGTCACCACGCTGACTCTCAACCGGCCCCAAGCCCGCAATGCCCTTTCCCTCGGCATGCTGAACGCGCTGGGTGACGCCTTGACCGCACTTGTCGCCGACGAAACGGTGCGGGTGGTGGTCCTCGCCGGGACCGGACCGGCCTTCTGTGCCGGCCACGACCTTAAGGAACTGCGTGCCGCCGGCTATGACCGGCGCTATACCGAATCCTTGTTTGCCCGCTGCGCCGAGGTAATGCTGTCCATCGTGCATTTGCCCAAGCCGGTGATCGCACGGGTTCACGGGATCGCCACCGCCGCCGGATGCCAGTTGGTCGCCAGCACCGATCTTGCCATTGCCGCGGAAGAGGCCCGCTTTGCCACTCCCGGAGTCAATATCGGCCTGTTCTGCTCAACACCGATGGTCGCTCTTTCGCGTAACGTCGCCCCCAAACAGGCGATGCAAATGCTCCTGACCGGCGATCTTATCGACGCCGCCACCGCCCTGCGTTTCGGCCTGGTCAATGAAGTGGTGCCCGCCGCGGAACTTGTGGTCCGCACCGCCGCGCTGGCCCATCAGATCGCCGCCAAGTCGTCCTTGACCCTGGCCATCGGGAAAAATGCCTTTTACCGCCAGGCCGAGTTGCCTCTCGATGCCGCCTACGCCTATACCCGCGACGTCATGGTGCAGAATCTGGAAGCGGTCGATGCCAGAGAGGGCATTGACGCCTTTATCGATAAGCGGGCGCCGGCATGGTGCGGGCGTTAAGCTGTCCGCAGTTTGGTCATGGCGGCCTTCCCAACCCTCATCTGCGGGGGCTTGGGGCGCAACCTCACATATTCTGGAGAATGTGAGGTTTTTGGTTTGAGCGTTCTGGGTGCAACCTGACCTTGCCCCCAAGAGGCTGACGCAGCGGCGCCCCTTGGGGGGGCTGTGGTAAACGGGGGCTACCGCTTGCCGCGCAAGAGATCACGCAGCAGTGGTTACCGTGGCCCACCCCCGACCGCCTGCGCTGCGATCTCAATTCGGGAATTGAGCCACGTGGGAACTGAGCCTAAATCGCGCTTCACGACTTCGCGAGCAGCCTGCAATCCTTCCAAACCAACTTTCATGTTACCTGCCAAGAGTCCAGACATTCCGAGTATTGTAAGGCATTTCCAGCAATTGTTAATTTGTTCCATGTCGCTATCCAAAATACGAAAAGCCAATGACCAAGGCTTCGTCCTCATGATATTTGGGTCAGTAAGCATCAGCCACATAATGATATCTATAGCTGCGTATTTTGGCGTCCTGGTATCCATTACGACTTGTTCGCAAGCTCTACGATACGTGTCAGATAAACCCTGCCTCTCGCGGCCTGTTGAGATATGTATTCGCGAAGTAAGTGCATTCATTCTGCATAGGATATCATTAGCATTATCGAGATTAACTTCGGCCGGAACTTGATTGTTGATGGTATACAGGCTTTGCAGGAAGCATCCCACCCCATGGTTAGACTCATCTTTGGCGCTCCATTTCATAAGCCCCCAGCACTCCGCGTCTTCGGCCCCCAGCCACATCATCTTGGAAGGGGCGATTTCGTTACCGAAGCCCTCTATGACCCCCCAGGGAACCCCATGCGAGGTCGCATTGGCAGCCATTTCTTTGTTACATTCCAGAGCCTGGGTGCCATCCGGGTTAGCGCAAGAGTGAATTCCAAGCCGTCCCCCCATATAGACGATGCGGGTTTTTCCAGATACGAACAGCGCCATCGAGCACGCTGACGCGCAGAACGAACCCGATTTGACTACGGTTCGGATGCCACCGCGGGCATCCATGTTAGCAGCTATCGTCAGCGCCTCACCGACTAATCCACCGGGGCTGTTTAGCTCCAAAGTGTCAAACTTTGGGAGTGCTGCAAATTTTGCTGCGTCACCATGTTCAATCGGCCCCGAAGCACGCACCGTTAGGTGGTCGCGCCAATCGAAGCTCATCGCGTCCGCCAAGGACGTTGTCGCGAGCAAAAGGCCGAACGCTATTGCAAAACATCTCAACATTGCAGTTGCATCCCCACAACACAGCCCCAGTACTCAGAAGCCAATATGCCAATAATTGGCGATATTGTCTCTCCTATAGTCAACCGCGTCCAGCGGATTCACTCACCCGCGCTCAAGGAGGCTTGTCCATAATAGCGAACCCATCCGGCTGTCTACTCGCCGCTTTAGCTCTTGATCGGTCAGCATTTTATTGCCGAACGCTTCAATAGCCCTCGAAAAGTCGTAAATCAGAACGGCAACGCTAATCAACGCAAACCTTTCTGTATCATCCTTCCTGTGCAACCCGTTGTCTGTGTAGCCGAATTTGCGTGGCGGATTAGTTCCTTTATGTAGATCGGCGATGCTCCCATAGCTGTGCAGCACCGCACAACGCGCCGCGTACACGTCGATGCCCTCGTATTGATATTCCGATACAGGGTCGGCCTTGAGGTACTTATCAACCCACGCAATGAAATCATCTCGCTTTTGACTCTGCTGGCCAACGGGACAAGAGAGTAGTGCCATAGTATCAATTCCAACATATACCATAGCCAAGGCCGCTACAATCGCGTCAGCATCGAACGCCTTACTAATTTCGCTTAATATTTGAATAAACTGTGCATAACCGCCATATCCGTTGCTCATGTTAAACTCATTAGTCCGCCGCTTGACACATATCAACGCCACTTTGGCGGTCCGCGCGGCATCTGCGGGTAAATCCGGGTCCTGGATTTTTCGATTTAATCCGAGCAACCGGCCAACGCGTTCCCGAAGTTTCCGTCTCGCAATCGCACCACTCATCATAAGCACGACGGCCGGTCTCACTCAAGAGGCCAGCCGGCATCGTGCTCACTTTCCAATCTTGCTCGCCGATCGATCCGATGTGGTGGTCGTTGGTGCCGAAGCCGGAGCCACTTTGCCACCGGCCTCTCGACCCTTCTTACGACCATCTGTCGCACCCTTCATCACCAGATACAACTCACCGGCCATGACCGCCTTCTTCACGATCGAAAGGGTTGCCACCCCGTTTGTCCGGTCAAAGTCAACAAAACCGTAATATTCATGTTAGCAAAATATTCGTGAGCACTGCGCCTCGGATGCCTTCAATGAGTTTAGCATGCGCCAAAGCTTGCTTCGATCAATACCCTCAATCATCTTGGCGGCGGCATTATCACTTATAGCCCACGCGTTGCCTGGCAAATTCATATCAGAAAGGGCCTGGGCAGCCACACCAAATAGACCACTATATGTATAGCCGATTGCATCTCGTAAGAGCATAATCTGAATATTACTCAACTCGAAATCCTGCGAAAGATGCCACTCTACAGCTTGCTCAATCTGCTTCTTCTTCTCATTTGAGCTAAGCGACCACCACGGCCTATTTGCCGGCGCGGCAAATGGTCCGACACGGTTCAGGAACCCCTGATTGGCAACCACCCGCCTTCGCTGATTTACTGGAACCTCAAAAGCCGGTTCATGGGGCCGTAGGCGAAACGCTGAGCCTGTTTCCCGGCCGGGAACCATCTGGCCACCATGGCCGCGCCTGATCGTCTGGAAGCGGCTTCCCGGAAGGTGCCCGCCGGCCTCGACGGCTTGGGAAACGCCGTTTTCGAGCAACTCAAGGGGAACAAAGCCGCGGATCAAATGTCGTAATTGAGCACCATCGGGTGCCCCCCGGTACCGCGACAGACGTCGGCCAGAGTTGTGGCATCAAGAACCTCGGCCATGGCATCGCGC
This sequence comes from Rhodospirillales bacterium, assembly GCA_003165295.1. Lineage (GTDB taxonomy): Bacteria > Pseudomonadota > Alphaproteobacteria > Azospirillales > Azospirillaceae > BOG-933. The sequence goes on along the minus strand of PLTC01000266.1, from coordinate 15,447 downwards.
ACCCGTCCCATCACCAGCCGGATGCGGCAGGCCTGCTCGCTGGCGCAATCTTCGCAGGGACGATACGCGGTCTTGCTGACGCACGACACCGGAGCCAGCGGCCCGTCGAGCAGGCGAATGACGGTTCCGATGCGAATGCGTTCCGCCGGCAGCGCCAAGGCATAACCGCCGCCCTTGCCCTTACGGCTGAGGAGCAAACCGGCATTGCGCATCTCCAGGAGAATCATATCCAGGAATTTCTTGGGGATGCCATCGTGAGCCGCGATATCGGCGATCAACGTGGACTTTTCGGCCGGCTGTTCCGCGAGATAAAGCAACGCCTTCAGTCCGTACTTGGCCTTCTTGGACAGCATCCTGACGCCTCTCTGGCTTCCGACGTGATCGTCTTAGTATATCGCCTTGGTTCCGGGAAACCCGAAAAAATGCCGGAGAACAACGAAATAATGTTTCACGCCATCCCCGCGCGTGCATCGCCGCAATGCGGCCGGGCTGCGGCATGATCAGGCGGTGCGCCGGTGGCCGCGCCCCGCCGACCTTGGTCTATGGCGCCCGAGTCACCCGCATCGGCCTTCAGCCGCCCGGACACCCCGAAACGTCATCGACGTCCATCTGCCCGGACCGTGCCTCGGTACCCCATTGTTCCGTCACCACCGTTCAGAACTATTGGCCCCCTCAAAACCGTCCTATATGATCTCTCCTGGAGGTGCGTAAGCTTCAACAAAAAATGCTTACCGCCCACACCATGCCATGGAGTCGCTGAGCATGACCGCGCCGGTCCAAATTTTGGTGGTTGATGATAGCCTTCTTGCCCGAATGATGCTAAAAAAGCTTATCGTAAAATTACGACCGGCTTGGCAAATCTGTGAAGCGAGAGATGGACGCGACGCGCTCGAGAAGGTTGCCGGGCGGCGCCCAGATGTCGGTCTGATTGACTACAATATGCCGGGAATGAACGGTCTTGATCTCGCTCTAAGACTAAGACAGCTATTTCCAGGAATTGTTTTAGCTTTAATTACTGCCAATATTCAGGACTATCTAGTTCGGGAAGCGCGGGCATCAAGCGTCGAGTTTATATCGAAGCCCATCGAAGAGGAAAAAATTTCTGTTTTTTTTGATAGTGTGGAGAAATAATGATGGACCTATCTGAACTTGAGCGCGATGCAATTTGCGAACTGGTTAATATCGGGATTGGTCAAGCAGCCAGGTCGCTGGGAAAAATGGTTGATGACCGCGTCTTGCTCACAATTCCGGCGCTTGAGCTGGTGGAGTATGCGAATGTGCTGGCAATGCTCGGGACTGAGACCGATGCCGCAGTCACCGCGATCAAAGAGCGGTTTAGCGGCGCGTTCCAGGGCGACGCTATCCTGGTATTTCCCGAAAAGCATAGTCTTGACCTTGTGCGCTCGCTGCTTGACGAGGATATGCCGATCGAATCTCTGACCGAATTGGAACAGGAATCCCTTTTGGAGGTTGGCAATATCGTGCTGAATGCCTGTCTCGGCACGTTTATCAACATCTTATCTTGTCGTTTGGAAATTGATCTGCCGGTATTGTTTCGTGGCTCCATCGCTAAAGTTTTAGGACAGCGGGCAACAGCCGATAACACCATATATATGGTAATGAGAATCGATTTTACGACACAAAAGAAGATGATAAAGGGGTATTTGGTGTTTTTGTTTGACAGCGATTTCACCACAACCTTCCTGGCGCAGATCCATTCCTATATTAGAATGCAGCGATGACTATTCCGACGATTTGTTCACCGGATGAACTCGCCACCTTTTTGCGTGAAGGCGTCGACAAGGCAGATATCGGATATATCGTAATCGATAGGAATTTCCGTGTTCTGGTTTGGAACCGGTGGATGGAGCGCGCCTCCGGGAAGGAGAGAGCAGAGGTCCTTAATACCCCCTTTGTCACTATCTTTCCCGAAATTAAGGAAAGTCGCCTCGAAGATGCCATCTCCAACGCCGTCCAACGGGGTATGGCCGGGATACTCTCCGCCAAGCTCCATCGCACACCGCCTCTGAGATTGCATCGGATCGACGGCGACACCACCCCACTGACCAATCCAGTGATCATCATTCGCCCGCTGGAAGGGTCGGTACCCGAGCGAAATGGCTGCCTGATCCAGATCATTGATGAAACCAATTCGGCCATAAGGGAAAAAACCCTGCGGGCCCAAGCCCTTGCGCTTCGCGCGCAAGAAGAGCAATTAAGAACGCTGTTCGAAGCGATCAACGATTCGGTACTGTTGCTCGACAAAGATGGCTCCATCGTGGCCCTCAACGATACCGCCTGCCGGCGTTGGGGGGGTGAGAAGGACGCGATGCTGGGCAGAAAATTCCTGACTTTCCTGCCCTCACCCAATGCCAACATCCATAAGCGCCATTTCGAGGCTCTTGCCAGTTCAGGAATGCCCCAACGGTTTGAGGACAGCCTGGGTGAGTATACCTATCTTGTTTCGATGTTTCCGGTTCCGAATGGCCACGGGGCTGTTCATCGGATAGCGATGCTTGCCAGCGACATCACCGAACGTAAGGCCTTCGAGCGGCGGATATTCCATCTTGCCCATCACGACGCCTTAACCGGCTTGCCCAATCGGGCCTATTTACAGGATCGCCTGGAGCACGCGATCGACTTGGCGAAGCGAATGGGCCGCCGGTTGGCCCTGATGTTCCTGGACCTTGATCACTTTAAGGCGGTCAATGATACGATGGGGCATGATTCCGGCGATGCACTGCTGAATTTGGTGGCGGGAAAGTTGCAGTCATCGGTGCGCGTCACTGATACGGTCGCACGGATGGGCGGCGATGAATTTGTCGTCCTCCTTGAACCGGCAGGCCAGGATGAAGATATTGCCCGCCTGACCGAAAAAATTATCTCGACCCTTGACTTGCGCTGGGGCTCGGAAAGCGACGCGATTCGTGTCACGACGTCGATTGGCGTTGCGGTCTTCCCCGATAATGGCCACGACGCCCGACTGTTGATGAAGGCCGCGGATACCGCCATGTACGTCGCCAAAGCCGGCGGTCGCAATACTTTTCGATTCTTTTCTGCCGAAATGACCGAAAGAACCATGGAAAGGCTGCATCTCGAGCGCGATATTCGGGACGCAATCAGCAGAGAGGAGTTTGAACTTTACTATCAGCCCAAGGTTTGCTTCCGCTCCAGGAAGCCCTGTGGCGTTGAAGTTTTGCTCCGCTGGCGCCATGGTGAGAGGGGCTTGGTGTCGCCGGCGGAATTTATCCCGCTTGCGGAAGAAACCGGACTCATCGTGGAAATTGGCGAATGGGTTCTCGAAGCGGTTTGCCAGCAGATTGCCAAATGGATTCGCGAAGGTCGGCAACCTGTACCGATCGCCGTCAACGTCTCACCGAAGCAACTGTTTTCGGGCGACTTCGTGGCGTTGGTCATATCCTGCATCGAAAGATACAGCATTCCTTCCAGATATCTCCAGATCGAAATTACCGAAAGCGCGGTGATGGCCGATCCGATTCGGGCGGCTACGACCTTGGCTCAGCTCCGTGAACTGGGAATAAATATTGCCATTGACGACTTTGGCACCGGCTATTCCAGCCTGTCTTACCTGTCCCGGCTACCGATCGACGTGATCAAGATCGATCGATCGTTTGTTGCCGGTCTGGCCGATCGACGCGAAAACCTGGAAATTATAAACGCGATCATTTCTTTGGCACGGGCACTGAAAATGATTGTCGTTGCCGAGGGAATCGAAACCAAAGGCGATGTGGAAGTTTTGACGAATGCAAGTTGCCACCTTGGCCAAGGCTACCTGTTTGCCCGACCGATGCAAATTGGCGATTTGGAACGATGGCTCGACGCCCGCCAACCCGACCACGAATGTTGGGGATGTAAGTGACCTTCCCCAGGGAGGCGATGGCGGGAACCCTTGAGGAGGTTATTTGCAGTCCCCGCCCGTTCAATCCGGTGTCGAAGCCGCTCAGGCGGCCATGGAACGCCGTTCGGGGCGCCAATGGTCGAGTCGGGCCAAAGCTTCCGACAGCGTGGTGAATGCCTCCTCGGCATGTGCCGCAGCGGTCCGCCAGTTGTCGCTGTTGGCCCGCCGCAACGCCTCGAGGCGGGCAACACCCCGATTAAGGTAACCGCGCGACTCATCAAGCCGGCGTTCCCACTCGACCCGGACATCGGCTTGGAGCGTGTAGCTGGCATTCCGCATGGACTCCAGCCGTTCCGCGGCTTCCTTCAGCTCACGCTCGTACCACTTCTGACAGGATTGCTTGTCCCGGCACCGCATCCTTGGCCCCCTGATCGACGAATTGTCGGATCAACCAGCTTCATTGCAACACTCTCTCACGCCCGTTTGCTCTTCTTTTTAGCTCCCATTGCTCACCCGGCACACGCCCTCACCACCTGCCGCCCCGCTTCGACCTGTCGCCATCGGCAATTCGGCCGAAATCAGGGTGGCGGCTTCCGCCTCGTCCACCGAAAAGGCCGCCTGCCAAAGCCGCCGCGCAACATGCGCCATATGCACGCCACCGAAGCCGGCTTTGGTTTCGGCCACCACCGGCCGCTTCCCGCTCTACCCACACGACCGAGCCGGCAAGCGACCGATGTCATCGGACTGAACGAAAAAAGATCGCCTCGCCCTTCGCAACCGCAGCATTTCCTCACCTTCAGGCCCGGGAGTGCTTCGCTCGCCGGCTTATTACCTCTTGGAAAGGCACTCTACTCTCCGACGGCATGCTTTGATAATAGCATTTTGTCGTATATCCTTTGGGATAGGTTGTGACCCGGACAACCGTCGGAGAACTGCTGCCGATATCGCCCCAGTTGCTCACCCTGTCGCTTGCGGAACGGTCAAATGACCATTTGCCTGGCACACACCTGCCCCTCAATCCCTACCGCCGCCCCCTGGTGGCGCGGTGCAGTGCTCTACCAGGTTTATCCGCGCAGCTTCCAGGACCAGAACGGCGATGGGGTCGGCGATTTGGCTGGCGTGCTGATGCGACTCGATTATCTGGCCGGACTCGGGATTGACGGCCTGTGGTTGGGACCGGTGTTCAAGTCGCCCATGGCTGATTTTGGTTATGACATCGAGGATTACCGTACCGTCGACCCGCTGTTCGGTAGCCTGGACGATTTTGACCGGTTACTTGCCGCCGCCCACCGCCTGCGCCTGCGCCTGATCGTTGACCTGGTGCTGAGTCACACCTCAGAATGTCATCCATGGTTCCGCGAAAGCCGTGGCGACCGCACCAACCCCAGGGCCGACTGGTATGTCTGGGCCGACCCCAAACCCGACGGCACCCCACCGAACAACTGGCTCTCGGTGTTCGGCGGTCCCGCCTGGCAGTGGGAACCGCGGCGGGCTCAGTACTACCTGCATAACTTCCTGCCGGCCCAGCCGGACCTTAACCTGCATCAGCCGGCAGTCCAGCAAGCGGTGCTGGCGGAGGCAGAGTTCTGGCTCCGGCGCGGCGTCGACGGTTGCCGTCTCGACGTGGCCAACTACTACCTGCATGATCCGCGACTGCGCGACAATCCGCCCCGCCCGCCGGACCGGCCGGTGACACCGGGCATTCCCGAAATCAGTCCCTACGGCCGTCAGAGTCATCTTTACGACAAGTCTCGGCCAGAAAATCTGGTTTTTCTCGGACGTCTGCGCGATCTCTTCGATCGCTATCCCGATAAGGTTGCCGTGGCGGAAATTCATGACGATAATAACGTTGTCCGCGCGGCCGAGTATACTGCCGGTACCGGTCGTCTTCATACCGCCTACAGCTTCGCGCTCCTTGGCCCGTGTCTGAGTGCTGCGTTGATCAGAGATGCCGTGGAGGCCTTCGCGGCCGAACCCGGGGGCGGCTGGCCCGCCTGGGCTTTCAGCAACCATGACGTTCCGCGGGCCGTCAGTCGCTGGGGCGGCCCCGAGTCGCCCGTCGCCTTTGCCAAGCTGTTGATCACCTTGCTTGGCTGCCTGAGAGGAACAGCGTTCTTGTATCAGGGGGAGGAGTTGGGATTGCCCGAGGCCGAGATTCCCTTCGAGCGGCTCCAGGATCCCTTCGGGCGGGCCCTGTGGCCGATCTATAAGGGACGTGACGGTTGCCGCACGCCCATGCCCTGGGACAGCGGGCAACCCTACGCCGGCTTTTCCCGCACCCTGCCGTGGTTGCCGATCCCGGAAAGTCATGGTCGGCGTTCGATTGCTGACCAGCAGGCTGACCCGGATAGCGTGCTGGTATTTACTCGACATTTTCTTAATTGGCGTCGCACCGATCTGGTGCTGCGTTTGGGCGACCTTATCTTTTCAGACACAGCCGAACCGGTGCTGGCCTTCACCCGCAGCCTGGGCGACCGGCATCGCTTCTGCGCCTTCAATCTCGGTGCCGACCCGGCTAGGGTGGCGGTGCCTCCCGGCTTCACCGGTTTGGCCGATACCGGTCTGAACAACATCGATCCGACCCGGGGTCATGACCCCTGTACGCTGTTGCTGAATGGCTACGGGGCCGCGATTCTCGGCCGGTCCGACCGGTCCGACCGGTCAGATCGGGAGCGGCCCGGTACGACCGGAACCGGGGTGCCGACGGGACCTGATTCATAGTGTCCAAGACCCATGGTGAGGGACGGAAGCCGTCCGCGCGACGTTCTCCTTCAGGGGAAAATGCTTCACAAATTTTTCATGGTATCCCTTGCAATCGGGACTCCGCTGTGTATAGTGCCGCCTCCGAAACTCCTTGCCGTCGCTCTGTTGTTGCGGCGGCTAGGCGCGGGCGGCTGGCCGGTTGGCGGTACAGCGCCGTGCCGTGTAACAGCCGTGGGGAGTCTTATGCCGTTTTATGAGAGCGTGTTCATCGCACGCCAGGACATTTCGGCCGCCCAGGTCGAAAGTTTGGCCGAAACCTTCGCCGGCATCGTCAAGGCCAACGGCGGACAGGTGGCCAAGACCGAGTACTGGGGTCTCAAGACCCTGGCCTACAAGATCAAGAAGAACCGGAAGGGCCATTATGTGCTGTTCCAACTGGACTCGCCGCACGACGCGGTGGCCGAGATGGAACGCAACATGGGCCTTAACGAAGACGTGCTTCGGCTCATGACCACGCGCATCGAGGCGCTGGAGCCCGGGCAGTCCGCGATGATGCTGGCACGCGGAGAGCGTGGCGAAAGGGGCGAACGCGGAGAGCGCGGGGAGCGGGGCGAACGTGGGGAGCGCGGCCGTCGCGGCGACGGCGAGCGGGGCGATCGTGGAGATCGTGGAGATCGCGGTCGTGGCCCTCGTCGTGTCGAGCCCGTTGAAGGAGAAGCCTCATGAGCATGCAAGCATCCAGCCCGCGGATGGGCGGCACCCGCCGGCCTTTTTTTCGCCGGCGCAAGACCTGCCCGTTTTCCGGCGCCAACGCCCCCGCCATCGACTATAAGGATGTGAAGCTGCTGTCGCGCTTCATTTCTGAACGGGGCAAGATCGTGCCAAGCCGCATCACCGCGGTTTCGGCCAAGAAGCAGCGCGAATTGGCACGGGCAATCAAGCGGTCCCGGTTTCTCGCCCTGCTGCCCTACATGGTCAAGTAGGTAACGGCCGGCTGAGCCGGCAGCAACCCGGCGCCCACCGATGCCCCGTCTTTCCCCAGCCTTGCTTGCCGCCACCGGCGGCGGAGTTGTTGCCGCGGTCATGTACCTGGCCGTACTCACCGGCTCCGCCCTCGGGATGATGATGGTCTATCTGGTCCCGTTCCCGTTATTCGTCGTCGGCCTGGCCTTCGGGGCCGGCGCGGCGCTGGTGGCGGTGACGCTGGCAACGGTTCTGGCCGTCCTGGTTGCCGGCACCGTTGCCCTGCCGCTGGCGTTTCTGGTCACATCGGGAGTGCCGGTGCTGCTCTTGGTCCGCCAGGCGTTGCTGTCACGACAGCACACCGATGGTACCGCCGAGTGGTACCCGGCGGGGTTGCTGTTGGTGCTGGTGAGCGGACTCGGCGGTTTGCTGGTCATCGTGGCATGTGGTCTCGGCTTTATCCTGGGGAACGATGGCGGACTCGAGGGGGCGATCCACGATCTTCTGGTGCAGGCGCTGCCGGTGCTGTTCCAGGGTAGCGGCATCACCCCCGATCAGGCACAAAGCGACGCCGTCGCCGAGGTGATCACGTCGGTCTTTCCCGGCATGATCGTGGTCACATGGCTGCTGATGGTGATCGTGAATGGCTTGCTGGCACAGGCGGCGCTGGCTCGCTGCGGTCGCTTGCGGCGACCGGGCTTGCGGATGTCCGAGGTGGACCTGCCCGGCTGGACGCCGCTGGTCCTGGCACTGACTCTGGCCGGGGCTGTATTGCTGGACGGTCAGGCGCGCTACCTCGCCATCAATCTGAGCATCGTTCTGGTGGTTCCGTTCCTGTTTGCCGGGTTGGCGGTGGTTCATGCGTTTGCCGCCGGGCGATCGTCCAGGGCGACGATTTTGGTGGTCTTTTATATTCTCGTAACAGTTGTGGCCTGGCTGGTCCTCGCGGTGATCGGTCTGGGCATCATCGACCAATGGGCCGGACTGCGTCGACGGTTTGGCGCCGGCAGTTCGGATCGGGGAGGCGTGTGATGGACATCATTCTGTTGGAGCGGGTCGAGAAGCTTGGCCAGATGGGTCAGGTGGTCAAGGTCCGCCCGGGGTTTGCTCGCAACTATCTGTTGCCGCAAAAGAAGGCGTTGCGGGCCACTAAAGAGAATATGGCCTACTTCGAGAGCCAGAAGGCGGCCCTCCAGGCGTTGAACCTGGAAAAGCGCAAAGACGCCGAATACGTCGCAGGCAAGATGGGCAACCTTGTGGTTACGGTGATCCGTCAGGCGGGCGAGACCGGCATCCTCTATGGTTCGGTCAGCGCCCGCGACATCGCCGAGTCGGTGACGACCGATGGCTATGAGATCGGGCGCCACCAGGTGGCCATCGACCAGCCGATCAAGACGCTTGGCCTGTTCCAGGTGCGGGTGGTGCTGCACCCCGAAGTTAACGTCACCGTCAGCGTCAATGTCGCGCGCTCTCGGGAAGAAGCCGTGTTGCAGGCCCAACGGGGCGGCAAGGTTACGGCCGCCGATTTGGCCGCGGAGGAGCAGGCCGCTGACGCCGAGGCCGCAGCAAACACCTGACCGACATTGCTGCTCGCTGTTTGGTATCTTTGGATAAAGGGGGGGCGCAGTCCTGACTCAGGGACTGTGCCCCTCTTTCCGGTACCTGACAAATTCCGGGCGCCGCACCGGGAGCGGACCCATGCCGGCATCCCGGATGCCGGCAACCGCAGTTGGCATGCCCTTTTGGCAGCAACGGGTACCGCTGCGACGCTACGAAAAAAAGGGATGGGTGCGAATCTGGTGGGCCCGGCAGGATTCGAACCTGCGACAACACCGTTATGAGCGGCGGGTTCTAACCACTGAACTACAGGCCCGTACAACCCCGTTCGATTGCTTTCCCAGTTTGCACAAGGCGACGCTCCGACGCAAGTGGAAAGCAACGCCGGATAAATCAAGCTAAAGCGCCGTAAGCATTCCCGGAAAAGCTGACCCCGGTCGTCGGTCTACATGCTGGCCGCGAGGTGCCGGTCGTAATCAAGGTTCGGCGCCGGTCCCCAGGTCTAGAGTAACATACAGGAATGACGGCTCGCTCCGCACCCCGCGCAACACCAGCTTCGCCAATTCCTGCCTGGTATCACCATCCTTCAGCCGATAAACCGGCAGCCGGTCAAGAATGATGCGCAGAAAATCGATGATCGCAACTTTGATCCTTGCCGTCAGTTCAGCTTCCCCGGCATCAAACAGATCGCGCCGGCGATCGTCTGGGTCCACCCGGTCAAGGAGGCCGTTGGCCTTTGAGACAAGCGTATCCCATGGCCCTGGGTCCGGCTTCGACGGGCCGGTCACCTGAATATCGAGCTGTTGGGGGTCGGCTTGGAAGTCGTGCAGAAAAAAGGCGCCGTCGACATAACTCAGGACCGCTGACCCGGTCAGATAGCCGACCGCCTGACGCTGGCCCATGTCGGCGTGCAGGACAACGGAAAGGCCGATCCGGCCACCGGCGCGGAAATCGACCCTGGCCTCCCGCACCTGATAATGCAATGACCCCCTGGCCCCCTCGACGGGCAGCTTCCGGTCGATCTCCTGCTGGACCGCCGACTGGGGAATCCTGATGCCGATGGTGGTATCGCTCAGCAGCCAAAAGACCGGGAGGCCAGCCACCCCGGCAGCGATCGCCAGCGCGATCAGCAGTCTGCCCCGGTTCCCCACGGTCCTGTTTTCTTTGCTCCGCAACCGACCAGGCCGCCCCTTTTACTGAAACCAGCCATGATGCTGTTCGAACGGCCAAAAGCCCGAGCGATACAGCAAATCACCACCGATAACGCCAATGACCACCCCGGTCAGCTCGCTGATTTGCAGATAAGGGCCGATGATCGTCGCACCAACCAACACACCGGCCCCCAACGCCAGCAGATGGTCGGTTTCCATATGAAGGATCTCCCCTACCGGGAGTGCCTCTTCGGGGCCAGCTGCCCGTGCCGGTACTGAAATGACCAACGACAGGCCGAGTCCAAGGCCCAACAGGCTCCGCTTCATGTGGCTTCCTCCCGGCCCCCTGCCCGGCCAGCACCCCAGGCATTGGCACCCTGCCATACCGCCCCGGGGTATGACAAGGGGCCAGCACGGCAATCGGACGAGCCCGGGCAGACGTGCCAGGGGCTCGGAGGACGCCGTCGCCACAATTGAGATTTCTTATCCCTGCTTGCGGGAATATCGACTCTTGCCGACGCCCGATCGCGGCCTAAGGTCTTAGTGGACCGGCGGAATACCGGCACTTGCGACACGGCGGGGAGGCGAGGACATGCGCAGGACATTTATGCCGACCGTTGCTCTCGGTCTGGCGGCTATCGGCGCCGGCTGGCTCATGCTGAGATCGGCGCCGGCTGATGCCGCCGATCAGGCCAAGGAAGTCGAAACGGCAGCGATCCATGCGGGTCTTGCTGCCGCGTCCAAGGATATCCTGTTGGCGCACATCCATCTGCATCATACCATCAATTGCCTGGTGGGTCCCAGGGGCGCCGGCTATGACGGCAACGAGATGAACCCTTGCGTGCACATGGGCGATGGGGCTCTTCCCGATACGACGGATACAACCCAGAGAAAGGCTCTGGAGGCCGCACTCGAACACGCGACGGCCGGGCTCGCCGTTAACGAACTCGCCGCGGTGCAGAAGATCGCAACAGAGATCCAGACCCAACTAAAGGCGGTGAAATAGCCTGATCCGCCACTGCTGCTCCCCCGTTGAAACGAAACGGATCAACTTCGACCGGGAGAAGAAGAGAACGCCCCCAGCGCCCGGCCATGCCCGCCGCAGACACTCAGTGGTCCGGGGGCTTCAGGTGGGCCTGATCGACCTTTGACGTTGCGCCCCAGGCGGCAAGCGCCTGTTTTTTTTTGCGGTATGCCACCGCAACAGCAACTCCTGAATTATTTCGGCGCTTGGCCACTTGTCGCCCTCCACCCGGGTCGCGTGGCCAAGAACCACCTCGGGGGGCAAGTCTGGCGCGACGTCACTGAATATGAAGCGCGCCGGCTTGGTTCTAAGGGCCTCTGCAACCATCCCGATGGTGTTGAAGACGCCACCAAGTTCGTCAGCGATTTCGTCCAACTGATGCATGGCATCGAGATATTTTCTGACCGAGTCCGCCATGGCGTCCTCCCCGGCGGCTCCGGCAACCGCGGCCGGAGTTTTTGTTCCACCCGCTATAATATGGTCAATGTCTGAAAAAGCAGAAGGTCGGGACGAGCCGAAGATCGAGACGCCCTGACCATCACCCTCCGACTCCAGGGTTTCTGGAGTCGGCCCCGCGGCACTACCCTGGGCCGGCGAGACGGATAGCAGTGTCGGCTGCGCGTGGCAGGTGACCGGGACCGCTTCCGGCTTTCTTCCGCCTCCTTTGGCTGGTATCATCCATTTTCCGGTATGTCGGCATCGTTTTCTTTTTTTGGCGACTTCCGGCCACGTGCCAGGTTCTTGAGCAGGATTCGGGGAGGCCGGGCGCAGTGTCGGCGGCGTCCAAACCATTGAGCGAGGGGAGGCTGATGGCGCTGCCTTTAGATCCGCAACAGGTACGGAAGGTACGGTTGGTTCTTCAAATGGCGAAGAAGCTGCAACGGGATATTGGCATTCTTCAGAGATATCGGGCCGACCAGCCGCCGAAGGCTTTTTTTGATTTTTGTCGGATTCGTAACCATCACAATGAAATACAGGGATTGGTCTTCGTCATTCGGGATAAGATGGCGGAAATTTCTGATCTGTTACCAGCCGGAATGGATACGTGGTTGATGACGGCAAAGTTGCGAGCGATCTCGATTTTTGTCGAAATAAGCCTGGAATTTGTTCGCAATCCGCCATTGACCTTAACTGGGTCCTTAACCGCTCGTGATGTTTTAGATAATGAGATGAGAAATTTCTCAGAGGCACGAACTTTCTTTAATAATATGCTGATGGAGCAGGCCGTCGACGATAAACTGTCCGATCAGCTTGACCGAACACTGGGGATGATCGACGAAACGATCGGCATTATTGAGGGTTTACTTGCAAAAAGTCGCAATTATCTTGAGGAATTTGTCTGAAGCAGGAGTTTCCGCAGGGGTTGCGGGGGGAATTATTCCAAGGGGAGAAGGTTATAATGGTCGGAAGGTTCGTTGGGGATGTCAGCCCGCGCATAACTTGGCAGGGGTTGGTCGCCGACCCAGAGGCGGTGCTGATCGACGTCCGAACCCGGGCGGAGTGGGCTTATGTGGGCGGCCCCGATCTTTCCAGTTTGAAGCGTCCGGTCATCCAGGTGGAATGGCAGCAGTTTCCAAACGGCACGCTCAATCCGAAATTTGCCGACGAGGTGGCGGCCAAGGGCGTCGGGCCGGAGCATCCGGTCTATCTGATCTGCCGTAGCGGCGTGCGCTCGCTGGCAGCCGCCGGGTTGTTGGCTGACGCTGGCTACACCACTTACAATGTCGCCAACGGCTTTGAAGGACAGATTGATGCCGCCGGCCATCGTGGTACCCTGAACGGCTGGAAGGCGGAGGACCTGCCCTGGAGACAAAGCTGACCGCGTCGGTGCCGCCCGCCGGTTCCCGGCCGGGGGCTTCCGTCACTTGTGGACGGAGCCGGCAGCCAAAAGGACTAAACTACTGGTGCTTGCAAGTGCCGATCGAGCCATGGCGGCACTTGTGGCCATCGGTCCAGGTCGCGCCACTCAGAACCGCACCCTCCAGCTTTGCTCCGTCGAGCGCGGCACCGCTAAGATCGGCGCTCCGCAGGTCGGCACCCGTAAGGTCGGCATTCCCCAGGTTGGCGTCCCTCAGATCGGCGCCGACCAGGTCGGCCTCGCTGAGTTTGGCACCGCCAAGATCCGCACCGGCAAGGTTTGCCCGAGCCAGATGTGCCTGTTTGAGGTCGGCGCCGGCCAGATCGGCCTCGGTCAGGTTGGCACCGGCGAGCGCAGCGCCGGCAAGCGCAGCGCCGGCCAGTTTCGCGCGCGCACATGGCGCAAGGTCCCGAATCTGACAGGAATTTCGGCCGGCCTTGGGATCAGGCGCGGCATTGCCGGGGCCGTGGGACGTCCCGGTGCCCGGAGTCTGGGCACCGGCGGTCCCGGTGAGGAGCAGTAAAACCATAACCATCGTGGTGTGGCGCATGGCATCATTCCTTGACCGATCGTGGCCCGGTTACTGTAACATTCCTAGCGACGAAGTGTTGCCTCCGTCGACGTCAACCCGAAAAGTCGCGGGGCATAGGGAAGCGAACGACGACGCGATCCGGACGGACCGGGCCGCGCCGTTCAAAACCGCGGAGTCGCCGGTTCGCTGGCGGCGTCGTTCCTGCCTTCGAGCCCCTTGACGCTTCCTCGCGGCAACCCGATATGTTCGCCCCTGATCGGACGAGCGGGCGATTGTCCGATGGTCAGACGGTTGCGAAAAAAATCAACCGCACCCGCAGCTTTTGGTTATATCTCGACACTGGGTTGCTAGGCGTGATTGTTGCGGAAATCGACATCATGTTTCATGATGTGAAAGGTTAGCCATTGCTTAACGTGCGATGCCGTGTTCGACGTTATTGGAAATAGCTTGACCTTGAGGATTGCGACAAAAGCAGCTAAGATGTTTTGGACATGGCGGTGATAACGTTGATGCTCGTCAAGGCCAGCGCAACCGGTACTATACATCACGAGCTCTTCATGCTCACAATGAAGCGTAAATACCACCCCGATGGCTTCAACCGCAGCAACGATTTCATCAATATAATTGTTGCCGGTCGGCTCACCCGTCATCAGGGCGTAAACTTGGTCTATCAGGCGCCTAAGCTCATCATGTTCTTTTGTTATATCGATTGACTCGACATTTATATCGTTGGACCCCAGGCTGATTGCGTCCATTTTGTTACGACCCTTCTCGGTTTGACTGCGAAAATCCGGCGGAACCGTGGTCTATTTGGAGCGGCCGGAAAACCTCAAATTCCGAACGCCTGCCATGTTTGTCAATCATCATTGGCGCGAGGCATCATTCGCTCGAGACATCATTCGCTCGAGGCATCATTCGCGCGAGGAAGGGAAAGGGGGGGGCATGGCCGTACTTGTCAAGCTGACCATTTATCTCCTGCTGGTCGCGGTGGGCGCGGGCATTGGCTTTGGGACTCTCAGCCTGTTGGACGGCTCGGGTCCGAACGGACTGCCAACGGTGGCGCCACCAGCCGCTGCGCCGGCCGCGCAAATTCCATCTCGAGACGACCAAGCCGGTGGTACCGACAAGACGCCGGCCGTCGCCGGTCAGGAAAATTCTATTTTCCAGACATTTACTACCCAATTCGCCGGCAGATTCGTCAGCGCCAACTGCGTAAAGAACCGAAGGATGGAGAATGGCGTTGCGTTCGGTGAAGATTATCTTATCCATTACGTGGATGGCACCATGATGCGCTATATTACCGGCGGCTACCATCACGTTTCCAATGATACCGTCGAATTTGCTATCGATGATGATAATTCAGAACTTTACACAATCGACCATAGTACCATTCTGCTGAGCGGGATCAAGATTAATAAGGTGGTAATCCAGCAGTCGGCGACTGATGCCGCCACCCAATCCTCTCTCAGGATGGCCCCCTGCGCCCCCTGGACCAAAGGCAAGCCCGACCAACAGGTCCGGCCCACGGCTCCCTACAGCGACATCGATGGGTTGCGTCTGGCCATCCAGGCCGGTGACGCCGACGCCGCGATCGGCTTTCTCAGTCACGGGGCCGCGCTTCCGGTGAAGGATTTGGAGGCGCTGCTGGCCAATTCCAACGTGCCTGAAGCGTCAAAAGTTAATATAAGGGAACAAAATCGGGGAAATTCCGGGGCTGCCGCCACCGACCATAAGTAAGTTACGCACGCTTATGGTCGGAATTGGGTTCAGATATGTGGCTCCTCGCTACGACACGTGGGT
>PLTC01000257.1:4329-6007 GCA_003165295.1 Rhodospirillales bacterium | reverse complement strand
GACGACTTCGGCACCGGCTATTCGTCCCTGAGCTATCTGCGCCGGTTCGCCCTGAAAACCCTCAAGATCGACCGCTCGTTCATCCGTGACGTGACCTCCAGCGCCGACGCCGCGGCGCTGACCGAGGCGATCGTGGCCATGGCCCACCGGCTGGATCTGACCGTGGTGGCCGAAGGCGTCGAGAGCGCGGATCAACTGGCCTTCCTCGACGCCTGCGCCTGCGATCTGGCCCAGGGCTTCCTGCTCGGCCGCCCGGTCGCCGCCAAGACCTTTGCCGGGCAGCTGCGGCAAAGCGCCGAGGGGAGGTATGCTGGGTGATACCGAGGGGGGCTTTGCCCCCGGACCCCGACCAGGGCTTTGCCCCCGGACCCCGACCGGGGCCTTGCCCCGGACCCCGACCGGGGCCTTGCCCCGGACCCCGACCAGGGCCTTGCCCTGGACCCACCAAGGGCGGCGGCCCTTGGAACCCGTGACACATGCCGGTCCAGGACCCGCCGATGGCCCCGACGCCTCCCCGCCTGCTGAGTCCCGACGCGCCTGCGGTGGTGGCCGGGCCGCGGCATGTGGTGGTGGTCAGTCCGGCCGGCGAGGTCGAGACCTTCGAGACCGCGGCGGCCGGCCGTCGTCTCGCCGGAACCCCAATGGTGGTCTGCCACGCCCCGAACATGGCCCGGCGCCTGGGTCTGGACCGGCTCGAAGCCTATGACGTGCTCGAATTGTTCGCATTCGTTTGCCCGGCCAGGTTCTGCCTGCCGACCCCCCGGGGCCTTGCCGCGTTCGTCGGCCTGCCGCCGCCCGAAGACCTGACCGGGGCGGCCGTGACGCTGCTCGGGGTGGTGGATCGGCTGCTCCTGCGCCTCGTCGGTCCCCGACCGGAGGAACGCTCGGACCCGGTGGCGCTGGCCTGGGCGCTGGGGGTCGCCGGCTGGCGCTGGGCACCGGCGGTGCTCTCGGCGCTGGGCGCCCCCGGCGGCCCCGACCACAAGGCCGCCGACGGCGGCCTCGCGGTGTGGCGGCGCCTGCCCGAATGGCTGGTCGAGGCCCCCGAGCCGGCGCCGGCCCAGCTTGCGGTGGAACCCGGAGAAGCCCGGCGCCGGCTGGCCGGGCTGGTGGCGGCACCCCGGCGCGACGCCGCGGTCTCGGGCAACCGGCGGGCCGAGGCCCGGCCCCAGCAATCGGACTATGCCGACGCGCTGGCCACCGCCTTCGCCCCCCGGGCCGAGGCCGGCGCGCCCAATCTGGTGCTGGCCGAGGCCGGCACCGGCACCGGCAAGACGCTCGGCTACATCGCGCCGGCCAGCCTGTGGGCCGAGCGCAACAAGGCGGCGGTGTGGATCGCCACCTACACCCGCCATCTGCAACGCCAGATCGNNGGCACCGGAGTCGGCAAAACCCTGGGTTATCTGGCGCCGGCCAGCGTCTGGGCCGAAAAGAACCGGGGAACGGTGTGGATTTCGACCTATACCCGTAACCTGCAACATCAGATCGATGCCGAACTCGACCGGCTCTATGGCGACCCCGAGGTCAAGGCGCGCAAGGTGGTACTGCGCAAGGGGCGCGAGAACTATCTCTGCCTGCTGAACTATGAAGAGGCGATCCGGGCCAGCGGCCTTGACCCTCGATACCGAATTGCCCTGGCCTTGCTCGCGCGATGGATCGCCGCCACCCGGGATGGCGA
>PLTC01000257.1:0-4302 GCA_003165295.1 Rhodospirillales bacterium | reverse complement strand
GATCGCCAACCATGCGCTGGTGATGATCCAGTCGGCCCAGGGCGGCGGTGACGACGGCCGCCTGCCCACCCGCTATGTCTTCGACGAAGGCCACCATGTCTTCGAAGCCGCCGACAGCGCCTTTGCCGCACACCTGACCGGCCTCGAAACCCGGGAATTGCGGCGCTGGCTGCTGGGCAACGACGCCGACGGCCGGGGCGGCGGCGGAAGTGGCGGCGGCGGCCGGGCGCGGGGACTGCGGCGACGGCTGGACGAGCTGGTGGCCGATGACGACGACGCGGCGGCGGCGCTCGACGAGGTGTTGCAGGCGGCGCGGGTGCTGCCCGCCGACGGCTGGCGGATGCGGCTGGCGGCCGACACCCCCACCGGTGCCACCGAGCGTTTTCTGGATCAGGTGCGGCGTCAGGTGCTGGCCCGGGCCGCCGGGCGCGATGCCCCCTACAGCCTCGAGACCGAGATCCGCCCCGTCGCCGAGGGCGTGATCGAGGCCGCAGGCGTGCTGCGGGCGGCACTGGGCACGCTGGCCGGACCGCTCTCGGCCCTGGCGAAGGCCCTGGCGGCGCGACTCGAGGATCAGGCGGCGGCCCTGGAGTCCGAACAGCGCCGGCGCATCGATGCCCTGGCCCGGGGGCTGGCCCGGCGGGTCGAGCAGACCCTGGTCCCGTGGCAGGACATGCTGGCGTCCCTGGCCACCGCGTCTCTGCCCGGCTTCGTCGACTGGTTCGCGGTGGAACGCCATGAGGGCCGGGAACTGGACGTGGGCATGTACCGCCACTTCGTCGACCCGACGCTGCCGTTCAGCCAGGCGGTGATGGCCTCGGCCCACGGCCTCGCCATCACCTCGGCCACCCTGACCGACGGCAGCGGCGACCCCGAGCGCGACTGGCAGGCGGCCGAACTGCGCACCGGCGCCGTGCATCTGCCGGCACCCGCCTGGCGGGTGGCGGTGCCGTCCCCCTTCGACTACGTCACCCATACCCGGGTGCTGGTGGTCACCGATGTCCGCAAGGACGATCTGGGGCAGGTGGCGGCGGCCTACCGCGAGCTGTTCCTGGCCGCTGGCGGCGGGGCGCTGGGTC
The DNA here is from genome assembly GCA_003165295.1 of Rhodospirillales bacterium. GTDB lineage: Bacteria > Pseudomonadota > Alphaproteobacteria > Azospirillales > Azospirillaceae > BOG-933. Next base: position 3,223 of record PLTC01000257.1, on the reverse strand, counting down.
TGTTCACCGCCATCACCCGGTTGCGCGCGGTCCAGGCCCGAATCGCCGGGACGCTGGAGGCCGCCGGACTGCCGCTTTACGCCCAGCATGTGGACGGCATGGATGTGGCCACGCTGATCGATATCTTCCGGGCCGAAGAAACCGCCTGCCTGCTCGGCACCGATGCGGTGCGTGACGGCGTCGACGTGCCCGGCCGGTCCCTGCATCTGATCGTGTTCGACCGGGTGCCGTGGCCGCGCCCGGACATCCTGCACAAGGCCCGGCGCGCGCATTTCGGCGGCCGGCGCTACGACGACATGCTGACCCGGCTGCGCCTGAAGCAGGCGTTCGGCCGGCTGATCCGCCGGGCCGACGACTGGGGGGTGTTCGTGCTGCTCGACCCGCTAATGCCGGGTCGGCTTAACGGCGCCTTTCCCGAGGGGGTGAAGGTCGAGCGGGTCGGCCTCGCCGAGGCCGCCCGCATCACCCGGGAGTTCCTGGGCGGAAATTCCGGAAAAACCCCCGGCTGAATCCCCGGCAAGCCACGCCGCCGCCACCTCCCGGCACCACAAGGGCCGGTCGAGCGGATCGCCGGCGCCCCGCCCGCCCTCGAAGGTGAAGCGACGGAAGCGCCGCAGCAAGGCCTCGGGGGTGGGGGCGCCGGCGAGGACGCGACCGGCCTGCTGGTCGGCGGCGAACAGCCGCCGGGCGAAATCGGCCAGCCACGGGCGCAGCGCCGGGCACAGGCCGGCGGTACCGTAGCACTCGGCCAGGGCCGAAAGCCGCTCGTGGTGGCGGGTCAGCAGGTGGAGTGCCCGGTCGCGCCAGTGTTCGGCCAGTGTGGTCTGGCCGAGCGCCATGGCGTGACCGGCCAGCACCACCGCGGCCTCCACCGGCCGGGCCGGGGTGTCGGCGACCGCCGCCACCGTTCCGGCCAGTGCCGTCGCCGCGTCCGGCCGGCCGAGGGCGGTGGCCAGCGACAGGGACAGCACCGCCGCCTGGGGATCGGTGCGCAACGTCATGGCCGCGGCGGCCCGTTCCAGCCGTGAGCGCGCCACCGGGTGGTCGCCCTGAACCAGCGCCAGTTCGCCATACCCCAGCCAGAGAAACGGTTCGTCGGGGGCGATCTCGAGAGCCAGCTTGTAGGCCCGGGTGGCGCCGGCGCCGTCCGAGCGCCACAGCCGCAGCAACCCGGCCAGATTGCACCAGGGCGTGAAGTCCAGCGGATCGCTCTCGATCGCCTTGAGGAACGAGTCGTGGGCCAGCTCCGGCCGACACAACTGCTCCTGCTGATGGATGCCCAGCCCGTTCCACGGCGCGGCGAAGCCCGGATCAAGGGCGATGGCCCGCTCGAACGCCGCCGCCGCCTCGTCGACCCGCCCCAGCCGGTCGGAAAGCAGGATGCCCAGCCCGTTCCACGGGCGGGCATCGGTGGGGGCCTCCTCGATCGCCCGGCGATAGGCGCGTTCGGCGTCGAGCGGCCGGTTCTCTTCCAGGTGCAGACGGTTGCCTTGGTCGTACCAGTCGGTCACGGCGGACTCTCCGGCCTTGGGCGTCCAGGGGCGTTGCCCCGCCGGCGCCAGGGTAGTGTTTTTTTGCAGGGTTCCGCCCTGCACCCGCCGGGGCCCATCAGGCCCCGGACCCCATGACGTTATGGGATCAGGACGTCACGGTTTCCAAAGGCCCCCGGCCTTTGGCGGGTGTGGGCGGAGCCCACGTACTGACCTGATCTCAAGGACATCCATTGTATCCCGGCGCCTATGGCGCGTTGCCCCGGGCCCCCCTTTTACGCGACCTGCTTTTTCAGGAGTGTCAGGACGGCTTCGGCGGCCTGGGGAATGTTGGTGCCGGGGCCGAAAATTGCGGCAACCCCGGCCTGATACAGCATGTCGTAGTCCTGGGGCGGGATCACCCCGCCGCAGACCACCAGGATGTCGGAGGCGCCGAGCTTGTTCAACTCCTGGATCAGTTGGGGGACCAGCGTCTTGTGGCCGGCGGCCTGGCTGGACACGCCGATGATGTGGACGTCGTTTTCGATCGCCTGACGCGCCGCCTCTTCGGGGGTCTGGAACAGCGGTCCCACATCCACGTCAAAGCCGATATCGGCAAAGCTGGTGGCGATCACCTTGGCGCCGCGGTCGTGGCCGTCCTGGCCCATCTTGGCCACCAGCAGCCGCGGCCGGCGGCCTTCGGCCTCGGCGAAACGGGTCACCTCGGCCTGAATCCGCGCAAAGCCGGCGTCTCCGGCATAGGCCGAGCCGTAAACCCCCGAGACCGAGCGGATCACGGCGCTGTGACGGCCGTAAACCTTTTCCAGGGCGTCGGAGATTTCGCCGACGGTGGCCCGTGCCCGGGTCGCGACGATGGCCAGTTCCAGCAGATTCCCCGAATTGTCGGCGGCGGCCCGGGACAGCGCCTCCAGCGCCGCGGTGCAGGCCGCGGCGTCGCGGCTGGCCCGGATGCGCCGGAGACGCGCCACCTGGGCCTCGCGGACCGCGCTGTTGTCGATGTCGAGCACGTCCACCGCCGCCGTGTCGGCCTCGGGCACCTTGTACTTGTTGACGCCCACCACCACCTCGTCGCCGCGGTCGATGGCCGCCTGCCGGCGCGCCGCCGCCTCCTCGATCAGCAGCTTGGGCATGCCCGACTCGACGGCACGGGTCATGCCGCCCAGCGCCTCGACCTTGGCGATCAGCTCGTCGGCGGCAGTGGCCAGGCTGTCGGTCAGCGCCTCCACGTAATACGAGCCGCCCAGTGGATCCACCACATGGGGGATCCCGCTTTCCTCGGCGATGATCAACTGGGTGTTGCGGGCAACCCGGGCGGAAAAAGCGGTGGGCAGGCCCAGCGCCTCGTCATAGGCGTTGGTGTGGAGCGACTGGGTCCCGCCCAGCACTGCGGCCATCGCCTCGATGGTGGTCCGGATGACGTTGTTGAACGGGTCCTGTTCGGTCAGCGACACCCCCGAGGTCTGACAGTGGGTGCGCAGCGCCAGCGAGCGGGCATCCTGAGGCGCAAACAACCGCTTCATGTGCCGCGCCCAGAGCAGCCGGGCGGCGCGCAGCTTGGCGATNNTCCATGAAGAAATTCATGCCGATGGAGAAGAAAAACGACAGACGCGGCGCGAATTCGTCGACCTTAAGGCCCTTGTCCAGCGCCGCCCGCACGTATTCCAGGCCATCGGCCAGGGTGAACGCCAGTTCCTGGACGGCGGTGGCACCGGCCTCCTGCATGTGATAGCCGC
>PLTC01000211.1 GCA_003165295.1 Rhodospirillales bacterium | reverse complement strand
AAGGCAGAGGCGGACAAGCTGTGGGACCGGCTTGACGCCAACCACGACGGCAAGATCGATGGCGCCGACCGCGACGCCCGCTTGCTCGAACGCTTTGCCAAGTGGGACACCAACCACGACGGCGTGATCAGCAAGGACGAATTCCTGGCCTTTGTCCACGCGCGCGAGGCCGAATGGAAAGGCCACCGCCACGGCGACTCCGATCATCAGGGCCCCGAACATCAGGGCCCCGAACATCAGGGGCCGGATCATCACGGGCCGGGCGAATGGGGCAGGCATCAGGGCGGTGTCATCGCCCTGGCGATCATCAAACCGGCTCTGCACGAAGCGCGCAAGGACGGCGTGATCACCCGCGCCGCGTTCGATGCCGCGCTCAAGGCCCGCTTTGACAAGCTTGATGCCAACCACGACGGCAAGCTGACTCGCGAAGAACTGCACGCCGCGCGGCATGACCGGGGACATGAAGGCCGTGGTCGCGAAGGCCGGGATCATGAAGGTTGGCGGTGGCGCCACCACGATGGCGACGAGTGACGGGTGCGATCCGTGACGACCATACTGGAACCTCAGGCCCAATCGGATAAGAACGGCAGGATGACAGATCCATCCTGCACCGAAATCCTGTTGGTCGATGACGAGACCGCACTGCGCGAACCCCTGGCGGACTATCTGTCGCGCCAGGGGTTCGCCGTGACCCAGGTCGGCAGCGCCGCCGAGGCGCGCGGGCGTATTGCTGCGGCGCATTACGACCTTGTCCTNNGACATCATGATGCCGGGCGAGGATGGCCTGTCGCTATGCCGCTACCTCGCCGAATCCCGGCGCGTGCCGGTGATTTTCATCACCGCACGCGGCGAATCGACCGACCGCGTCGTCGGGCTGGAAATCGGCGCCGACGACTATGTCGTCAAACCGTTCGATCCGCGCGAACTGGTCGCGCGCATCCGCAGCGTTCTGCGCCGCGCCGGGCGGACCGCGCCCGAAACCGGCGAAGCGGTGGTCTATGAATTCGAAGGCTGGCGGCTCGATCCGCTCAAGCGCAAGCTGATCGATCGCGAAGGCGCGGTGGTGTCGATTTCCTCGGCCGAATTCCGCCTGCTCCTGGCGTTTCTCGATCATCCGCGCCAGGTGCTCGACCGCGACCGCCTGCTCGATATGGTCCAGGGGCGAGAGGCGCACTTGTTCGACCGCGCCGTCGACAACCAGATCAGCCGCCTGCGCCGCAAGATCGAGCCCGACCCCAAGACCCCGACCCTGATCAAGACCGTGTGGGGTGGCGGCTACCTTTTCGCTCCCGAAATTGTTCGGGAGGGCTGATTGATGCCTGTCCGTGTCCTGTGGCGGCTGGTGCCGCAGAGCCTGGCCGGCCGCACGATCCTGACCCTGCTGGTCGGCCTCAGCGCCTCGCACCTCGTGAGCCTGGTCGTGTTCACCGTCGGACAGACGGGCGCGCCGGCCTGCCCGGATCCGTCCCATGTCCATCCGTTCTGGGCCAGCTATACCGGCGTTTCGTCCTTGGTGATGGCGGCGGCAATCCTGCTGCTGTCGCTTTGGGTGGTGCGTCGTTTGACCCGGCCGCTGTCCGAGGTCGCTGCCGCCGCCGAGCGCCTGGGCCAGGGCGTCGACGCCCTGCCGCTGGCCGAGACCGGTTCCCTCGAGGTCCGCCTGGTCGCCCGCGCCTTCAACAGCATGCAGGAGCGGTTGCGCCGCTTTGTCGAGGACCGGACCCGGATGCTGGCCGCGATTTCCCATGACCTGCGCACGCCGATTACCTTGCTGCGGCTGCGCACCGAGTTCATTGGCGATGCCGAGGAACAGGCCCGGATGCGCGCGACTCTCGACGAGATGGAGGCGATGATCGCCGCCACCCTCTCTTTCGCGCGGGACGACGCCACCAGCGAGCCGCGGCTGATGGATCTGGTCGGCCTGTTGTCGAGCATCTGCTACGATCTGGCCGATGCCGGCCTGCCGGTCTCGTTCGAGCCCACGGGCCGGCTGCCTTTCGAGTGTCGCCCGGCCGCCCTCAAGCGGGCGCTGACCAACCTGATCGAGAACGGGGTCAAGTACGGTCACGCCGCTCGGGTCGCCCTGTCGGCGCTTGAGGCGAACATCCTGATCACGGTCGAGGATGACGGTCCGGGGATTCCGGCGGCCGAGCACGAAAACGTGTTCGCGCCCTTCTATCGCCTGGAATCCTCCCGAAACGCCAGCACCGGCGGCGTCGGGCTTGGCCTCAGCGTCGCCCGCACCGTGATCCACGGCCATGGCGGCGACATTCGTTTCCGAAATCGCCCCGAAGGCGGGCTGCGGATCGAGGTTACGCTACCATATCCCGTGGCACCGCGGGATATGCCGCCGTCAAATTCCACCGGCGAGCGTAAAGGCTGACCCATTGGGGACTTTGCCCCCTATGCGCCGGGACGGCCGCGCTCCCGGACGCCATGCAACTTCGATGACGCGATCCACCAGGCTCATTGGTATCAATGCGTTACCTCGCTCGTCGGGCGGTGCCGGGGTGGGGTGTTTCCGCATGCCCGCGTCCGCCGTCCTGCGGCATTTTCGACGCCTGTCCGACCTGACAGTAGACCCCGGGGCGGGCACGGCCGCTGATAGGCACCGCCACACGGGAGATGGGATTATGGGATTTTTCGGTTGGTTCTGGAAGCGTCCGGCGCCGGCACCCCTTTATTCGGTGGTCAACGAGGATCATGTTCGCCTGTACCAGATTCTGGGCGAACTCCGGCAGACCATCGGCGGCCGGGGCGACGACGCGGTCAGCCGGGCGGGCAAACGCAAGCGCATGCTCGGGGTGGTGCAGCGGCTGATCGCCGAATGTGAAGACCACTTCCTGCGCGAAGAGGCGCTGATGGTGCTGCACGGCTTTCCCGGCCTCGCCCATCACCGGGCCGAACACCGCGCGCTGAGCCGCAACGTCCAGGGCTACGCTTCGCGGCTGGCTTCGGGTCAGGCCCCCATCACCCAGGACGTCTCGCAGTTCTTCAAGGACTGGCTGACCACCCACATCCGCAGCACCGACCGTCTGTTGGAACGCTTCCTGTTCTCGGCGTGCAAGGACCGGGACCTTCACGGCGAGTTCGCACCGGGCCATGTCGACATGGCCCGGTTCGCGGCGATGGTGGAACAACTCCGGGCGGCCCGGGGCGCCCCGGAACGCGCCGGCTGAGCCGCCGGCCTCAGCAGATGCGCGGGAGTTGTTCGCCCGAAAGCCAGTCGACGATCCGCCGGCCGCCAAAGGCGGTCTGCATCTGGACGAAATGATGGGGGTCGGCCTGAACCGTGCCGATCGCCGCGGCATCCCGGCCCAGGGGATGGGCGCGTAGCGCCGCCAGCAGGGGTTGCGCCGCCTCGGGCGCCGCGATGGCCACCAGCTTGCCCTCGTTGGCCACGTAGAGCGGGTCCAGGCCGAGCAGTTCGCAGGCCGCCGCCACCTGCGGGCGCACCGGGACGTCGCTTTCCCGGATCAGCATGCCGACGCCGGACTGGTGGGCGATTTCGTTCAAGGTGGTGGCGAGGCCGCCCCGGGTCGGGTCGCGCAGGCAATGGACATCGGGAACCGCCGCCACCATCGCCGCCACGAGCCCGTGCAGCGCCGCGCTGTCGGAAAGGATGGTGGTTTCAAAGGTCAGGTTCTCCCGGCACGACATGATGGCCACCCCGTGGTCGCCGATGGTGCCGCTGACCAGGATCACGTCTCCCGGCCGTGCCCGGTCGCCCGAGGGCGCCACCCCGGGCCGGGCCACCCCGACGCCGGCGGTGTTGATGAACACCCGGTCGGCCTTGCCGCGTTCCACCACCTTGGTATCGCCGCTGACCACCGCCACGCCCGCCGCCCGCGCCGCCGCCGCCATGCTGTCGACCACCCGGCTCAACTCGGCCAGCGCCAGACCTTCCTCGAGAATGAAGCCGGCGGTCAGGTAAAGCGGCCGGGCGCCGGCCATGGCCAGGTCATTGACCGTGCCGTGAACCGCCAGCGAGCCGATGTCGCCGCCGGGGAAGAACAACGGCGACACCACATAGCTGTCGGTGGTCAGAACCAGCGCCCCCTCGGGCCGCGGCAGCACCGCCTGGTCGTTGCCCTGGGCCAGCCATGGATTGTCGAAAGCCGCGGCGAACAACTCCCGGACCAGTTGGGTGGTGGCCATGCCGCCGCTGCCGTGGGTGAGGTCGATCAGGCCGTGGGCCAGGTCGAGCTTGCGCCGGAACCGCCGTCCGGCCGCGGTGGTCTGACCTTCGTTCATCGGGCTTCGCTTCCTTTCCGGCTCGGGGCTGGCACGGGAGCCGAAGCATAGCCGGGGCGGGGGCGGGATGCATCCGGGAATCATCCAGGATTCTTGTGGGCTCTGCCCACACCCGCAAAGGGCCGGCGACCCTTTGAACCCTTGACGTTTGGCGGCCCGTGCCTGCTAGGATGGCGCCCGACGCCGTCAGGGATCAGGGAAAGGAACAGGTCGATGCCTCTCATGGAATGGACCGAACGTCTGAGCGTTGGCGTGGCCCGGTTCGACGACGAACACAAAAAGCTGGTGTCGTTGATCAACGCGCTGTTCGAAGCGGTGCAGGCCGGTCGCGGCCGGGAAGCCCTGGGCCAAACCCTTGATGAACTGATCGCCTATACCCGCAATCACTTCGTGGGCGAGGAAGCCGCCCTGAAGCAGTACGGATACCCCGATCTGGAAAGTCATCACAAGGAACACGAGGCATTGACCCGCCAGGTGATCGACATCCAGCGCAAGTACCATGCCGGCGCCTCGGCAATGCTCAGCATGGAGGTCATGACCTTCCTCAAGAACTGGCTGGTCCGGCATATCCAGGGCACCGATCAGAAATACAGCCGGTTCCTGAACGACAAAGGGCTGCACTGAGCCCCGATCGGCCACCGGATTCCCCGCTGTTCGTCAAGAAGGCCCCGACATGACCGATGCCCGGCCCGAAACCATTCTGACCCATGCCGGCACTGCGCCGTTCGATCACCACGGCATCGTCAACCCGCCGGTCTATCACGCCTCCACCGTGCTGTTCCCCAGCGTCGCGGCGCTGGAGGCCGCCGATGCCACGCCGTTCGAGACCATCAATTACGGCCGGATGGGCACGCCCACCTCCCAGGCCCTGGAACAGGCGGTGGCGGAACTGGAAGGGGGTTTCCGGGCGGTGACCGCGGCCTCGGGGCTGGCGGCCATCGCCACCGCGCTGACCGCCTTCACCAAGGCCGGCGACCACATCCTGGTCACGGACAGCGCCTACGGCCCGACCCGACGGTTCTGTTCCGAGGTGCTGGCCCGGTTCGGCGTCGCCGTCGAGTATTACGATCCGCTGATCGGCGCCGGCATCGCCGCTTTGATCCGTCCCGAGACCCGGGTGGTCTATCTGGAATCGCCGGGCTCCCTGACCTTCGAGGTCCAGGACGTTCCGGCCATCGCCGCCGCCGCCAGGGCCGCCGGGGCGGTGGTGCTGATGGACAACACCTGGGCCACGCCCCTGTATTTCCGGCCCTTCGATCATGGCGTCGACGTCTCGATTCATGCCGCCACCAAGTACATCGTCGGCCATTCCGACGCCATGCTGGGCCTGATGGTCTGCACCGAAGCGGCCTGGGAACCGGTCAAACGCGCCGCGGTCCGCTTCGGCACCTGTGCCGGTCCCGACGATGTCTATCTCGGCCTGCGCGGCTTGCGCACGCTCGCGGTGCGGCTCCGGCGCCATGGCCAGGCCGCGCTGGCGCTGGCCGACTGGTTCTCGGTCCAGCCCGAGGTGGAGCGGGTGCTGTATCCGGCCCGCCCCGAGGATCCCGGCCATGGCCTGTGGCGGCGGGACTTCGGCGGGGCCAGCGGCCTGTTCGCGGTGCAATTCCGGCCTTGCTCCAGGCGTGCGGTCGCCGCACTGCTCGACCCGCTGGACTTGTTCGGGATCGGCTACAGTTGGGGTGGTTTCGAAAGCCTGGTGCTGCCGGTCCATCCGCGCCGACACCGCTCCGCCACCCGCTGGGATGCCCCGGGACCGCTGATCCGCTTTCACGCCGGACTCGAGGACATCGACGACCTGATCGCCGATCTTGACCGGGGCTTCGGGCGGCTGCGGGCGGCACTGGACGAGGGCGAAGAGCCGAAGGAAAACGAGTCTGTGGGCGCTGCCCATACCCGCAAAGGGCCGGTCGGCCCTTTGAACCCATGATGTCCTGAGGTCAGGGAGGCCAACCGCCATGTCCGACCAGCGACCCGAGCCTGCGCCGCTGCTGGCAGCGGTCTGCTTCAACGAGGACGGCCTGGTGCCGGCCATCGCCCAGCAATGGGGAACCGGCGAAGTCCTGATGATGGCCTGGATGAACCGTGACGCGCTGGTGGAAACCGTGACCACCGGCCGCGTCTGCTACTGGTCACGCTCGCGCCGCGCCCTCTGGCGCAAGGGCGAGATCTCGGGCCAGAGCCAGCGGCTCAAGGAACTGCGGATCGACTGCGACGGCGATACCGTGCTGCTGGTGGTCGAGCAGGACGGCGTGGCCTGCCACACCGGGCGCCGCTCCTGCTTCTACCGGAGCTGGGGGCGCGACGGCTTCACCACCATCCTGCCGGTGGAAACCCCGCCGGAGCGTCTCTACGGTCCGCCGCCCCCGGCCCCATAATGCTCCAAGGTTCCGGTTTCCAAAGGCCCCCGGCCTTTGGTGGGTCCAGGGCAACGGGCCTTTGGTGGGTCCAGGGCAACGCCCTGGTCGGGGGCAAGGGGGCAAAGCCCCCCTTTTCGTCGGTCACAGCGATCAGTTGGTCAGCGCCTCGAAGCTGGCCGGCGCCTGATCGATCACCCGGGGACCGTCAGGGCCGATTTCGATGACCGCGAGTCCCCGTTCCACCAGGCCGTCGTTGCGCAGGCGGAAGATGCCGTCGATTCCGGCGAAGCCGCTGGGGTTGGTCAATGCCGCGGCGCCAAAGCCGGAGGTGGCGGGAGACTTGGCCAGCACCGCGGCCAGTGCGGTGGCGTCGTAGGCCAGCGTGGCCAGCCGTTGCGGCCGGTGATGGTAGAGCGCCTCGAACCGGCTTTCGAAATCGGCGCGGGTTTCCGGGGCCGGTGCCGCGTACCAGGCGCCGGCAAGGCCCGGCAGCCGGCCGATGGCGGGATCGTCCCACAACCCGGTACCGAGCAGGCGGACATGGGCACTGTCGATACCGTGAGCGGCCAGCATCGGCACCAGCGCCTTGAGCCGGTCACCGCCCTCGGCGATCAGCAGGGCGTCGAAACTGCTGTCGGCGGGTGCCGGCTGGGCCTCAAGCCGGGCCAGTGCCGCCCGCGACGCCTCGTCGGTGCGGCCGGCGAGCTGGCGCTTTTCGTCCTCCAGCGGCGAGGCGCTGGCCAGCCGGGTGACCGCGGTCGCCATTTCGGCGTTGTTTTTGCCATAGCGTTCCTCGCGGGTGACGGTGACGCCGACCCGCCGGGCGGTCTCGCGCACCGCCGCCACCACCGCGTCGCCGTAAGGGTCGCGGGGCGCCAGCACCGCCAGCCGGGCCAGCCCGCGCATCTGGGTGAAGCCGACGATCCGCGCCACCTGATCGGCCGGAACCAGACCGATGATGTAGATGCCGTCACCGGCGCGGGTCCAGTCGTTGGAAAAGGCCAGGACGTTGACGCCGGCGGCCTGCGCCACCGGCTTGACCGCGGTGACTTCGGTGCTGAACAGCGGTCCCAGCACCAGTCGGGCGCCACCGGAGATCAGCCGGCGGGTGGCTTCGGCGGCTTCGGCCGGGGACCCCTTGGTGTCGCGCGGCAGCAACTGAAAGCGATCCTCGCCCAAATCGAACAACGCCATCTGCGCGGCGTTGAGCATTTCGGTGCCGACGGCGGCGCCGTTGCCGGAAAGCGGCAACAGCAGGCCGATCTTGAGCGGGCCGGTGGACACCGGGACCTGACTCTGCGGCTCCAGGGGCGTTTCGGTCACGGGCCTGGTCGGCAGGGCAGGCGGGGCTTGCGGCAGACCGGTTTCTGCCGGTACCGTCGGCGCGGGCGGGACCGGATGAGTGAGATTGGGGCTGGCGCAGGCCGCGAGGGCCACGAGGATGGCCAGAATCGCCATCCGCTGGGGTGCCGCTCTTCCGAGCCATGCCGCGCTCTTCGCAAAACCTGCCACCGACGGTCTCCATGCCTGAACAGACCAAGTACCCACCAGAGGGTAGCGACCGCGGGCCGTCCTGTAAACCCGCTGCTGGGCTTTATCTTGTGGCGACGCCGATCGGCAACACCGGCGACATCACGATACGGGCGCTGGAGCTGCTGCGGGCCGCCGCGGTGATCGCCTGCGAGGACACCCGGGTTACGGCCAAGCTCTTGAATCGCTACGATATTCGGACGCCGATGATTTCCTATCACGAACACAACGCCGCTCAGATGCGGCCGCGCCTGCTGGCCCGGCTGGCCGAGGGCGCGGTGGTGGCGCTGGTCAGCGACGCCGGTACGCCGCTGGTTTCGGATCCCGGCTACAAGCTGGTCCTGGCGGCGGTGGAGGCGGGGTTCGCGGTGACGGCGCTGCCCGGCGCCAGCGCCGTGCTGACCGCGCTCCAGCTTTCGGCGCTGCCCCCTGACCGCTTCCTGTTCTGCGGCTTTCTGCCGGCCCGGGCCACGGCCCGGCGGGCCGCCATCGAGGAGGTGGCGGCGGTGCCGGCGACTTTGGTGTGCTACGAATCGGCGCAACGGCTGGCGGCGCTCCTGGGTGATCTGGCGACGGTGCTGGGGCCGCGGCCGGCGGCGGTGGCGCGTGAACTGACCAAGCGGTTCGAAGAGGTCCGACGCGGGTCGCTGCCCGAACTGGCCGCGCATTATGTCGTGGCCGGTCCGCCCAAGGGCGAGGTGGTGGTGGTGATCGGACCGCCCGCCGCGGCCGGGGCCGGGGCGGTGTTCGACCCGGCCGGTATCGACGGCGCGCTCGGCCAGGCCCTGGCCGGGGCCAGTCTCAAGGATGCGGTGGCCGAGGTGGCGCGACTGAGCGGCTGGCCCCGGCGCGAGGTTTATGCCCGGGCGCTGGCGCTGGTCGGCGCCACCGCACCCGGAACCGGGCCGGACACCGCGGGCCATGGGGGAGAGGATACCGGAGATGATGAGGAAGACGACGACGGGGGCGGCGGCGACCGGTAGAACGGCCCGGGGTGCCGCCGAGCGTTTTGGCCGGTACGCCGAGGCGGTGTGCCGGCTGGCGCTGCGGCTGGCCGGATACCGGGTGTTGGCGGCTCGAGAGCGGACGCCGCTGGGCGAGATCGACATTGTGGCGCAACGGGGCGGCATCCTGGCCATCGTCGAGGTCAAGGCCCGGCGGGATCCCGGGGTCGCGGCCGCGGCGCTCTCGGGGCGTCAGAGCCAGCGGCTGGTCCGGGCGGCGACGGTCTTCCTTTCCCGGCATCCCGAACTGTCGGGTCTTGCGGTGCGCTTCGATGTGATGCTGGTCAGCCCATGGCGCTGGCCCCGCCATCTGGTCGATGCCTGGCGGCCGTGAGCGCCATTCGGGGGCCGATGGCACCGGCCGCGGTTTACGGAACGGCCGGTGAAGAGAGCGTCGACAAGAGCCGGCTTCCTGGTCTACGTCATCTGCATCAGTTGAGAGCGGCCGTATCGTCGAGAGCCGCGGATCACGAAGCGCCACCGTTCCGACCGTCAGTAACCGTCAGTAACCGCCAGTACGAGCGCACCAGCCTTGCCCAGTCGTCCGGAAGCCCGGGAATTCCTCCGTCAGGTCGGTCAGCAGGCCGACAGTCAGATCGAGCTGGCCGAAGCCGCTCTGATGCTGGCGGTGCTTGACCGGCCCAGCGGCGATCTCGACAGCTACCGCCGTCATCTGGGCCAACTTGCCGAGGATGTCGCGGCGCGCCACGCCGGGTTCGACGACCATGTGGCGGCGCGGACCGCGGCGCTGCGCGAAACCCTGGTCAACCGCTACGGTTACCAAGGGGACACCCAGACCTATGAGGATTTGCAGAACGCCAATCTGATGAGCGTGATCGACCGCCGGCGCGGCCTGCCGGTGGCGCTCGGCATCCTGTTCCTCCATGTTGCCCGGATTCGCGGCTGGGACATGGTCGGGTTGAACTTTCCCGGCCATTTTCTGGTCCGGCTGGAGGCGGCGGGGGAGCGGATCATCATCGATCCGTTTCGCCGCGGCCTGGAATGCAGTGCCGTCGACCTGCGGGATCTGCTCAAGGCGACGGCCGGCGCCGCCGCGGAGCTGGAACCGGAGCATTACGCGCCGGTGGATAACCGGTCGATCCTGCTCCGGCTCCAGAACAACATCAAGAAGCGGGTGCGCGACGCCGGCGAACACCGGCGCGCCGCCTTGGTGCTGGAGGGGATGCTGGCGATCGCGCCGGAAATCGCCGATCTGTGGCGCGAGGCGGCCGAGATGAGGACCGAACTCGGCGAACTCAAATACGCGCTCCAGGCGCTCGACCGCTTCCTGCTGCTCTCCGACGACAGCCAGCGCGGCGAAGCGATGGCGCTCCGCCGCAACTTGGCGACCAAGATCAACTAACCACCGGAACCTGAAATGACCCTGACCGTCGCGTTCCAGATGGACCCGCTGGAATCGATCAACATCGATACCGATTCCAGCTTCATGATGGCGCTGGAGGCGCTCAGCCGCGGCCACACGCTTCTGCATTACGCGCCGCGCCAACTGGCGCTGGAGGGCAACCGGCTGAGTGCGGTGATGCGGCCGTTCACCGTTCGGCGGGAGCGCGGCAACCATTTCACCGCCGGCGCGCCGGAGCGGGTCGACCTTTCGACCCTCGATTTGGTGATGATGCGGCAGGACCCCCCGTTCGACATGGCCTATATCACCGCAACCCACATGCTGGAGCACATCCAGCCGGGCACGCTGGTGCTGAACGATCCGGCCGCGGTGCGCAACGCGCCGGAGAAGCTGTTCGTCACCGGCTTTCCGGGGGTGCAGCCGCCGACCCTGATCACCAGCGACAAGGACTCGATCCTGGCATTCCGGGAGGAGCACAAGGACGTCATCGTCAAGCCCTTGTTCGGCAATGGCGGCGCCGGCGT
>PLTC01000169.1 GCA_003165295.1 Rhodospirillales bacterium | reverse complement strand
CTCTTGGAATAGCTTGTCGGCCGACTAGGCCGACTCATTTTGATGGGGGATGCCGGGTGGGAGGACCGCGAAGCGGGCCGGGGCGGCCGAAGGCCGCGAGCCGGCGGGGGCGAAGCCCCCAAGAGGCGGCGCTTTCTTTCTGCTCCAGCGTTCTACGGTCTGGGCAGAAAGTTATCCACAGGTTCGCCTACCCCAAAACTCACCGTTCCGGTTCAGATTCTAAGATTCTTCTTAGATTCAAGATTCAGGGGCCGTAACTCGTTGAACCGTAACAGCGAATCAGGCCGAAAAGTGAGTGTTGGGGCCGAGTCGCGTGAGCTTTGGGGTAGCCTACGGTGAGCTTTGGGGTCGGTAAAAGTGAGTGTTGGGGCCGAGTCGCGTGAGCTTTGGGGTAGGCGCCCCCTCGACGGTGAGTTTTGGGGTAGCCCCCTCACCGTCCATCGGGGAGCTAGAGAATTTGCCCAACTCACAATTCGGCGGTAAGGTGAGCTGAGAATCTGTTCTTGCTCACCAATGGACGTGTCGATGTCAAAAGGCGCTGTGGTCGACCTCGCTATTCGGACCCTGGATCAAAAGGGGCGCGGCAATCCGTTCGATCCGGCCAACTATGGCGAGATCGTCAAGCCCGGCGAGCTGGTGGACATTGTCGAGCTGAACCCCCTCACCCTCGCCGATCGCCGCATCTACAATCTGCTGATCGCCAACGCCTGGGAGCGGATAGGCGAGCCCATCATCCATCGCATCTCCAAAACGGCCCTGAAGGGCACGCATCAGGGCAATGAGCGGGTGGAAAGCTCGCTGCTGCGGCTGATGGGCACGATCGCGATCGTCACCATCCGCAAGGCCGGCAAGAGCTACAAGCGCCGCGTCCAGCTCCTCGGCCCGAGCGACGAGAGCCTGGAGAAGGACGGCTTCCTTCACTACCGCATCCCCGAGGAGCTGATCGAGATCCTGCGGAACAGTGAGGTCTATGCCCGCCTCAAGACGCAGGTGATGTATTGCTTCGAGTCGAAATACGCTCTCTGCCTCTATGAAATGATCGAGCGCCGCATAGGCCTGGAATACAAGCAGACGGAAGAATTCACGGTTGAGGAGCTTCGCGGCCTCCTGAACGTGCCCGAAGGAAAGCTGGAGCGGTTCGCGGATTTCAACAAATATTGCCTAAAAGTCGCCAAGGACGAAATCAACAAGCTCTGCCCTTTCTTCGTTGACTTCACACCCATCAAGAAGGGGCGCAAGGTCGAACGGGTGGCGCTGCATTGGTTCCCCAAAACCTCCACCGGCAAACGCGATGCGCAAATCCTGATCGATCAGCACAGTGTCGTCCGGCGGGCCAAGCTGCGGGGCGAACCTCTCGAAATGCCGGTCCTGGTGGACTTCAACCGGCCGGCTGACGAACGGTGAGCCCCTACCCCAAAACTCACCTTTCAGGTTTCCGGCGTCCCCGCCGCGTATAGGCGTATAATTGTATACGGCTATACGCCCCCGCGAGCGACGTGGTTGCGCCCCTTCTTGACGAACAGATCGTCCAGCGCCTCGGCCAACAGGCTTTGCACCGTCGTCCCCCCCTCGGCCGCGAGGATGCGGAGCTGGGTGCTGACCTCGGGTGGGAAGTGGCCACCGATCAGCTTGGTCCCCCGGCGGCTCCCCTGCGCCCCTCTAGCGGCCGGCGCCTCGGCCGGGGTAGCCGGCGAGGGCGCGGGATCGCCGCCAGCCTTGGCGCGGTCGAGAACGGCCTGAAGCGCATTGCCCTTGGCCATCACGCCACCTCCGCCTGTTTGTATAGTCGTATACTTGTATACTCGTATAACTGTTTGATCTCGGCCGCCGCCGGGCCATGCGGCTCGAACTCCTGCACCGCCTGGCCTACGGCCTGGGCGCGGAAGAAAGCCTTGCGGTTGCCGACCGTCACCGGACAGACGGCCGCGCCCAGCTCCTCCACCGCCTTCATCGCGTCGCCCGTCTCCTGCCCCTGGGGTGGCACGAAGGTCAGCACGACGGCGAAGGCGCGATCGAGCTGGCGCACCACCTCCAGCGTGTGCGTCATGCTCATGGTGTCGAACACGGCGGTCTTGGTCGGGATCAGGATGAAGTCGGCATGACGCGCCGCCTCGAAAGTCACGTCGCGCGCCACGGCCGCGCCGTCGATCACCACCAGGTCGGTGCCGGCGTCGGCGCAGGCTTTCAGCACGGCCGACAACCGCACCGGCTGGATCGAGGCAACGGCGGGCGTGTCGAGCTGGCGCACGTCCTTCCAGAAGGAAGCGGTCGCCTGCGGGTCGAGGTCGATGATCGCAACCTCCTTGCCGGCCTGCTCGGCCGCCACGGCCAGGCACGTCGCCAGGGTGGTCTTACCGACTCCGCCCTTCTGCGAGAGGATGGCGAGAACCTTCATGCTACACTCCTACAGGTATAGGCCTATACTTGTATACACAGGCAAACGCAAAAGGGAAGGGGCGCCGCGCGCGCTCATCCCTCGGGCTCCTCGTCCCCGTCGAGGGGCTCGTGGAGCATCGCGCCGTGGCCCGGAATCGGGCAGAGCGGCGCGCCGGCCATCTCCAGCCATTTGCGCGCGGTCCTGACGGTGTAGCCGCACGCCTGACACTCGCACTTGAGCATCCGTGCCGCCTGCTTTCTGGGCGCGGTCGTCAGCCCGCCGGTGTCGAGGCGAGCGTGGGGGAGGGGACCCGCCGCCGCAAGGATGGGCGCCACGGCTG
>PLTC01000070.1:9154-17657 GCA_003165295.1 Rhodospirillales bacterium | reverse complement strand
AGCGGCGTCAGGTTGTCGAAGTTGATCCGATGCCGGACCTTGTCGGGTGTGTCAAAATTGATCGAATTGACCTTGAGCAGGGCAAAATACCGCTCGCCATCCTTGGGAGAACGAATCTGACCCTCGACGGTATCACCGGTACGCAGACCAAAGCGCCGGACCTGATTGGGCGAGACGTATATGTCGTCCGGCCCGGGCAGATAATTCGCCTCTGGTGAGCGCAGGAAGCCGAACCCGTCCTGTAGTATCTCGAGCACCCCGTCCCCGAAAATCGGCACATCATTTTCGGCAAGCTGCTTCAGGATAGCGAACATCATGTCCTGCTTGCGCAGTGTGCTCGCATTTTCTATCTGCAATTCTTCGGCAAACGCCAACAGTTCTGCGGGCGTTTTGCACTTCAATTCCTGGAGATTCATCACGGACCTGCGGCAGCAACGACTTTACGAGAGGCTTCGGATAGGGGGGGACGGCGACACATGCGATCAGGAAGGAAAGCCGAACGAATCAGGAGCGCATCGAGTCGACCAGAGGTGCCTTGTCTGAGGTGCCGGTACCAGCGGGGATGTAAACCGGGGCAAGGCCTGATCTTGGTACCGGACGCGCGCGGGAGGGAAAGGGTGCGTGTCGCCCGCCACGCCCATGGTTACCGAATTCCGGGAAGCCTGTCAAACAGAACCCGCAGGGAAGAGCTTGAGGGCGATCGGGAGCCGCCCGATCTCCGCCGCGGTCAGGAGATGCGCCGGACCCCGGGTTCGGTCCTAAAACGGCTTAACGATCACCATGAACACGATCACCACCAGCGCCAGCGTCGGCAACTCGTTGGCGATCCGAAAGGTTCGCGCCCGGTGCCGGTTGCGATCCTCGGCAAAGGCGGTCCGCCACCGGCCCAACACGTGATGCAACCACGTCAGACCGACAATGCCGGTTGCCTTGATCCAGAACCACGTTTGCCACAGGGTGTCCGGGGCCAGTACCAACAACCAGAGGCCAAAGCCCCAGGTCGACACCATGGCCGGGTCCATGATCGCCCGCATCAGCCGGCGTTCCATGACCTTGAAGGTTTCCGACAGTTCCGAACCCGGCGTCGCCGCGCAATGATAGACGAACAACCGGGGCAGATAGAAAAGTCCGGCCATCCACGCCACCACGCTGATGACATGGCACGCCTTGACCACCAGATAACCATCCATCATCGCCCCTTTTGCATCGCTTCCGACCGCCAGCCACACCCCGGCGCGATCGGGGGACAGGCCGCTTCGCCGGCTGCCGGCATTGCCCTCCCGGCCTTGGCCACCGTGGTTCGGATCAGGGTGGCTAAGCCGTCAATGAAGGTCGGCGTCACCCCGACGGTCGGAACCCGCAGATATGCCGGCACCCCGCAACGTTCGGCAAGCCCACGATATTCGATGTCCAACTCCACCAGTGTTTCCGAATGCTCGGAAACAAACGCGATCGGAACCACCAGCACCGGCCGGCGATCCCGCCCCGCCCTTGTAATTTCCGCATCGGTGGCCGGCCCGATCCATTCCAGCGGGCCAACCCGGCTCTGATAGCAATTAACCCATTCCAGGTCGGGACTTCCCACCGCGGCGGCAATGGCCGCCGCGGTCTGCTCGCACTGCCACTGATAGGGGTCTCCGCGGTCAATAACCCGCCTGGGCAACCCGTGGGCCGAAAACAGCACCCGCGGCCGACCGTGAAGCGCCGCCTGAGGCAGCCGCTCCCGGATCAGGGTGGCAATGGCCGTGACGAAACCTGGTTCCACCGGATAGCAGCAAACGCTGCTGGTCGGCCGATCCAATCCGATCCGCCGGCAGGCCTGCCGCCACGCCCGGAATGACGAGGCAGTGGTGGTGGTCGACCACTGGGGGTAAAGCGGCAACAGCAAAATCCGCTCGGGATCGAAGACCTTGACCGCCTTCACGACCTCGCGGGCAAAGGGATGCCAGTACCTCATGGCCACGAAGGTGCGGAACTGCGCGCCCAGCCCCGGCGGACCCGCGAGGGCCGCCTCCAGCGCCCGCGCCTGGGCCAGGGTATTGTCAAGCAACGGCGAGGCCCCGCCCAGTTGCCGGTAGATTTCCGTGGCGGGACCGGCCCGACGCGAGGCAAGCAGCCATGCCAATGCCGGCCGCACCGGCATCGGCAGCCCCAGGATCGCCGGATCGTTGAACAGATTGAACAGAAACGGCCGCACCGCGGACAGCCGGTCCGGGCCACCCAGATTGAACAGGATGACCGCAATCCTGCCGGTTCCGGTCATCCGCGGCGCTCCGGCCACGACCGGATCAACCCGGCCAACTGTCCGACATGCTCCGGCGGCGTAGCCTGCGCGACACCATGCCCAAGATTGAAGATGAACGGACCACCGGCAAGCGCGCGGAGAATCTCATCAACTCCGGCAGACATCGCCTCACCACCCGCCACCACCAGGATCGGGTCAAGATTACCCTGCACCGGTCGATGGCATTGCAGGCAACGAGCGGCCCAGTCCGGCGGTATTGTGGTGTCCAGCGCCACCGCATCAATCCCGGTTGCCAGCAGATACTCCTCGATCATCAGGCCGGCGCCACGCGGAAAACCAATAATCGGAATGTCGGGATGGCGCAACTTTACCGCGGCAACAATCCGGCGGGTCGGCTCGATCACCAGCCGCCGGAACGGCCCGGGCGGCAGAATTCCGGCCCAACTGTCGAACAATTGAACCGCCTCGGCCCCGGCGGCGATCTGCGCCAGAAGGTAGTCCACCGTTACAGATTCCAGCAATGCGATCAACGCTGCGAATCCGTTGGCGTCACGGTAGGCAAAGCCCTTCACCTTCTCCCATTCCTTGGAGCCGCCGCCCTGAACCATGTAACAGGCCACGGTCCATGGTGAGCCGGCAAAACCGATCAGGGCAACCCCTTCGGGAAGAGCCCGGGCAACCCGGCGAACCGTTTCGTAGACATCTGCCAACCGCTCATGGAAACCATCCGCCGATAACCGGCTGAGTTGTCCGGCATCGGTAATTGCCTCCAATCGCGGCCCCTCTCCATCCAGATAGTCAAGCCGTTGCCCGAGCCCGTAGGGAACCATCAGGATGTCGGAAAACAGGATGGCCGCGTCCATGCCGAACCGCCGCAACGGTTGCAGGGTGACTTCGCCCGCGAGTTCGGGCGTAAGGCAAAGATCGACGAAGCTCCCAGCCTGCCGGCGAACTTCACGGTATTCGGGCAGGTACCGGCCAGCCTGGCGCATCAGCCAGAACGGCGGACGATCGAGAACCTGACCGCCCAGGGCGGCGAGGAACGGCTTTTGCGACACGCTCAAGGACAGGTCCACAAGGCTTGGAAAAGGTACGACCCCATGGAAGCCGGACGCGGGCCGAAACGCAATCCTAAATCCATTAAGAGTCTTAATTAAAGACTTTGTTGTAGAGAAGGTGGGTGACCGGTGAGAATGGGGATAACCGGTTATCCCCGGGTTATCCCCAGCCGGACGGACCCGCCCGTCGGCGTCCGGCCGGCTGGGGATAAGTCGTGGGACGGCTGGTCACAGTCGCGGAATCCGGCCGGCTTGCGGCAGGGTGAATCGTGGGGATAAGCTCGGCCGGTGCCGGACCGTCCACACTGTGCAAAGGGGTGGCGATGAAACGCGCCCTTGGGTACAACTCGGGGGACGGTTGCGGCACAGCGGGGACGGATCCGGCCGGCCCGGTGACCGGCCGCAGTTGTCCACCGTTGCCGACCGGCTGTCCACAGGGGCCTGGGGATAAATGCGCACCTTCCATCTCCATCTGGTGTCCGACGCGACGGGGGAAACCGTCAACAGTATTGCTCGCGCCTGCGTCAGTCAGTTCGACGATGTCAGACCAAAGGAACATCTCTGGAATCTTGTCCGCACGCAGAGGCAGTTGGAGGTGGTGCTGGACGGCATTAAAACCTGTCCCGGCCTGGTGATGTTCACGCTGGTCGATGACGGGCTACGGCGGCGACTCGAAGACTACTGCCGGGAGTTGCCGGTGCCCTGCGTCTCGGTGCTGGATCCGCTGATCAGCGCGCTCGGCAGCTACCTTGGCATCGAATCCCAGCGTGAACCGGGGCGGCAGCACATCCTGAACGCCGAATATTTCGGCCGGATGGACGCCATGGAATTTGCGCTCAGTCATGACGACGGCCAGGCGACCCGCGACCTCCACGAGGCTGACGTGGTTCTGGTCGGGGTCTCCCGAACCTCCAAGTCACCGACCTGCATCTATCTGGCCAATCGCGGGATCAAGGCCGCCAACGTGCCCTTCGTGCCCGGCTGCGTGTTGCCGCCGGAGCTGGATCTGATCGTCAGGCCGCTGATCGTCGGTCTGACCAATGACCCGGAACGCCTGTTGCAAATTCGCCGCAACCGGCTCCGTCTGCTCAATCCCGGCCTCGATATGACCTATGCGGATCCCGAAACCGTCAAGCAGGAGGTGATGGAGGCGCGGCGCTACTTTGCCCGCAAGGGTTGGCCGGTGATCGATGTCTCGCGCCGATCCATCGAGGAAACCGCTGCGGAAATCCTGATGCTGTTGTCGCAACACCAACGCTCCCCCGAAGCGGGTTCTCCACCACCCTGAAACAGCGGGAAGGGTCGGTACCATGGCGGTCATTCTGGCTTCGGCCTCGGCAATCCGCAGAACCCTGCTGGAGCAGGCCGGGGTTGTCCTGAGCTGCCGGCCCGCCGCCGTGGACGAGGCCGAGGTCAGGCGCCGGCACCAGGGCCACCCCGGCCGGAGTGCGGCCGGGGTGGCCCTGGTGCTGGCGGAGATGAAGGCCCGGCGGGTTGCGGTGGACCATCCCGGTGCGGCGGTGATCGGCGCCGACCAGATGCTCGAGTGCGGGGACCGCTGGTTCGACAAGCCCGGGAGCGTGGCTGAAGCGCGGGAGCAACTGCGAACGTTGCGCGGTCGCAGCCATGTCCTGTCTTCGGCCGTCGTGGTGGTGCGCGACGGCACGGTGCTGTGGCACCGGACCGAACAGGCGCGGCTGACCATGCGATCCTTCAGCGAGGGGTTTCTCGAGGACTATCTCGCGGCGGCCGGTGCCGAGATCTGCCGGTCGGTGGGGGGCTACCACATCGAAGGCCGGGGTCTGCAACTGTTCGAACGGGTCGAGGGCGATTACTTCGCGATCCTCGGCCTGCCGTTGCTGCCGCTGCTAGAGACCCTGCGCCAACTCGGAGAACTGAAAATATGACCCCGGAATCCCTTAACGGCGGAACCGTCAGCGGCGTGACCCTCAGCGGTGCGGCCCGGGTTGCCGGGGTGATCGGCTGGCCGGTGACCCATTCGCGGTCGCCCCGGCTTCACGGTTACTGGCTGCGTACCTATGGCATCGACGGGGCGTATGTGCCGCTGGCGGTGGCGCCGGGACACCTGCCGGCGGCGGTTCGCGGCCTCGCGGCCCTGGGCTTTCGCGGCGCCAACGTCACGGTGCCGCACAAGGAGGCGGTGCTGGAGTGCCTGGACACCGTCACTTCCCAGGCCCGGCGGATCGGTGCGGTCAATACCATCGTGGTCGGTTCCGATGGCCGCCTCGAGGGCCGCAACACCGATGGCGAGGGCTTTCTCGCCAATCTTCGGGAAGGCGCTCCGGATTGGCGCCCCGATGCCGGGCCGGCGGTGGTGCTGGGGGCCGGCGGCGCGGCCCGGGCGGTGCTGGCGGCGTTGATCGATGCCGGCGTGGGGTCGATCCACGTTCTTAACCGGTCCGGTGACCGGGCGGCGGCGCTGGCCGCCGCCTTCGGCCCGCCGGTGATCGCCTTACCGTGGCAGGAGCGAACCGGGCGGCTGGCCGACGCCGCGTTGCTGGTCAACACCACCACCCTGGGCATGACCGGCCAGCCGGCGCTGGAGTTGGACCTGTCGGCGCTTCCGTACCAGGCGGTTGTGACTGATCTCGTGTACGTGCCGCGGTTGACGCCGTTGCTGGCGGCGGCGCGCGATCGCGGCAACCCGGTGGTGGACGGATTGGGCATGCTGCTTCACCAGGCGGTGCCCGGCTTCGAGGCGTGGTTCGGTGTCCGACCCGCGGTCACGGTGGCGTTGCGGGCCTATATGGCTTCTTAACCTCGGACCAGCGAAGCGATCTCGCGGGCTCCGCCCACACCCGCAAANNGCAAAGGGCCGCCGGCCCTTTGAACCCATGACGTTATGGGACCCGCACGACGTCAAGGGTTCCAAGGGCCATTGGCCCTTGGTGGGTCCAGGGCGAAGCCCTGGTCCGGGGTTTGGGGGTGAAACCCCCCATGGCTCATTCATAAGGCATATCGGTATCACCGTCCCAGCGTCTTGCGCGGATCAAAGGCATCCCGTACCGCTTCGCCGACAAAAATCAGCAGACTCAGCATGGTTGCCAGAACCAGGAAGGCGGTCAGCCCGAGCCAGGGCGCCTGAAGGTTGTTCTTGCCCTGGGACAGCAACTCCCCAAGGGAGGCCGAACCCGGCGGCAGCCCGAAGCCGAGGAAATCGAGCGCGGTCAGGGTGGTGATGGAACCGTTCAGGATGAACGGCAGAAAGGTCAGGGTGGCCACCATGGCGTTGGGCAGCATGTGCCGGACCATGATGGTCAGATTGCCGGCACCCAGCGCCCGCGCCGCGCGGATATAGTCGAAGTTGCGGGCGCGCAGGAACTCCGCGCGCACCACCGGCACCAGCGACATCCAACTGAACAGCAGCAGCAGCCCCAACAGCCACCAGAAGTTCGGGGTGACCACCGAGGCCAGGATGATCAGCAGGTAAAGCGTCGGCATTCCCGACCAGATTTCGATGAACCGCTGGAACAACAGGTCGGTCAGGCCGCCGAAAAAACCCTGAACCGCACCGGCTGCCACCCCGATCAGCGAAGAAAACAGGGTCAGCGCCAGACCGAACAACACCGAAATGCGAAAGCCGTAGATCAGCCGGGCGACCACGTCCCGGCCCTGATCGTCGGTACCCAGCCAGTTCTCGGCCGAAGGCGGTGCCGGCGCCGGCACCGGCAGGTCGTAGTTGATGGTCTGGTAGGAGTACGGGATCAACGGCCAGATCATCCAGCCCCTGGCCGAGATCAACTGACGCACATACGGGTCGCGATAGTCGGTCTCGGTCTGGAACTCGCCGCCAAAGGTGGTTTCGGGGTAGGCGGTAAGAATCGGCAGATAGATGTGGCCGTCGAACCGGACCATCAGCGGCTTGTCGTTGGCGATGAATTCGGCGAACAGGCTGGCGGTGAACAGGGCCAGGAACAGCCACAACGACCAGAAGCCGCGGCGGTTGGCCCGGAAATGGTGCAGCCGCCGCAGCGTCAGGGGCGTGACGCGAAGGCCCAGGAAACGCGCCGTACTCATGATCCCCGGGCCTCGAAATCGATGCGGGGATCCACCGCCACGTACATCAGATCGCCGACCAGATTCATGACCAGCCCCAGCAGAGTAAAGAAGTACAGGGTCCCGAACATCAGCGGATAGTCCCGGGTGATGGCCGCCTCGTAACCCTGAAGGCCGAGCCCGTCCAGGGAAAAAATCACCTCGATCAGCAGGTTGCTGGTGAACAGGAGGTGGATGAAGGCCGCCGGAAAGCCGGCGATGACGATCAGCATGGCGTTGCGGAAGACGTGGCCATAAAGCACCCGGCGTTCGGTCAGGCCCTTGGCCCGGGCGGTGATCACGTACTGCTTGTTGATCTCTTCCAGAAAGGAGTTCTTGGTCAGCATGGTCAGGCTGGCGAAGCCGCCCACCAGCAAAGCGGTCACGGGCAGCGCCAGGTGCCAGAAATAATCGAGTCCCTGCTGCCACCAGGGCAGGCCGGCCCAATCGTCGGACACCAGCCCGCGCAAGGGAAACCACGAGAAATAGCTGCCGCCGGCAAACAGCACGATCAGCAGTACCGCGAACAGAAAGCCGGGAATGGCATAGCCGACGATCACCACCGCGCTGGTCCAGACATCAAAGCGGGAGCCGTCACGGATCGCCTTGTGGATGCCGAGCGGTATCGACACCAGATAGATCAACAACGTCGTCCACAGGCCCAACGAGATCGATACCGGCAGCTTGGCCAGCACCAGATCCACCACGCGCTGGTTGCGGAAATAGCTCTTGCCGAAGTCGAACTCCAGGTAGTGCCCCATCATCAGCAGGAACCGTTCGGGCAACGGCTTGTCGAACCCGAATTCCTGCTCCAACTGCCTGATGAACTGCGGGTCAAGGCCGCGGGCGCCGCGATAGCGGCTGAGGGTGGCGTCCCCGGTGACGCCTCCCTGGAACCCGCGGCCGGGCAGGTCGCCGGTGGCCGAACCGCCGATGCGGGCGGTGGCGTCGACGGCGGTGCCCTGAAGCTGGGCGATGATCTGCTCGATGGGACCGCCCGGGGCCAGTTGCACGATGGCGAAATTGACCACCATGATGCCGAACAGGGTCGGGATGATCAGAAGCAGGCGGCGGACGGTGTAGGCGAGCATGGTGGCGACCCGTTACTGGCCCTGATTATGCCGGGCTCTGCCCTGCACCCGCA
>PLTC01000070.1:0-9139 GCA_003165295.1 Rhodospirillales bacterium | reverse complement strand
TGGGCAGAGCCCACAAAGTTGTTTCGTCCACGAAAGATCTCTACCGAACGTCTATCGATGCAACGCCGCATCCTTGGCGTTGTCAACCCACCAGGTGCTGTCAAAGGGCAGGCCGTATTTGGCCGGGGTCGCCGGGTGGCCGAAGCGGTTCCAATAGGCAACATTATGCCGCTCGTTGTGCCATTGGGGAATCACGTACCAGTTCCACAGCAGTACACGGTCGAGGGCACGGGTGGTGGCCACCAGCGTCTCGCGGTCGGGTGCGGCGATCAACCGGTCCACCAGCGCATCCACCACCGGATCGCGAACGCCGGCCAGATTGCGGCTGCCCTCCTGCCCGGCCGCGGCCGAGGTCCAGTATTCGCGCTGCTCGTTCCCCGGAGACAGCGACTGGGGGACCGTCTCGATGATCATGTCAAAATCGAAGTTATTCAACCGGTTTTGGTATTGCGCCGAGTCGACCAGCCGCACGGTGGCGGTGATGCCGGCCCGGCTCAGATTACGAAAATAAGGTTGAACGATCCGGTCCATGATCGGTTGATCGATCAGGATCTCGAAGTTCAGCGGCTGGCCGCTGGCCTGATTGACCAGCCTGCCGTCCCGGAGCGTCCAGCCGGCCCTGGCCAGCAAGTCGAGGGCGGTCCGCAGATTTTGCCGGATGTTGCCACTGCCGTCGGTGGTCGGCGGCTGGAAGGCCTGGCTGAACACCGGGTCGGGCTCTCGTCCGCGGTAGGGCTCGAGGATGGCCTGCTCGGCGGCGGTAGGCGGTCCTCCGGCGGCGAGTTCGGAATTGGCGAAGAAGCTGGTGGTCCGCTGGTACTGCCCGTACATCAGGTTGGTACGGGTCCATTCGAAGTCAAACAGCCACGCCAGCGCCTCCCTGACCTGCCGGTCCTGGAACAGCGGTCGCCGGGTATTGAAGAAGAAGCCCTGCATGCCCTGCGGGTCCTGGTGTTTGATTTCCTCCCGGACAATCCGGCCATCGGCGACGGCGGGAATGTCGTAGCCGGTGACCCAGTTCTTGGCGCTGTTCTCGACCCGGAAATCCACCGCCCCGGCCTTGAAGGCCTCAAAGGCGACATCGGCGTCACGGTAATAGTCATACCGGATGGTATCGAAGTTGTATCGGCCGTGGCTGAACGGCAGATCCTTGCCCCACCAGTCCTTGACCCGGCGATAACTGATGCTTCGGCCGGCATCGACCGCGGCGACCTCGT
The DNA here is from genome assembly GCA_003165295.1 of Rhodospirillales bacterium. Taxonomy (GTDB): domain Bacteria; phylum Pseudomonadota; class Alphaproteobacteria; order Azospirillales; family Azospirillaceae; genus BOG-933. Next base: position 7,922 of record PLTC01000070.1, on the reverse strand, counting down.
AGGGGCCGCTGCCGACCAGCGGGGTCAGGGTCGTCGCGTTGAACGGCCGGTCCTTGGAAAAAAAGTGTTTGGGCAGCACCGGCAACTCGCCCATGATAAACGGCAACTCACGGTTGGTGGAACCGGTGAACGTGAACCGAACGGTACCGGGGCCGGTCTGTTCGGCCTTGGCGACGTTGGCGTAATAGAGCCGGTATTGCGGGTGGCCCTGGTCGCGCAGGGTCTCGAAGCTCCAGATCACGTCCTCGACCGTAACCGGGGTGCCGTCGTTGAAACGCGCCTCCGGCCGCAGGGTATAGGCAACCCAACTCCGGTCGGGCGCAACCTCGATGGTCTCGGCCAGCAGACCGTACTCGCTGAACGGCTCGTCGCTGGTGCCCTCGGTCAGGGTCTGGAAGGCCATGGCGGCGCCGGCGGCGGCCTGGCCGCGCAGGATGAACGGGTTAAGGTTATCGAAGCCGCCGACCACCGCCAGCCGCAGGTCACCGCCCTTGGGCGCCGCCGGGTCGGCATAATCCAGATGGCCGGCATCGGCGGCGTATTTGGGCGTCCCATACAGCGCCAGCCCGGTAACCCCGCCGGCGGCCGCCGGAGAAGCGGCTGCCGCGGCCATCAGCAACACCCCGGCAAGTGCAGCAAGAACCCGGCCCATCAAAACCCTCCTGGAAACGTAACGAGGCCCCATAGGTGCCACATTACAATGGCTGTCCTTGAGATCAAGTCGGTAGGTGGGCTCTGCCCACACCCGCCAAAGGCCGGGGGCCTTTGGAAACCATGACGTTTGGTTGTTCACGCCGTCGCCACCAACCGCCCTGTCCCATCTTCGCCGACCACGATGGCAAAGCACCGGTCATGGAATGCCGCCAAGGTGGCGCGGTGGCCGATACTGATCAAGGTGGTTGCCGGCAGCCGTTCGCGCAGCAACCCATAAAGTCTGGCCTCGGTGGCGGGATCGCAAGAGGCGGTGGCCTCGTCCAGGAACAGCCAGTCGGGCCGGTGCAGCAAGGCCCTGGCGATGGCCAGGCGTTGCTGTTCGCCGGGGGACAGCCGTTGCGCCCAGTGGTCGACCTGATCGGGTTGGAGGGCGAGCCCGGGCAGACCGCAGGCCAGCAGCACCTCGCGGACCTCGTCGGGCGTGAACCGGTCGGCGGGCGCCGGGAAACACACCGCGGCGTGCAGGCTGCCGATGGGCAGGTAGGGCTTTTGCGGCAGGAACATCGGCCGGGCGCCTTTCGGCAGGCAGATGCGACCGCTGCCGTAAGGCCACAACCCGGCCAGGGCCCGGAACAGAGTGCTCTTACCCGAACCGCTGGGACCGGTGATCAGCACCGCCTCTCCGGGTTTGAACACCATGCCGGCATGCAGCAGCGGGAGCGCCGGTTCGGCCTCGGGCTCGGCGACCGGGGCCGGTTCGGACAGCAGCGCCAGCGCCGCGCCGGGGGCGGCGGGGATCGGCGCCGCGCCGGCAGGAGGCAGGCAAAGAGTGACGTCTTCGAGCGTCAATCCCGGTGCCGGTCCGGCCTCGAGGACGATCCCGGGGTGAAGGAGGGCAGCGGCGCGGGTGGCGGCGATGGAACCGCGGAAACTGGTCAGCCGGTCCACGGTGGCGCGCCACTCCGCCACGGAAACATAGGCGCTGATGAACCAGCTCAGGGACACCTGAACCTGGCCGAAGGCATCGGCGGTCTGCATCAGCCCGCCCAGTTCCATGGCGCCGGAGAAGTAGCGCGGCGCCGCGACCAAAAAGGGAAAAACCATCGCCACCTGATCGTAACCGGAAGAGAACCAGCCCAGGCGCTTGCGGCATCTCATGATGCTCCACCAGTTGCCGACGACGTTGCCGAAACGGTCGCGAAAGGCCTGCATTTCCGGGATTTCACCCCGATACAGGGCCACTCCCTCGGCATTTTCCCGCAGCCGGATCAGGGAGAAGCGGAAATCCGCTTCGAACCGCTGCTGCTGAAAATTGAGCCGGGCCAGCGGCCGGCCGATGACCTGGGTCAGGACGCTGCCCACCAGCGCGTACAGCACCGCCACCCACACCATGTAGCCCGGGATGTCCACGGTGACGCCGCCCAACGGGAACGAAAGATCGCCCGAAAGCGCCCACAGGATGCCCACGAACGAGATCAAGGTGACCACGGCGCTGAGCAGACCGAGAGACAGCCGCAAGGTCGCCTCGACGAATGCCTGAAGGTCGTCGGCAATGCGCTGGTCGGGGTTATCGGTGCCGCCCGAAGCCACCTGCAAACGGTAATAGGCCTGCTCGCTCAGCCAGTCTTCCAGATAGTGGTCGGTCAGCCAGCGGCGCCAGCGAATCTGCAACATCAGATTCAGATACATCTGATAGACCGTAACCACGATGGACAGCGCCGCCAGCCAACCAAAGCGGAACATCTGGTGAAAGAACCCGGCGACATCCTTGTTCTGGAGTGCGTTATAAAACAGATTGTTCCAGTCGTTGAACAGGACGCTGAGATAGACCGCGCCAAGATTGAGCCCGACGATCAGCGCCAGCAGCCCCCAGGCCGACCAGCGCTCCTCGGAAACCCAGTAGGGGCGGGCCAGCACCCACATTTCGCGGAGGAAAGTGGTGGTGTGGCGCAGGTTCTGCCGGTATTGCGTGATCATCCCATCCCTCATTGGCCCACCGCCCGACTCCGTCGGGCCGCCGCGCCGAGTGGACGGCAAAGGTGCCGCGGAAGCAAGGACGGCGTATCCGGTTGCCGGTCGGGCCGACCACCAACACCGGAAAGATGGCAGGAATAAGGGCCGGCGGGAGGGGCGGATCGAACCGGCACGACGGCGCGGCCACCGGGCGCAGCCAAAAGCAGGGATGAGACCGGGACCGTCCGCCGATGTCCGTTATTGGCCGGGATAAGCCCGGCTCTTCGGTTGCGGGTCCCGACGGTTGGCAGCCCACCCACCGTGATGGCAAGTGGGCCATGCTCACCGTCCCGGACTGACAGCGTGTTACTTCGCTCCCCACTCGATATATTCGCCAATCCCGAATTTATCGAACTTCGCCTTCAATTCTTCCTTGGCTTGCTTTACGGCGGCATCAATTTCAGCCCACTTTCCGTTCAGGCGCTGTTGCGCCAGCGTTGAGGTGCTCTGAAATTGATGGATTGCGGCGAACACTTCATCGATATGCGGCTTGGCCATTTTCTTATGCTCCGATAGTGTTGATCAGGTGGCACCCCACCGGCCCGTGCCGCCCTGGCTTCGGAACGGCGCGCCGAAAGAACCACCGCCGGATGCTTCAGGGTCTGACGGCAAGATCTGGCTGCAATGACGGTCATGTGCCCCCTGGCGTGGTCCCGACGATGGGCCGGGACTCCCACAAACGCTATCATGGGCGCCAAGGGCGGTTCATCCTGTCAACACGACCACTTGTCAGGCGCGATTGAGGGCCTGGACCGGGTCCGGGGACCATTGGTTTACCGCGGGCGGCGCGGGCCGGCGGCGCCGGAGACTTTTCCGCGGTCGCTCTGGAATAAGCGGTCCCGGCCATCGGTAGGACCGGGGGAAGGTTCAACAGCCCCTGGGAGGGAAGTCCCGATGTTTCAACCGATGGATCGACGGTTCAGCCGGCGCGGCGCGCTCAAATGCCTGGCCTGGGCCGGGACCGGCGTGCTGTGGACGGTCAGCGGCGGCATCCCGCGATCGTTTGCGCTCGATGGCGCGGCGGCGGCGGCCGGTGCCGGGTTTACCTTCGTCCAGATCAGCGACAGCCATATCGGTTTTCACAAGCCGGTCAACCCCGACGTGACCGCGACCTTGCGGGAGACGGTGGCCCGGATCAACGCCTTGCCGGTCCGCCCGGCGTTCGTGGTCCATACCGGCGACATCACCGATTTCTCGAAGCCCGAGGAATTCGATACCGCGGCGGAAATCCTTAAGGAGATCAAGGGTATTCCCGTCCATTACGTTCCCGGCGAGCACGATCTCCTGGACGGCGACGGTCAGGCCTACCTCGCCCGCTACGGCAAAGGAACCCTGGGCAACGGCTGGTACAGCTTCGACCACGGCGGCGTTCACGTCCTGGCCCTGAACAACGTCGCCCAGTTCAAGCCCGGCGGCCTCGGCCTGTTGGGCGACAGCCAGGTGGCGTGGCTGAGGGAGGACGTGGCCGGGTTGTCGTCGGAGACCCCGATCGTGGTGCTGGCTCACATGCCGCTGTGGCCGGCTTATGCCAAGTGGGGCTGGGGCACCGACGACGCGGTCGAGGCCCTTGGGTATCTCCGGCGTTTCGGTTCGGTCACGGTCCTGAACGGTCACATCCATCAGGTGATGCAGAAAATCGAGGGCAATTTCTCGTTTCATACCGCCCGGTCGACGGCGTTTCCCCAGCCCGAACCGGGCACCGCGCCGGGACCCGGGCCGTTGATGGTGCCGGCCGGCGCATTGCGCGACTACCTCGGCCTGCGTTCGGTCACGGTCCAACCGGGTGATGGACCGCTGGCGCTGACCGACCGGTCGTTGGCCTCGTGAACCAGGGAGCGACAACCATGCTCATCAACCTGAACCTCGACCTCCGCCTGAAATACACCGCGGTACTGGCCGCCGCGGCGTTCTGGACGGCGGCGGGCATGACGCCCGCCCTTGCCGCCGATGCCGACGTCGTTATCGATAATTTCGCCTTTGTCCCGGCGACGGTCACCATTGCCGCCGGAGAGGCGGTGACGTGGACCAACCACGACGACACGCCCCATCAGGTGTTGGCCTCGGACAAGAGTTTCCGCTCGCCGGGCCTCGATACCGGCGAGCATTACCGCCTGGTTTTTGCCAAACCGGGAACCTACGGTTATTACTGCTCCCTGCATCCCTATATGGTCGGGACGGTGATCGTTCACTGAGCCGGTGGGGGGCTGCGCAGCAGGCGGGCGAAGGCGATCAGCTCCGCGCGTTCGACGTCGGAGACCAGCCAGCAGGCCAGCCCTCCGTCATTCCAATGCAGCACGGTATACCCGCGAACCGGGCCGGTCTCATCAAGGCCGGCGGTGCCGTCCCCGGGGCCAACGAACAGGTTGATGACGTGCAGGCGGCGGCGATAGACCAGCGCCGCCACCGGCCGCTGTCCGAGGACATCAAGCCGCCCGCCGACCAGCGGAAAGCCCTGGGCCTCAAAGTCACGCACCGGTGGCGCCAGGTCCAGCCGGCCGTTGAACCACGGCTTGACGGTATGGCGATCCGCCGAGGCGATGTCGATCAGGTGGCCTTCCATCAGGGAACGGATGTGGGCGGAAATCACCTGATCGGCCATCGGCCCGGCCGGCGGCCGGGATGGCGCCAGGGTCAGGTTGACCGCCAGCATCACCGAGGCGGCCAGCGCGGCGCCAAGCCCGAAGTCGCTCCAGCGTCCGATGCCGGCGGGCCGGCGCCGTGGCGCGGCGGCGGCAAGGTCGGCCAGCACCCGCGAGCGCAACGCGGTCGGTGCGGTGAAGCGGTCGGCGTGGCCGCGAAGGGCGGCGCTGAGGGTTTGCAGGTCCTGGCACGCCCGCCGGCACGACGGGCACCGGGCGAGATGGTCGTCCAGCGCCGCCGCCGCCTCCGGCGCCAGCGCGCCGTCCAGGCGCAGGGGAAGCTGTGAACGGGCGTGGTCACAGTCCATGGCCGGCGTCCCCGAGATCGCGGACAAGGTCGGCACGCAAACGGGCGCGGGCGCGCGACAGCCGGGACATGACCGTGCCGATCGGAACCGCCAGAATCTCGGCAATTTCCCGATAAGCCAGCTCTTCCAGTTCCCGCAACACGATTACCTCCCGCAACGGCACCGGCAGGCCGGCGAGCAGCCGGTTGACCAGGGTCCGGTCCTCGATCCGCGAGACCTGTGCCTCGGGGGTATCGCCGCCGTCGCCGGCAGTGGCCGCGACCAGATCGAAGCCGTCGTCATCAAGGATCCGGACCTCGGCGGGCGGCCGATTATTCCGCAGCCAGGTGTAACAAGTCTGACGAACGATGGTCAGAAACCAGGGTCGGGCGCTTTCTCCACGCAGGCCGGCCAGATACCTGAAGGCCCGGAGCGCGGCCTCCTGAACCACGTCCTCGGCGTCCTCTGGATTGCGGGTCAGCCAGCGGGCCAGATTATACGCGGCGTCGAGATGCGGCAGCACCAACTGCTCGAACCTCCGGGTCTGGTCCCCATCCCTCATGCCGCCATCCTTGCGCGAAAGACTAAAACGTCGACTCGGACTCCTGCAGAAAAGCCAGTTCCTCGGGCGTGCTGTCACGTCCGAGACTGGTGTTGCGCTGGGGAAATCGGCCAAAGCGTTCGATGATCCGCAGGTGACGTTCGGCATAGGCGACCAGCGTCGGCCGGCCGATCCGGTTGCGGATCAGGAACACCGACAGCCGCTGCGCCTCCAGATCTTCGGCATGCTCGAACGGCAGATAGACGAACAGGCGACGATCGGCCCGGAAGCCCAGGTCGTGGGCGTGGTCGATCATATGATGGGCCAGCGCCAGCGCCTGGGGGTCGGTGGCGTAGGCGCCGGCGGTTCCCCGGAAGATGTTGCGCGGCACCTGATCGAACAACAGCAGTAACGCCAGACAGCCGGCCGGCGTCCGCCGCCAGTCCTCGAGTTCGCCGGCCACCGCCTGCCGATGGGGCAGGGACAAGGCCTCCCGCACCTTCTGATCGAACCCGTCGTCCCGGGCGAACCACAGCGGGCGGGCCTCGGGGGCGAACCAGAAGTCGAGAATCTCGAGGGGCGTGGTCATCCTGGCCGGCCTGCCGTCAGATTTCCGGCCCCTGGCCGTTCTCGGCCTTGCGGTGGGCGGCGATGCCCTCCGCGATCAGTTGCGCCGCCTCGTCGGCCTCGCCCCAGCGGACCACATTGGTCCATTTACCCTTTTCCAGGTCCTTGTAATGCTGGAAAAAATGGCGGATCTGCTGAAGCATGATCTCGGGCAGATTGCGGTAGGAGCCGATGTCGCGATGGAACGGATGAAGGTCGTCCACCGGCACCGCGATGATTTTTTCGTCCCTGCCCGCCTCGTCCTCCATCACCAGCACCCCGATCGGCCGCGAGCGCACGATCGCCCCCGGAATCACCGAGGTCGGTCCCACCACCAGCACGTCCACGGGATCGCCGTCCGAGGCCAGGGTGTGGGGAATGAAGCCGTAATTGCCGGGATAGAACATGGCGGTATGCAGGAAGCGGTCGACGAACACCGCGCCCGAGGCTTTATCGACCTCGTATTTTACCGGTTCGCCGCGCAACGGAATCTCGATCATCACGTTGACGTCCCATGGCGGCATCCGGCCGATCGAAACCTTGTTCAAGTCCATCGTGTCCATCCTTTGCTGCGCGCGTCGCCGCCCCGGGCCGGTTCTTCCGCCCCGGGACACTGCACGACCTCCGTAATAAGTCGGCGCGCCGCCGCTGTAAACCAGGGCCGGGAGTCCCGACGCGAAAAGTCGCGGGGCGCCCGCGACGACCGTCTCCGGCAAGGGGGTCCGGGCCATGGCTCCGGGATAGCACAAGTCATTGAAACAAAAGGGATTTTATGGGCTCCGCCCACACCCGCAAAGGGCCGNNTGAACCCGGGAGTTTTGGAGGTCAAATGGGCCGCGGCGCTCCCGCGGAAATCTTTGCCCCACCCCCGCCCCCGGTTATAATGCCCCGGCCGCCCTTCCCGCCCGCAACGGATGCTCCCCGCCCATGACCCCGCTCCCCGCCCCCGACGGTGTGCCGAGACTGTCGGTGCTGATGTGCATCCGTAACGAAGAGGCGCGGCTCGCGGCCTGTCTGGAGCGGCTGACCTTTGCCGACGAGCTGGTGGTGGTGCTGGACCGCTGTACCGACGGCTCGAGGGCGATTGCCGCGGCGTTCGTGGCCCGGATCGGGGCCGGGCAGGTGATCGAGGGCGCCTTTGAGCTGGAGGGCAGCCGCCGCAACGCCGCCATCGCCGCCGCC
>PLTC01000148.1 GCA_003165295.1 Rhodospirillales bacterium | reverse complement strand
TGGATGTCGGCCACGATCGGGACCGTCACTTGGCGCACGATCTCCTTCAACGCCCGGGTGTCCTCTTCCCGGGGGCAGGACACCCGGACGATGTCGGCCCCGGCAGCCTCGGCGGCGCGAATCTGGGCGACCGTCGCCGCCACGTCGGCGGTGTCGGTGTTGGTCATGGTCTGCACCGAGATCGGGGCATCCCCGCCCACGGCGACCTTGCCGACCATTACCTTGCGGCTGTGGCGGCGCTGGATGTCTCGATAAGGACGAAGGCTCATGGCACCCTGCTGATGTAGACGTGGCGGTGACGTTCAAGATGGAAAAAAAAGGCGGGACGGCCAGTCACCTCTTGAATCAAACCCGTGTCGGCGGCCGGCACTCAGTCCCCGCTTCCGGCGGCCTCCCCCCGCAGCAATTGGCCGGCATCAATCGGAACATCGCGCAGGACCTGACCGACCTGTCCCAGCGGGCGGGGCGAACCGCCATCGATGATGGCCACCAGGCCGCCGGCATTGCCGGTGCGCAGACGCACGCCGGGTCGATCGGGGACACGGAACAGATCGCCGGGATGCAGGACCCGGGTGAACATCGGGTCGCCATCCGCGTCACGAATCTGGACCCAGGCGTCTTGGGTGGCCCGGATCTGGATCCGCGACTCCCGGTTCTGACCGCCATAGATGCGGCCGGTGGGCAGCCCGGCGTCGGCCGCCGCCGGTTGCGGCGGCGGAACGGCGGTGACCGCGGCGGTTGGCGCTGGCGTGCCCGGCGCCGCGGTTGTCCCGGTATCGGCGGCGTCGGGTGCCGAGGCCGGCCGCGTGTCGATGGCCGCGGGGGTCGCACCGGGGGGCGTCGGCTTGTTCCGCGGCGCCATCGGCACCAGCGGTCCGGGCTCTCCGACGGTTTCGTCGGCGGGACCCGAGACCAGGGGAATCTCATCGCCGCTGTCGGTGCCGGTGTCGCCGGTCGCCGGTGGCGGGGCAAAGCCCGGGTTTGACGACGGCGCCGCCGAAACCGATCCGGGCAGCGGCGCCGGCGGTTGCCCGCCGGCAGACGCCGCCGGTGCCGCCGAAGGACCGGGCCGGGAGTCGCCGGGCGCCACCGGTTTGAACGGGGTAGGGGCGGGCAGCGCCGGAGCCGGTTCCAAACCGGCAAAAGAGGCCGGTTGCGGGGCGGTGGCGATCAGGGGCGTGCCTGGGGTGGCCGCTGACGACCCCGCGCCCGGCGCGGAAGCAGGGGTGGCGACCACACCGGCGCCGGTGGTCGCCCCGGAGTCGCCGCGGAAGCCCTCCAGCAACGACACCAGCCTTTGGGGCAGCGCCGGAATCATATCGACGATGCTGCGATCGGTGGCCGAAAGCACGTACCAGCCGCCGTAAACCAGACAGGCCAGTACCACTGAAAACAGCAGAATGGTTCCGCCTGGGACCCGACCTTCGGGAACCGGAGTCGGGAAGTAAAGATTCGGCTGACCGACCTTGCTCGCCACCTCGTCCTTGAAGCGACGGACCACGGCGTCACAGTCGAGGCCGAGATAGTCGGCGTAGGCGCGCACGAAGCCGACGGCGTAAGCCTTGCCGGGCAACTCGTGGTAGCGCCCGTCCTCGATGGCCTGCATGAATACGTAACGAATCTTCAGCATAGCCGCCACGTCGCGCAACTCCAGCCCGGCCTGGACCCGGGCCGCGCGCAGAACGCTGCCGATTTCCGGCAACCCGCGCTGGTCCTGGGCGACGGCGCCGGCAGGCGGGGCGCCGGCCGCACCCCCACTCACTCCGCTCACGAATTTCTGGACTTTACGCTTGATGTCGTCCATGGGGTCAGCCGTCTCGTTCATTGCGCCGGGCGCAACGCGCCCGAAACCTTACGCGGGGAAACGTCGCGTTGCCAAGTATGGCACCGCCGGGGCACGGCACGTCATCCTGCACATCGCCGATCAGGACGGCGTCGACCGGCATTTCAACGGTGTCCACGCAACGGCCCGACCGTTGCCATGCCACCACTCCCCTTGTACCAATCCCGGTCGCCGATGGCCACCCATACCTGAACCGGCGCCGGTCCCGGATCCGGCAAAGCTGGACTGCGGTTCCGATCCGGGGGTCGGGTCGGGATTCAGATCAGGATGCTGTGGTCCTTGGCAAAGGCGCGCAGACGGTCGCGGACGCTGTGGCTGCTGCATTTGCCGAGGCTGAGCAGGTACTCGCGCAACCGGCCCACGTCGAGGGAGCGCAGCATGGTCTTGACCGGTCCGACCGATGGCGGCGACATGGACAGGGAACGAAAGCCGATGCCCACCAGCGCCATGGCGTCCAGCGGCTTTCCCGCCATCTCACCGCACAGGCTGAGCGGAATCCCGGCGATGTCGCATTGCTCGACCACCAGGCGGAGCGCCGCCAGCATCGGGGGCGACAGGGAATCGTAACGGTTCGAAAGGCGGGGGTCGCCCCGGTCATAGGCGAACAGGTATTGGGCGAGGTCGTTGGAGCCCACCGAAATGAAGTCAACCAGCGACAGCAGGGACGGCAATTGCAGCAACAGCGCCGGTACTTCGACCATTACCCCGACCCGGATGTTGGTCGGCGGCGGGTGGCCGGTGGCGGCGGCGTGGGCGATCTCCATGTCCACCAGTTTGCGCGCCGCCTGGAACTCGGCGACCTCGGCGATCATGGGGAACATCAGGGACAGCGGCCGGCCGGCGGCGGCGCGCAGCAGGGCCCGCAATTGCTTGCGCAGCATTGCCGGCCGGTCCAGGCCGATCCGGATGGCCCGCCAGCCCAGCGCCGGATTGGCCTCTTCGTGGCCGGCGAAATAGGGCAGCTTTTTGTCGCCGCCAACATCAAGGGTGCGGAACACCACCGGCTTGTCGCCGGCCATCTCCAGCACCTTGGCATACAGCAAGGTCTGGGTGGCCACGTCGGGATAGGAAGATCGGATCATGAAAGGAATCTCGGTCCGATAGAGTCCTATGCCGTCGGCACCACTGTCCTCCAGGTGCGGCAGGTCGATCAGCAGGCCGCAATTGAGCTGGATCGATACCGGGACGCCGTCGTGACTGACCGAGGGCAGGCCCCGGACCCGGGTGAACAGGCGTTCGCGCATGGCCATCATGCGCATGCTTTCCGCCACCGTATACTTGATATCCTCGCTGGGGCGGACGAACACCTGGGCATTGTCGCCATCGACGATCATCTGGTCGAAGGGATCAACGCGGTTCAGAGCGTCGGTGCACTGCCCAACCACCGGAATATTGAGTGCCCGGGCGACGATCACCACATGGCTGGTGGCCGAGCCTTCCTCCAGAACCAGGCCGCGCAGCTTGCTGCGGTCATAGTCCAGCAATTCCGCCGGTCCCAGCGTGCGCGCGACCAGGATCATATCGTCGGGTACGGCGACGCCGTCGGTCGCCGAGCGTTTGCCGGCCAGATGCCGGAGCAACCGGTTGGTCAGGTCGTCAAGGTCCAGCAACCGTTCCCGGATATAGGGATCGGCGATCTGGTTCATGCGGGCGCGGGTGTCGTTCTGGACCTGAATCACCGCCGCTTCGGCGGTCAGGCCGGTCTTGACCGCCTCGCGGATGCGTGACAGCCAGCCGCGATCCTCGGCGAACATCCGGTAGGTTTCGAGGATGTCGCGGTGTTCGCTGCCGTCGGCGGTGGACGCCAGCAGCGCGTCAATGGCGCCGTACATGCCGGCCAGCGCGGTGCGCAGGCGGTCCAGTTCGGCATCGGGGTCGTCGGCGACCATGTCGCGGATGGTCAGTTGATGCCGGTGCAGCATGGCCTGGCCGATGGCCAGTCCGCCGTTGAGGCTGACTCCGCCCAGCCGCGAGGGCAGCAGCGCGGCGTCGCCGACATTGGACAACTCCTGCCGGCTCACCAGCGTTCCGCCGGCCAGCAGCTCCGCCACCACCATGGCCACGGTCTGGAGGGTTTCGACCTCGTCCTCTCCGTGCTGGCGCTGGTCGGCATGCTGGATCACCAGCACGCCCCGGACCCGGCCGCCGCGCAGGATCGGAACCCCCAGCAGCGACCGAAACTCGTCCTCCCCGGTTTCGGGCCGGTAGGCGAAATTGGGATGAACCCGGGCATTGGCGAGCGCAATGGAGCGCGCCCGCGCCGCGATGTCGCCGACCACTCCTTCGCCGACCCGCAGGCGCGTCTTATGCACCGCCGACTGGTTGAGGCCGACGGTCGCGAACAACTCGAGCATGTCGCCCGCGCGCATGATATAGCACGAGCAGACCTCGGCATTCATCTCGGTCGCGATCAGGCGCACAATCTTGTCGAGACGCTGCTGGCCGGTTCCCAGGCCAGCCATCACGTCCCGCAATTGGGCCAGCAACCGACGATGGTTGCTGACGCTCTCTCTCTGCGGCCGTTCTTGCGAGGCCACCGTCTTCAAAGCCTCATTCATCCCAAGCCGTCATTGTCAGTCTGCCGCTCCCAACGTCGCGACCGGCACCCGGTCCGGGACCGCGGTATCGCCATCTGCCAGTTGCCGCCGCCGCCGCTCCACCGTCGCCTCGGCCTGCGCCACCAACTCGGCGAGAATCTGGTTGGTGGGTTGCTCCCGCGTTACCATGCCCACGCTCTGCCCGGCCATCAGCGAGCCATGTTCGACGTCGCCGTCGATCACCGCCCGACGCAAGGCGCCGGCCCAGAAATGTTCGATCTCGAGCTGTGCCTCCTTCTGAGTCAGCTCACCATTGTAATGGCGCGCGATCACTTCGCGCTGGGTGTCCTGAAAACGTCGGGTGGCCTCGTTGGCCAGCGCCCGGACCGGGATCACCGGAAAGCGCGGGTCGAGTTGGACCGAGGCCACCGCATCCCGGGCGCCGGCCTTGATAAAGGCCTGCTTGAAGCGCGGATGCGCGATCGACTCGGCGGCGCAGACGAAGCGGGTGCCGATCTGTACGCCCGAGGCCCCCATCTCCAGGTAGGACACGATGGCCTCGCCCCGGCCGATGCCGCCCGCCACGAACACCGGGACATCCCGGACTTCGGGCAGAATCTCCTGGGCCAGCACCGAGGTCGATACCGGTCCGACATGACCGCCGGCCTCGTTGCCCTCGATGATCAGGGCGTCCACCCCCATCCGTACCAGTTTGCGGGCAATCACCAGTGCCGACGCGAAACTCATGACCCGGGCGCCGCCATCCTTGAGTCGGCGGATGGAAAGCGCCGAGGGCAGGGTCCCGGCCAGCACCACATGGCCGACCCGGTGCTCGACGCAGACGGCAATCAGCGCCTCGAGTTCCGGGTGCAGGCTGATCAGGTTGACGCCGAACGGCTGCCGGGTCAGGCGCTCGGTGGCGGCGATTTCGTCGGAAAGTTGGGCCGGGGTCATGGACCCGCAGGCCAGCACCCCGAAGCCGCCACCGTTGGAAATCGCCGCCACCAGATTACGCTCGGACACCCAGCTCATGGCACCACCCATGATCGCAAGGTCGCAGCCCAGGAACTCCCGTCCCCGTTGCCACAATCGATCGAGCTGTGCCCGCGGGGAACTGCCGGTCATCAGCCTGTCCTCACGACTCTCAACACCATGACCATCCCCGCGGTTATCCGACCCAAGGCGTAGTCCTCAACCCGTCGGCGGCTCCGCGGTTCGTCGGTCACGCCTGATCCAGACCATAGGTGGTATGCAGGGCGCGTAACGCCAGTTCCGTGTATTCCTCGGCAATCAACACGCTGATCTTGATTTCGGAGGTCGAGATCACCTGGATGTTGATGCCGCGGTCGGCCAGCGCCTTGAACATCCGCTGGGCGACGCCGGCGTGACTGCGCATGCCGACGCCGATCACCGACACCTTGACCACGTTGCTGTCAGCCACCAGCCGCTGATACCCGAGGCCGGCCCTGGCGGCGTCCAGTACCTGACAGGTGCGATCGAGATCGGCCTTGCCGACCGTGAAGGTCAGGTCGGTGGTGCGGCCGTCGGCGGACACGTTCTGTACGATCATGTCGACATTGATCGCGGCTTCGGCCAGCGGCCCCAAAATACCGGCGGCCACGCCGGGCCGGTCGGCAACCCCGACCAGGGTGATCTTCGCTTCGTCGCGACTGTAGGCGATACCGCTGACCAGTAGTTCTTCCACGTTCCTGTCCTCGTCAACCAGCAGGGTTCCGGGCAGGGCGCTGCCTGTCTCCTCGGCGAAGCTCGACAGTACCTGCACCGGGACCCGGTGCTTCATGGCCATTTCCACCGATCGGGTTTGCAGAACCTTGGCTCCCAGCGACGCCAGTTCCAGCATTTCCTCATAGGTGATTCGGTTGAGCTTGCGCGCCTTGGCGACGATGCGCGGGTCGGTGGTATAGACCCCATCCACGTCGGTATAGATGTCGCAGCGATCGGCGTTCAACGCCGCCGCCAGCGCCACCGCCGAGGTATCGGAGCCCCCGCGTCCCAAGGTGGTAATGCGACCGTTGGCGTCAATTCCCTGGAAGCCCGCCACCACCGCCACCTCGCCCGCAGCCATCCGTTCGACCACGGCCCCGGTGTCGAGGCCCAGGATGCGCGCCTTGCCGTGGGTGTCGTCGGTGCGCAACGGCAGTTGCCAGCCGAGCCACGAACGGGCCGGGATGCCGATGGTCTGGAGGGCAATGGCCAGCAGGCCCGAGGTGACCTGTTCCCCCGCCGCGACCACCGTGTCGTATTCCTTCGGGTCGTGGATGCGGTTGAGATCGGTGCAATTCTGGACGAGTTGATTGGTCACCCCGGCCATCGCCGAGACCACCACCGCCACCTCGTGACCGGCCTTCACTTCGGCCTCGACCTTGCGTGCGACATTCCTGATCCGGTCGAGTGTGCCGACCGAGGTTCCACCAAATTTTTGAACGATTCGCGCCATACCCGCCGTCCCGCCGCCACTCCCCGAGCCAGACCCGACTCTCCGATCTTCCGTCGCCGGCGCATCTCCGCCACCGGCGCCTTCCGGTTCCCGGCGGTCCCCGACCGGGAAACCGGGCACCGATGCCACTCACGGTCCGGCAAATGCTGCCGGCTGCGCGCCGTCGTTGCCGGACCCAAGCGATGTATCCATACTCTTCCGCTCGGGGCGACGCAAGCTTGCCCAAGCCGCCGCCGTTCGTCCGCTCACCGCCGATTCCATCAGGGACGCCGCCATGACCGCCAGTTCTCCCGCTTCGACCGTCCCCCCGTCCACCGTCGACGAGGCCGAGGTTGCCCGTTTTTCCGCGATCGCCGCAGAGTGGTGGGATCCGGTCGGCAAGTTCCGGCCGCTGCACCGGCTGAATCCGGTGCGCATCGCCTATATTCGGGACGCGCTGGCCCGCCGCTTCGGCCGCGATCCCCTGCTGCCCCAACCGCTGGCCGGTCTGCGGCTGGTGGATATCGGCTGCGGCGGCGGCCTGCTGTCGGAACCGCTGGCCCGGCTTGGTGCCGAGGTGGTCGGCGTCGATGCGGCCGAGCGCAACATCAAGATCGCCTCGGTCCATGCCGCGGGGGCGGGGGTCACGGTGGATTACCGCAGTACCACCGCCGAGGCGCTGGTGGCGGCGGGCGAACGGTTCGACGCGGTGATTGCCCTCGAGGTGCTGGAGCATGTGGCCGACGTGCCGCTGTTCCTGGCCTGTTGCGCCGATCTGGCCCGGCCCGGCGGCCTGCTGTTTTTCGCCACCATGAACCGCACGCCCAAGGCCTGGCTGATGGCCATCGTCGGGGCCGAATACGTCCTGCGCTGGCTGCCGCGGGGCACCCACGACTGGAAGAAATTCCTCAGGCCCTCGGAGGTGGCCGGGAGCCTGCGCCGGCACGGTGTCACCGTTCGCGATCTGACCGGCGTCGTCTACAATCCGTTCGACGACAGTTTCCGGCTGGTTCCGCGCGATGTTCAGGTTAACTACATGATGGCGGCCGAAAAGACCGGCTGACCGCTTTCCGCCCGGATTTCCGGTGCTCCGGTCGGGGTGGAGACGGACTGTTAAACAGCACCGCCCGCCCCGGCGGGCGGGACGGGCGCGACGCCATAGGCGCCAGGTTACGACAGATTGTTGAAATAAAAAGGGTTTTGTGGGCTCTGCCCACACCCGCAAAGGGCCGGATGGCCCTTTGAACCCGTGAGTTTTGGAGGTCAAGGAGGCNNAGCTTCTCGAAGGCCCGCACCTCGATCTGGCGGACCCGTTCGCGACTGATGCCGTAAAATTGGGACAGGTCTTCCAAGGTGGTCGGGGTGTCGCGCAGGCGCCGCTCGATCAGGATGTGACGTTCGCGCTCGTTGAGATGGTCCATGGCGTGGTGCAGAAGCTTGCGGCGCTTGCCCAACTCCTCGCGCTCGCCCAGCAGAATCTCTTGACTCTCGGTTTCGTCCACCAGCCAGTCCTGCCACTCCCCTTCGCCGTCGGCCCGCAACGGGGCATTCAGCGAGTGGTCGGGACTGGACAGCCGCCGGTTCATATTGATCACGTCGATTTCCGGTACTTCCAGCTTCTTGGCGATGCTCGTCACATGTTCCGCCGGCAGGTCGCCCTCGTCAATGGCCTGCATCTGGCCCTTGAGCTTGCGGAGGTTGAAGAACAGCTTCTTCTGCGCCGCTGTGGTCCCGATTTTGACCAGGGACCACGAATGAAGGATGTATTCCTGGATCGCCGCCCGAATCCACCACATGGCATAGGTGGCCAGCCGGAAGCCGCGGTCGGGGTCGAATCGTTTGACCGCCTGCATCATGCCGACATTGCCNNCGGTAGCCCATGGCGATCTTGGCCACCAACCGAAGATGGCTGGTGACCAGACGATGGGCGGCCTCGGTGTCGCCGTGCTCGCGCCAGGCCTTGGCCAGCATGAACTCCTCGCCCGGCTCGAGCATCGGAAACTTGCGGATTTCCTGGAGGAAACGTGCGAGGTTGCTTTCCGCGTTAATGACCGGAATGCCGGGAACTGTCGCCATCATCATTACCCTCTTCGGACCGAAGCTTCGGCTGCACCACGATCCGGTTCACATCCGCGTCTTCGGGTCTGGCCGCCGGAGGATCATCGGTCTCCGACTCTGGGTTACCGTCTGCCGGTTGCCGTAACCTTACCACCGCTTCCGACCCATAATCCAATTTACGCCAGCCGGGCGAAAGGGGATATCTTTAAATTTGCTCCAGGCATTCGACCAGTCGCATCAGGTCGTCGGGCAATTCGGCCTCGAAGGTCAGGGTCTGACCGGTGACCGGATGCCGGAACTCAAGCCGCCGGGCGTGCAGGGCCTGGCGTGGGAAGCCGAACAGTGACGCATGGATGGCAGGCGGCACCAGTCTGGCCCGTGCCGCCGTGCGGGGGCGGCCGTAAAGCGGGTCGCCGAGCAGCGGGTGACCGAGGGAGGCCAGATGAACCCGGATCTGGTGGGTCCGGCCGGTCTCGAGCCGGCATTCGATCAGCGTCGCCGCGGTGCCGAAGGCGCGGATTGTCCGGTACCGGGTCAGTGCCGGCTTGCCGCCACCGTCCACCACCGCCATTTTCTTGCGGTCGGCCCGACTGCGGCCGATATTGCCGCTGATCTCGCCCTCGCGCGGGGTGGGCAGGCCCCAGACCGCTGCGGTGTAGGTGCGGCGGATGGTCCGGTCGCCGAACTGGCCCGCGAGTCCGGCGTGGCCGCGCTCCGACTTGGCTACCACCAGCAGGCCGCTGGTGTCCTTGTCCAGGCGATGAACGATTCCAGGCCGGCACACCCCGCCGATTCCGGCCAGGCTGTCGCCGCAATGGGCCAGCAGGGCGTTGACCAGGGTCCGGTCCCGGTTGCCCGGCGCCGGATGGACCACCAGACCGGGAGGTTTGTCGATCACCAGAACGTCCTCGTCCTCATACAGAATCACCAGCGGCAGCGCCTGGGGCTCGGGCCGGGCCGGCACAGGGTCGGGAACCAGGATGGCGAAAGTTTGGCCGGGTTTGACCCGCTGCGACGGGTCGGTTATGGTCTTGCCGCCACTCTGTACGCATCCCTGGTCGAACAGCGCCCGCAGGCGCGAGCGCGACAGGGTGTCCTGAGCCGAAGCCAGCACCTTGTCCAGCCGGTCTCCCGCGGCGTCGGCCGGGACCACACAGGTCACGACCGACCCGCCGCTGCCGGGGACGGTCGGGACCGCCGGGGGCGGGTCGGCGTGCGGGCCTGGGGGGATTGTCGCCGCCAGTGCCCCGGGGATGCCGGTCATCTCTCTTTCCTTCACCGTTACCGCATAGGATTGCTCACGTGAGGTTAATAAAGTTTTCTCTGATCGTCATGGGTCTGCTGATTATCGGCGGCTTTCTGTT
This sequence comes from Rhodospirillales bacterium, assembly GCA_003165295.1. Lineage (GTDB taxonomy): Bacteria > Pseudomonadota > Alphaproteobacteria > Azospirillales > Azospirillaceae > BOG-933. The sequence goes on along the minus strand of PLTC01000148.1, from coordinate 11,570 downwards.
CGTGGGTTACGTCTCTTATCAACGGATGACCGGTTCCAGCGCCTTCGGTAAACCCCCGGCCCGGACCGGAATCGAAGGGGCGCTGGTCGAGTTGGAGGCGGTGACCGGTGCCCCCGCGGTTTCGGCCCTGGGCCTCTCGGACGATGCCCGGGTCGAGGAGATTGACGAGGTCGGTAACCACGCCCTGGTGCTGGTGCGCCAGCCGGCCGCCGCCGACCGGCTTTACGTCATTGATGCGCGGAGCGGTGCCGTCACCGCGGCGATTGCGCTGGGCAAGGTTCCGCCCCCGGTGCCATCGGCGGTGGTTCCGCCGGCACGGGTTCCCGGCGCCGATCACTAAGTCCGGCCCGGTCGGTCAGGCGACCGCGGCGAATTGGGACGCGGACGGACTGGCACCGCCGAGACCGGCGGCGGCGTTGTAAGCCGCGAGGCCGCGGGCGAACAGGCTGCGCAGGCTGCTGCCGCCGCCGTCCTGGGCGGCGGCGGCGGTGGCGGTGACGTCGGCGGCACCGATGGTCTGCGCCTGAACCGCGGTCGCCGCACCCTGGCCGCCGGCACCCTGGCCGCCGGCACCCTGGTTGCCGGTTCCGGTTCCGGTTCCTTTCCCGGTTCCGGTGGTGTTTGCCGTTTTGGTTTCGTCGGTCTGGGCCTGGCTCAGCGCGGCTGCCGCTTGGGCCGCGACGTGCAGATCCTGGGACGACGGTTGGGCCGGGGCCAACGCCGCCCGTTCCACCACCTGCATCTTGGTGGCGGTGGCCTTGGGGTCGTTGCGAATCGGGCTGGCGTCAATGGAGACCTCGCCGCCGATCGCATACTTGTTGCCGTCGGGACCCTGTTGATAGGTATAGGTCGCGGCTCCGGCGTAGGGTCCACCCGCGGACTGATGGGCCTTTTCGTGGGCCTTGACCTCGGCGTCGCGCTTTTTCAGCGCATCGATCTGGGCCTGATCCTGGGCGCCAAGAGGCTTTCCGGCCGCGGTGGTGCCGGTTGCGGTATAGGACGCGCCTGCCACGGTCCCGCTGGTCCCGATCCCCGAAACCGACATGGGTCTGCCCTCGAGAGTCCCACCCCTTAGGGTTCGATCGTAACGAAGTGTGTCGCCACGCTTCGCCAGCCATCCAGTGTAAACCCCCGATCGGAGAAAGACAAGACGCCTGTAAAACGGGAAATACCGTAATACAATTCAACATATAATAGTTATGTGGAGTAAGTAAAAAACAGTTAAGATGTGGACATTTCTTGTCGATATCTTTTTTCCAAAAGGTGGCCGCATTGCAGGCATTACGAGGTCGTTCTTGGGAAGGAGCGGCCATGCGGCGCCAGCAGCACGCGGCCGGCCGCATTCGCGATGTTGCCACGAATATCGGCCTGGTGGTGACCGGCGTTACCGATGCCTGTCACTCGGTCCAGGGTCTCGACCGGGAAAGCGGCAAGATCGCAGACCAATGTCGCGCCCTTCAGAGTCAGGTCAAGGCGTTTACCGAGACGGTGCTGGCGGCCTGAGCCCGACGTCGGGGGGCGTCGATCGGTGGCGTTGGCGGCCCCTTTGTCCCATGCTATGGCTTGGCCGGAATACCGTCGTCATGTCCGAACGCATCGGTTCGATCCGCCATAAGGAGGTTTCATGCTTCGGGGCATTGTTGCCGCAATCGGCGTCGGCCTGTTCATGGTCGGGGCGACACCGGCGGTCCAGGCCGAACAGGTGCTCAAGCTTGGGCATGTGGGTGGTTCGGGATCGGCCTTTTCCGTCGTCGCCCAGAGCTTCGCTTCGGAGGTGGCCAGGGCCACCGGCGGCGCGTATCGGATTGAAGAGTACGGCAACAGCGTGCTCGGTGATGAAGCCGCGCTGCTCGATGCGGTCAAGCTCGGCACGGTGGATCTGGTCATCACCGGTCTGATCGGGCCGATGCCCAAGGTGGTGCCGGAAACCGGCGTCCTGATTCTGCCCTTTCTCTTCCGTGACGAAGAGCATGTGGTCAAGGTGCTGGATGGTCCGATCGGCCAGTCCTTGCTCGAAGGTATGCGCAGTCAGGGCTTTCTGGGTCTGGCCTGGGCCGAGAACGGCTTTCGCCAGCTCATGACCCAGGACATTCCGGTGCGCCGGCCCGAGGATGTCAGGGCGCTCAGGATCCGGGTGGCGAAGGGCAATATCATGCCGCGAATCTGGAAGGGTCTGGGGGCGGCCGAAGTTGTCGAACTCAACGTCAATGACGTCTACGCCGCGCTCAAGAGCGGCCGGATCAATGCCCAGGAAAACCCAATTCCCAACGCCTGGGGCTATAATTTCTTCGATTACCAGAATCACGTCACATTGCTCAATTATATTTATTCGCCGCTGGTCCTGGTGATCAATAACGACGCCTTTGATGATCTCAGTCCCGAGACCCGGAAGGCGTTTGCCCAGGCCGCTCACCTCGCCGCGCAGGCTTCGCGTGACTTCGTGGCCAGGCAGAATCGGGAATTGACGGCCAGGCTGAAGCAGAAGGGCGTGGTGTTCATCACGGATCCCGACCTCGGGGCCTTTCGCGAGGCTTTGAAGCCGACCTTGCTCGACCTGAGCGCGAGGTACGCCGAGATCGTCAACAGGATTCAGGATACCCGGTGATGTCATCAGGCTTCTTAAGGTTCCGGTTTCCAAAGGCCCCCGGCCTTTGGCGGGTCCAGGGCAGAGCCCTGGCCGGGCTCCGGGAGAGGGGGCGATGACCGGGGCGCCGGTGGGATTGGGGCTGGTGATCTTCTCCGGCGGCTACGACCGGGTTCACTACGCCCTGGCCATGGCCGCGGCTGCGGCTGCCAGCGGCCGGCGCGTAACGTTACTGGTGACGGGGCGGGCGCTGCCACTGTTGCTGGCCCCGACCGAACCGGACGCCGCCGGCTGGTATGGCCTGGACCCCGCCGATGACGGCAGTTCCCCTCAAGACCGGGAACAGTGCTTCGCGGCACGCGGCGTTGCCACTCTGGAAGAGTTGCTGACCTCGTGCGCCGCGCTGGGGGTTGCCGTCACCGTCTGCGAAATGGGCCTGCGTGCCCTCAATCTTTCTCCGGCAACCGCCTTGCGCCTTGACATTCCGGCAACCCTGGGCGGTATCGTCGGCTTTCTCGGGGCGGTCGGGGAGGGTTCGATTCTGTTCGTGTGATGCCCCTTTCGGACCCCGAAGGGAAGCGATTTTGTGGGCTCTGCCCACACCCGCAAAGGGCCGGTCGGCCCTTTGAACCGGTGATGTCATGAGGTCAAGGAGGCGAGCCTCCCTGCGGATGCAGGGCAGAGCCCTGCAAAATCAAGACGATAGCACTATCCTGGCGCATGACAGCGGGCACTACGCCGTCTTCATGTCCATGGCGTAGCCGGCGGAACGGACGGTGCGGATCACGTCCTCGTCGTTTTCATCGTTGAGGGCCTTACGCAGGCGGCGGATGTGAACATCGACGGTACGCAACTCGACGTAGACGTCATGGCCCCAGACCAGATCAAGCAACTGCTCGCGCGAGAAGACCCGGCCGGGGTGCTGCATGAAGTGGCGCAGCAGCCGGAATTCGGTGGGGCCGAGATGGACATCGCGACCATTGCGGCGGACCCGGTGACCGGCCAGATCCATCAGGATATCGCCAAAGCGAAGGACTTCTTCGGCAAGCGAGGGGCTGGTCCGGCGCAACACGGCGCGGACCCGGGCGACCAGTTCGGCCGGGGAGAAGGGCTTGACGATGTAATCGTCGGCGCCCGAGTTGAGACCGCGCACCCGGTCGGCCTCTTCGCCCCGGGCAGTCAGCATGATGATCGGGATGTCCCGGGACTTGGGATTGCGGCGCAACTGCCGGCACACCTCCAGCCCCGACATCAGCGGCAGCATCCAGTCCAGCAGGATCAGGTGCGGCGTCTGTTCGGCGGCCATCAGCAACGCCTCTTCGCCGTTGCCGGCGGTGGCGGCCCGGAAGCCTTCCCGTTCCAGGTTGTAGGCGAGCATTTCGACGAGGCCGGGCTCGTCCTCGACCACCAGTATGAGCGGCTTCAGCGCCGAAGTCATGACAACTCCCCGGTCAAACCAACACGCGCAAAGACCCTGGCAACGCCGTCTTTGCGCCCCTTATTCTTCTCAGTCGCAGGTGCCGGCCGGCACGCCGGTCTTACGGCACGTCGGCGGGTGACGGCTCCGGCTCGGCACCATCCTCGGGCGTCACCATCGCGAAGCTCGAGGCGTCGCCCTTGGGACGGATCGCCTTCAGGGAATGTCCCACCACCAGGAAGTGAATCGTTTCGGCAATATTGGTGGCGTGGTCGCCGATCCGTTCTAAATTCTTGGCAATGAACAACAAATGGGTGCAGGGAGTGATGTTCCGCGGGTCTTCCATCATGTAGGTCAGGACTTCCCGGAACAGGCTGGTGTAAAGATCATCCAGTTCCTCGTCGCGACGCCAGACCGCGATGGCCTTGGCCACGTCGTGGTCGATGAAGGCGTCGAGCACTTCGTTCATGATCTCCTGGACCATCCGGCCCATCCGGGGAATACCCCCGGTCGGACGCACCGGCGGCACCTGGGCCAGGACCATCGCCCGCTTGGCGATGTTGGCGGCATAGTCGCCGATCCTTTCGAGATCGGCGCTGATCTTGAGCGCCGAGACGATTTCGCGCAGGTCGCCGGCCATGGGCTGACGGAGCGCCAGCATTCGGATGGCTTCCGCGTCAATCTCCCGCTCATACTCGTCGATGCGGACGTCCGATTGCACCACGCTGGCGGCCAGACTGGCATCGCGTCTGGCCACCGCCCGAACCGCGGTCTCAACCTGGGCCTCGGCGACTCCCCCCATTTGGGTGATCAGCGTATTCAGTCGCCGCAGCTCTTCGGAAAAGGACCGAACGATATGCTCTCTGTTCATCATCATCTGCCTTCCGATCAGCCGTAACGGCCGGTGATATAGCCCTGGGTCCGCTCGTCCCGCGGGTTCGTGAAGATTTCCTCAGTATCGTTGCATTCAACCATTTCGCCGAGGTGGAAAAAAGCGGTCTTTTGCGAGACCCGCGCTGCTTGCTGCATGTTATGGGTGACGATGACGATGGTATAGCTCGCTCGCAACTCGTCGATCAATTCTTCAATGTGGGCAGTGGCAATAGGATCCAATGCCGAACATGGCTCGTCCATCAGAATGACTTCAGGACTGACCGCAATGGCACGGGCAATGCACAGACGTTGCTGCTGGCCACCGGACAGCCCGGTGCCCGGTTCCTTCAGCCGGTCCTTGACCTCGCCCCACAGGCCGGCGCGCTCCAGAGACGAGCGGACCACCTCGTCCATCTCGGCGCCCCGTTGCGCCAAGCCGTGAATGCGCGGTCCATAGGCGATATTGTCGTAAATCGATTTCGGGAAGGGATTCGGCTTTTGGAAGACCATGCCGACCCGGGCCCGCAGTTGGACCGTGTCGATGGCCTTGGCATAAATATCGACACTATCGAGTTGTATCTGTCCTTCGATCCGGCAGATGTCGATGGTGTCGTTCATCCGGTTAAGGCAGCGCAGGAACGTCGACTTGCCACAGCCGCTCGGGCCGATCAGCGCGGTTACGCGATTCTCTTCGATATCGAGATTGATATCCTTCAGCGCCCGCTTGGTCGCGTAATAGACATTGACGTCCCGGGCCGTAATTTTGTTGTTGACGCTGGGGATCGCCCGCACTGCCGGTCCCTGCCGGTTCGCCACGGACATTTGGATGTTGTCTAAGCGCATTGCTTTACCACCGCCTCTCGAATCTCTTGCGCAGATAGACTGCAACGGCATTCATTACGATCAGGAACGCCAGCAGCAGCATGATCGCCGCCGAGGTCCGTTCAATCCAGCCTCTCTCGGGGCTGTCGGCCCACATGAAAATCTGTACCGGCAGTACCGTTGACGGATCGGACAGGCTGCCGGGAACATCGACGATGAACGCGACCATGCCGATCAGCAGCAGCGGCGCGGTTTCGCCCAGGGCGCGGGCAAGGCCGAGGATGGTCCCGGTCAAAACCCCCGGTGCCGCCAGCGGCAACACATGATGAATGACCACCTGGAGCGGTGAGGCGCCGATGCCGAGTGCCGCCTCCCGGATCGAAGGCGGGACCGCTTTCAGGGCGGCGCGCGAGGCGATGATGATGGTCGGCAGGGTCATGAGGGCCAGCACCACGCCCCCCACCAGCGCCGAGGATCGGGGCATGCCGAAGAAATCGAGGAACATCGAGAGACCGAGCAGGCCGAATACGATGGACGGCACCGCGGCCAGATTGTTGATGTTGACCTCGATAATATCGGTCCAACGATTCTTGGGCGCGAATTCCTCAAGATAGACCGCGGCGGCAACGCCGATGGGCACCGCCATCCCCAGCGTCACCAGCATGGTCATGACCGAGCCGATCACGGCCCCCCACATGCCCGCCTGTTCGGGCTGGCGGCTGTTGGACTGGGTCAGCACGTCCAGGCTGAAGTGGCTGGCCAGCACGCCACGGGCGGTCAGGCGATCGATCCATTCGACCTGCCGGTCGGAGACCTTGCGCTTGTCCTCGCTCACCGCCCGCGGAATATGTCCCTTGACGAACTGGTCGGTATTGTCGGATGCCAGCAGGCTGACCTTCAGGCGTGTCCCGATCAACTCGGGATGGGCCAGCACCATGTCGCGCAGGCGGTAAGCGGCGGCCGAACTTACCATCTCCATCACGGCCCGGCGGCCGTCACGTCCGGTGGCTTCGGGCAACTCGGCCAGCAGCGCCTCGCGCACCAGCGCCGGGTAGTCGCCGGCCGACAGCACCGCCGGCTCCCGGCTGCCCGACGGGGTGATGGCCTCGGGATCGAAGAACACCTCGACGTCGAACCGGCTTTGCCAGAAGGCCGTGTAGCCGTTGAGGACGATGGTCGTAAGCAACACCACCAGCATCACCGCCGCAAAGGCGATGGACGCGATGCCCGCGAGCTGGAACCGGCGTTCGGCCCGGTAACGCCGCCGCAACTGGGCCTCGAAAGCCTCGGACTTGTAAACCGAGCGTCTCAAGACCGTTTCCTGGGCGAGATCAGTCATATTTCTCTCGGTATTTCTGCACCACCCGCAGGGCGATGACGTTGAGGATCAGCGTCACGATGAACAGGACCAGCCCCAGTCCGAACACCGACAGAGTCTTCGGGCTGTTGAATTCCTGGTCACCCCGGATGGTGGCGGCAATCTGGACCGTAACCGTGGTCACGGCGGCCAGAGGGTTGGCGGTAAGGTTGGCGGCGAGACCGGCCGCCATCGCGACGATCATGGTTTCGCCGATGGCCCGGCTGATGGCGAGCATCACCGCGCCGACGATGCCCGGCAATGCCGCCGGGAGCACGATCTCGCGGATGGTTTCTGACCGGGTGGCGCCCAGGCCGTAGGAGCCGTCACGGAGGGCCTGGGGCACGGCGTTGATCACGTCGTCGGACAGCGAACTGACGAACGGGATGATCATGATGCCCATGACCACGCCCGCGGCCAGCGCCGACTGGGAGCTGACTTCCAGGCCAAGGGCGGTCCCGACATCGCGGATCACCGGCGCCATGGTCAGCGCCGCGAAGAAGCCGTAGACCACCGTGGGAATGCCCGCCAGGATTTCCAGCACCGGCTTGGCCACCGACCGCACCGTGGGGGCCGCGTATTCGGACATGTATACGGCGGACATCAGGCCGATCGGTACCGCGACCACCATGGCAATCACGGTGATCAGCAGCGTACCGGTAAAGATCGGCACCGCCCCGAACGATCCCTTGACGTCCCCGGAAAAGGCCGTCTGCGGATTCCAGTGAAGACCGAACAGAAAGTCGGTGAGCGGCACCATTGTAAAGAACTGGATCGCCTGGAACAGCAGCGACAGCACGATGCCGACGGTGGTCAGGATCGCCACCAGGGAGCACAGGATCAGCAGCACGTTCAGCGCCGCCTCGACCCGGTTGCGCGCCCGCAGGTCGCCGCGGATCTGCCGTCGCGCCAGGGTCAGCCCGGCCACCGCCAGCGCCGAGCCCAGCGCCAGCAGACAGCTCTCGGCCACCATGTGCAGGGTGTTGTAGAGACCGGCGGCGTCGGCCACCGCGGGATCGGGCTCGCGGCCATTGCTGACACCCGCCGCGAGGTTCAGGATGTCGGTCTGGAGCAGGGTCAGTGCCTGGTGGTCGGTGGGGATCAGGGCCGCCGGCAACTGGGCGAGCACCAGGGACATGATCACCGGCCCCTCGCAACTGACCCAGACCGCAAGCAGCAGCAGGGCCGGCACTCCGGCCCACAGGGCGACAAAAAAGCCATGGTAGGGCGGGACGGAATGCAGGGTCGACAGTCTCCCGCCGGCGATCGCCACCGCCCGGCCGCGGCCGAGGAAATAGCCGACCACCGTCAACACCGCGATGACCGTCAAGAGCATGGTGGTCTGCATGGGCTGGCCATGTTCTCCAATGAAAAAAAAGAGATCGGAGAGCATATGCTCTCGTTCTCCGATTAAAAAAAGACCGGAGAGCATAGGCTCTCCGGCCGGTCGGCAGTTACTTCAACAGGGCGGCGGCGGCGGCCTGTTGCTTCTTCAGGTCGGCCGGTGGCAGCGGAATCAGGCCCTTGTCCACCAGATAGCCATCGGCGCCGGCGGCCTTGGTGCTGACGAACTCGTTGACGTATTCGGCGATGCCGGGAATGGTCTTGACGTGCGCGTTCTTGACGTAGAAGAACAGCGGCCGTGACAGCGGATACTTCTTGGAGGCGATGTTCTGGAAGCTCGCTTCAACCCCGTTGACGGTCAGCGGGTGAACCTTGTCCTTGTTCTGATCGACGAACGAGAAGCCGAACACGCCGACCGCGTCCGGGCTGGAGGCCAGCTTGCCGACCACCAGGGCATAGTCTTCGGACACATCGACCCAGGCGCCGTCCTCGCGGATGGTCTGACAGGCCTTGGTCTTGGCCTCGGCCTGCAACGCCGCGATCTCGGGGAAAGCCTTGCAGCCGTCGTCCATGACCAGTTCGTTGAAAGCATCGCGGGTGCCATGGACCTTGGCCGGCCCATAGACCTCGATATCGGTCGCGGGCAGCGACTTGTCCACATCGCTCCACTTGGTATAGGGATTGGCGACCAGCTTGCCGCCCACCGGGACCTCGGCGGCCAGGGCCAGCCACAGTTCCTTGGTCGTCAGCGGGAAGGGCTTGGTCTTGGCGTTGACCGAAACCGTGATGCCATCGTAGCCGATGGTGAATTCGGTGATGCCGGTGACGCCGTTCTTGGCACAGGTTTCGCGCTCGGAATCCTTGATCGGCCGCGAGGCATTGGAGATGTCGGGGTATTGCGGGCCGACGCCGACGCAAAAAGCCTTGAAACCGCCGCCGGTGCCGACCGATTCGACCACCGGAGTCTTGAACTTGCCGAGCTTGCCGAAATTCTCCGCCACCACGGTCGAGAACGGAAACACCGTCGAGGATCCGACGATACGGATCTGGTCGCGCGATTCCGCGCTTGCCGGGCCGGTCGCCGCAAGGGTGACGCCTGCCACGACCGCGGCGGTCGCCAGGACGAGGTGCTTGGTAAACACGGTGAAGAGTCCTTTCGGTGGTTTGATCCGAACCGCGGGCCAGGCGCGGCCCGTCAGTCATCCGAACCGGTGGTTGCCGATTCTGGAGTTGCAAGGACGTTACCGGGGCACGGCGATGGTTATACGACGGCAAGATGACAGTTTCATGACTTGTCGGACGGTGCCGGCGGCCAGCGGTCTGGCCGGCCACTCCGACCGGAGTCCGTCGTTTCGGCGTGCCGGGATCACGCGGTCCCGGGAACGCCGGGCCTTGGGGGCGGCAAACTGTCACGGTGGGTTTGGTCAGGCGATCACCATCTATCGGTGTGGTAGGTTCGTTTATCATCCGGCTCCGGCGTCGTTGTCCGGCCCCGGTGTCACGGAGTGGCCGGAACCGGTGACGGGCCGGGACACTCGGCAGTACGACAAAACGGCCTATGTTGTAGAGAGGGCCATGCCGGTTCACGCCAAGGACCGTTCAGCATCGTGGTCGGGCCGGCCTCACGATTGGTAGGGAGCGAGGGAGAGCAGCCATGCCGCACCGCCTAATCCAAGACGTTCTAAGAAATCAACGCCTGCTGCATCTGGAGCCGGCCGTATCGGTCCGCGAGGCGGCCCGCGAAATGTCGGTCAGACATATTGCGGCGGTTCTGGTTACCGACGGCGAGGACCATCTTGATGGCATCTTTACCGAACGCGATCTGCTCGACCGGGTTGTGGTCCCCGGGCTCAATCCCGATGACACGCCCCTTTCCAAGGTGATGACGGCGAAGCCGGCGACCGTTTCTCCAGGCCAGACCGTGCGTGAGGCACTGCAACTGATGGACGCCAAGGGCGTTCGCCATCTGCCGGTGGCGGTGGATGGTCGGGTGCTTGGGGTGGTGTCGATGCGCGACTTCGTGGCGGATGAGGTGGCGGTACTCGATCAACTTCATGAACTGGAGACCCAGTACGCTGAACATATGCGCTGACGTCTCCGGCCCCCGGGCGCCGCAGGTCCCTGCGCCCGGGGCGCCGTGACCTGCGGCCGCTCACCACGGAGTTGTTTGTTACCGGCAGTAAGCTATAGTCCCGGCACTCCCCTGGCTGGGCAGGACGGGCACCATGGCAAACCAACCGGCAGAGAACGACGCTGAAGATCAGGCCGACGGCGCGGCGCACTCCGACCCCGAAGGCAAGGGCAGCAGGTCGCGGGGAAGCGGCAAGCCCGCCAGGGGGGGGCGCGCTCGAAGCCGCAAAGGCGCGTCGGCGGTCGCCGCCGGCCCTGTTGAGGCCGGAGAGGTTGGGGTGCCAGAGGTCGATGTCTACCTCGACCTGCGGGCGACCATCGAACAGTTGACGGCGGCGCTGGCCCAGGCCCGTGACGAGGCGGTCCGGGCCGAAGCGGTCGCCGCGGCGGCACCGGCCGAAGCCATGGTCCGGCTCCGGGAAGCCGGGGCGACTCTGGCAGAGCGGGAGTTCCGCATCGGCGAACGGGAAGCGGCGCTGGTCAGGCGCGACCGCGAGGTTGCGGAGCGGGAGTCGGCCTTGGCCGGGCGTGCCGAAGAACCGACGCCCGCCGCCGGTCCGGTCGGTGGGTCCGGGGCGCCCGAGGTGGATGCCTATCTGGATTTGCGGGCGACCATCGAGCAACTGACCGCGGCGTTGGCTCAGGCGCGCGAAGAGGCGGCCCGGGCCGACGCGGTCGCCGCGGCGGGACCGGCCGCGGCGACGGCCCGGCTTCTGGAAATCGAGGCGGCGCTGGCGGAATACCGCAGCCGAACCGCCGGGTTGGAATCGGCCCTGGCCGAGCGTGATCGTCGGACCGCCGAATTGGAGTCGGCTCTGGCCGGGCATGACCGTGAGCGTGCCGCGCACGGGGAAGGCGGCGGACCTGCCGTCGATACCGGGTCCGGGGTGGCCGAGGTGGATGCCTATCTGGATTTGCGGGCGACCATCGAGCAACTGACCGCGGCGTTGGACCAGGCGCGGGAGGAAACCGCGCGGTTCGAGACCGCGCTGGCCGATCGCCACGGCCAGCTTCGGGAGCTGGAAGCGACGCTGGCGGATCGC
>PLTC01000111.1 GCA_003165295.1 Rhodospirillales bacterium | reverse complement strand
TTTTCGCCAAAATGAGAACCGCTGCAAGTCCTGGATACTTTCCGGCGCGGTTCCTGGGGTGGCCAGGCAACCGAAGATGACGCTGCCATCGCCGGGGTTAAGGGGCGCAGGACGATTGTTTGGAGGAGGCGGCACGGGGTCTGACCAAGCGATTGCCCAGATCGCGGTCGGTCGCATGCCGTCAGGCCGGAGCAAGATGGTAGCAGGCACTCACACCTGCGACGACGCCGCGATGGCGTGGAATCCCCCGCTCGTCGAAGGTCAGGTCGTAAAGGAAACGACGACTTTCCGATGGGAGCCGTTTGTCACACAAAGCATCCCAACGCCGTGCCAACATTCTCATTTCCAAAGACGATATGGCGCAGCCCCGCAGTGTCGCCGCAAAGCCGGCGCGTTTTGCCAGGGCGATGAACTCGCTCGCGGTGTAGCACTCGGCGATCGGGCAACCCGGGCCATCGGTGGTCGCGATGAAAGCCTCCCTGAGCGTTTTTCCGGCGAACCGACCTTCGACCAAAAGATGACGGTAGGCCACGTACAGGTGAATCCACAGGCTGTCGTAATTATAGACCATGATTTGGGCGTGGCCGTCCGCTTTGATGATGCGACGGAACTCCCGCAATATGCGCTCAGGGTCGGGCGTGTGGTGCAGCACACCGGCGCTGTGGATGAAATCCACCGAAGCATCGGGTAGCGGCAGCTCCGCATTATTCTCGCGAATTCGGATTAGCTCTACCTTGGCCCCGTGCAGGTGCATGCGGGCTTCGGACTCCGCCAATGAGGTCGGGGAAACGTCCATGCCGATCAGGCGGGACGGGCGGCTGGATGTAGCAAAACCAACGAGATCGTGGCCAGGTCCGCAGCCATAGTCAAGCACCACCTTGCCATCAAAACCGGACACCGGCATCAGATCGATCGCGTAATGATATTGAAGGATGCGCCACTCATTATAATTCAACGACTCTTCAACGGAGTTAAAGACATGATGGGATGTCACATTATGCCGAGTCCAGTAGCTTGCGGAGGTTTCCTGCTTAAGACCCAAAAGTTTTCGTATTGTTCGCACAGTCGCGACATGCGTTGATGCGGCCTCACACTTAACAAAGTTAAGCGCCGGCTTGAGGTAACTTGCAATTCGCTCTAGAATATACCCCATTCCACGCCCTCCTTATTTGAGACTTTTTCAACTAAAAAGCACGGTACATTACACACAGATTCATCGTAAAAAATTATGCCGTTATCTGCATCATTTACATGCTGGTCTCATCACGGACAAGGACGCTCACTGACCTTGCCCCCGAGCCGTGGCCCCCATGGCCGCTCAACTGTGCTGTCATCGCTTTGCGCTGTCAACTCCAACTTTCCTCGAACGCAGGGCAATCGGGTGAACGGGGTTTTGGTTGTGAGGCATAGCGATTTTGACACGCATAAGATGAGAGTTCATCCCGCCGTCTACGACACCCTATCGGTCCTACGAGGTGGTTTAGAGTCAAACAAAGTATAGAAGGCGTTGATTCGAAAAACTAATTTTGGCCAAAAATCGCCCATACCGAGTCTGTCCCTGGAGCGTGACAACCTGATTCCCTTCACCCGATTGCCCTGTCCTCGAACGCCAAGCGAAAGGCGTATTCCTCCAGATAGCGGTCGAGATGTCGGGCACGAAAGCCGTGGAAGGTTCCCATACCCCAGCGCTTCATCAAAGAGAACACGCGGTGTATCCAGAACAAGACGATGTGTGCCGCCATCTTGCCGACGACCCGCTGGTCGAGGACGTAGCGTTCGCCCTCTGGCCCCTCGCTGAGGCCAAGATAGGAACTGTACCCGTCGGTCAGCAGCGTGGAGCCTGGCGCGATGTGCGCCCGCACGAAAGCGTGGACGGATTCCTGTGTCTCGTCGGGCATTACGGCCAAGCGGACACGACGCGGGCGGGTGTTCTTGTAGGTCCGGTTGAAGTCGGTTTTCGGCGCTTCTCCAGTCGCCCGATCGACAATTTCTACCGCACCAATAATGACGATCCGGCCCTCCGGCACGCCGTTGCTGTCATCCGTGCGGAATGGGACTTCGGTTTGGTCGATCTCGACGAGACCATAAAGCGGTTGCTGTTCGCGGTCAATCATCGCGGCCCGGAACTTGTGGAGCAACAACCACGCGGTGTCCAGCTTGACGCCAATCTGGCTGGCCAGTTGAAGGGCCGAGATGCCGTTCGAGTGGGTGGAAATCAGATGCGCTGTCCAGAGCCACGTGGTCAGCGGCAACTTGGTCCGGTGGAGTATCGTGCCCGCAGTCACCGACGCTTGTTTGCCGCATCCCAGGCACCCGAAGGTATAGGCCCGAGATCGGAGGCGCGCGTAACGGCAGCCCCGGCAGGTCGGGCAAACAAAGCCAGCCGGCAACGGTAGCGAATGAGAAACTCGGCACAGGCTGCCTCGTCGGGGAATTCGGCCTGGAATTGAGCCAGCGTGCGGGGGCGGGTCAAGGCGCCGAAATACTACCTCCGGTTTGGAGGTCCCATTCTACATATAGTGGGCCAACCTGTCAACCTGGGACACCTGGGAAAGCCTTATAGCGCCACCCGCCGTCATACAGAATTCCGTCGGTTGAACTATCCGTGCGCCAAGAATTAGCCCCGGGCTAGCCGTTGCTTCAAACCCGTCATCCATTAGCCACATTTCTGACTTGCGATTGATGTCCTCAACGACGAGCCCAGCTATTTCGTGCGATCGTTTAACCTCAATGATACAAAAGATTTCATTCAGCAATGCCGAGAGCGTTATAGCACCCATTGACCCTTCCGGAAATGACTGTTGCCTCGCATAGCGGTCAATAGCCCGCAGACGCTCGTCATGTTTTTTCCCGAATACCACAACATCACAGGCCAACTGCATCTCATCAAAGTTGGACGCTATCGTATTGACATCGGAGGTAATTCCGAGGTAATGCGCGGCATCCATTAGGGCTTGTTTCTTTAGATATTTTAGTGCTCCAGCGAGATGGCCGTTTACGGACTTGCGAAGCGCCCGGTAGTGCAGAACGGCTTCATCACGGCCCTTAAACATCACAGCATACCTCTCCTCAGCGTCCACGGTGGCGTCGTGGGTTTTCCACAACCTGTGGCGTAGCTAGAAGCCCGCCTTGTCGGGACATGAAGGCCCATCGGCCTCCTAGTGTCGGTTGCGGGGATATAGAACGGGGCTGATTGAGGTGCAAGCTCTCCATCCCGCCCACGACTCGTTCCTCTTGGCTGGACCGAGCCGCCGCCTTATTCTCGGTGCGGCGCATCACTCTTCATGATCGGATCGAAAATGGCTCCTTCCGTCCAAAGCTCCAAGGTTCTCAAGCTCAAGGTTACGCTGAAGGATACCAAGCCGCCGATCTGGCGCCGGCTGTTGGTCCAAGATAACATGTCGCTCTCGGATTTGCATGAGGCAATTCAGGTGGTGATGGAGTGGATGGGCTATCATATGTATCATTTTGAAATTGCTGGGGATCATTTTGGAAACCCCAAGATGACTGAGGAAGTATCGAATGACACGCGGGTTAAGCTGAGCCAATTGGTGAAGGACGGCATTAGCCGTTTCACCTACACATACGACTTCGGCGACGATTGGGTCCACGGCATCGTTATCGAAGGCGAAGAGATGAAGAAGGACGACGTACTATACCCGATTTGCATCGCTGGTAAGCGCTGCGGGCCTCCCGAAGATTGTGGCGGCCCCTGGGGCTATCAGGAGCTTATTGAGATTCTTGCCACACCAGATCACCCGGAGCGTGAGGAGCGCCTTGAATGGCTTGAGGAGAAGGAATTCACGCCCGAACTGTTTGACATGGCTGCCGTGAATAGCGCATTACGTGTGCACTTCACCAAGACTGGGAAAAGCCGTCGGAATTCGGCAGGTTAAGTCGCGGACTAGGTGTAGCGCACGGACATCACCCGCACTCCTTGCAGCGCCGCCCCAGCCTTGAGCATCCTTGCGGTTATGCAAATTTCTGTGCAAAATCCGCCGCTCAAACCTCGTGAACTAACCCTTTGAATCTCTTGTATTTTCTTTGGGACGCTCTTGACACGACCGTCCAGAAACGCGCAAGGGGCTAGCAATTTCTTGCTAACCCCTTGATCTAATTGGTGGAGCCAATGAGGATCGAACTCATGACCTCTACAATGCCATTGTAGCGCTCTCCCAGCTGAGCTATGGCCCCTATCCCTGGCAAGCGAGGCGGGCTATGCCCAATCTCATTACCTGCCGAATACTTCACCCTGCCGGACCAGAGCGTTCAGCGACTCAGTGCGCCGCGCTACCGCCTGATACCCGGTAACTTCCCCGCGTCGCCGCGACCGTTTGGGGCGGCGCCGTTTTGGTGGGAGGACTTATTGCTCAAGAGGCGCCGGTCGTGCAAGAGAAAAATTACGTCCAAGGACAGTTTCTTGAAGCGGGTCCGCCTTCCGGCGGATCGCCCCACCCGCGGGCTCAATGGTCCTCGTCCGAGGCGTCGACGTCGACCACCTCCCCCATATCGTCCTCGCCGAGTTCCGAGGTGTCCTCGATCAACACGTCCTCTTCGTCCTCGGCCTCCTCTCCGATGTCCTCGACCGGCAGCGCGCTTTCGGCGTCCTCAAGCTCGACGGCTTCATCGTCAACCTCGACTCCCAAACCGGCGTCGCTCAGGGGCAGCGGGACTTTTTTCACGTCCTCGACGGGAATCGGACGGGCGCGGCGCGACTTCAGCAGGGCTTCGGGATCGAATTCCACGCTGCAGGTTGGACAGGTCGGCGGGTCCTTGCGCAAGTCATAGTAGCGCGCGCCGCAACTCGGGCAGATGCGTTTGATGCCCCATTCCGGTTTCGCCACGCTGGGTCCTCCGTCTGAATCTCTAGTCTTGGTTAAATCAGGTCGCCCTTTG
Organism: Rhodospirillales bacterium; assembly: GCA_003165295.1. Taxonomy (GTDB): domain Bacteria; phylum Pseudomonadota; class Alphaproteobacteria; order Azospirillales; family Azospirillaceae; genus BOG-933. Next base: position 5,792 of record PLTC01000111.1, on the reverse strand, counting down.
CCATGTCGAAGGCCGCTTGTCAAAAAAATATTCGACGGGCCTGCCACCCGGGCCACGGCGAGGGTCAAGCCGGAGGTTGGCGATGGGGGCCGGTTCGTGTTACTGGACCGCCTGCGACCGTGCCATCACCGCCCCATCGGCCGGCGAACCGTCCGTCGCACCTTCTGCCTCCCGGAACCGGATCAGGGTTCGACCACATGTCCCACGCCCCTTCTTCCCTGCCGACGCCGGTGCCGCCCAGCCCGACCGGAAGCCTGCGTTCCTTTGCGGTGACGGCATTCGGGGGCACCGCCCGGGTCCCGGGGGACAAGTCGATCTCGCACCGCGCCCTGATGCTGGGGGCGCTGGCGGTGGGGGAAACCGAGATCGAAGGGCTGCTGGAAGGCGATGATGTCCGGCATACCGCCGGGGCAATGGTGGCCTTGGGCGCCACGGTGGAACCTGGGACCGATGGCGGACCGTGGCGGGTCCGTGGTGCCGGTGTCGGCGGCCTGACCGAGCCCGACCGGGTGCTGGATATGGGCAACAGCGGCACCGCGGCGCGCCTGTTGATCGGCGTGGTCGCCAGCCACCCCATCACCTGTTTTTTTACGGGCGATGCCTCACTCAACCGGCGACCGATGGCCCGGGTGACCGCCCCCCTTGAACGCATGGGCGCCAGCTTCGTCGGCCGCGCCGGCGGCCGGCTGCCGCTGGCCGTGATCGGCACCGACCACCCGGTGCCCATCGAATACCGGCTGCCGGTGGCCTCGGCCCAGGTCAAATCGGCCATCCTGCTGGCCGGACTGAACACCCCGGGCACGACCACGGTGATTGAAACCCACCCCACCCGCGACCACGGCGAGCTGATGCTGCGCCATTTCGGCGCTCGGGTAACCACTGAAATCCTGGTCGGCGGCGCGCTGGCGGTGTCCGTCACCGGCCAGCCGGAGCTGACCGGCTGCCGGGTCCGGGTACCGGCTGACCCCAGTTCCGCCGCCTTCCCGGCGGTGGCGGCGTTGCTCCACCCCGGCGCCGCGCTGACCCTGACCGCGGTGGGCGTCAACCCGCGCCGGACCGGGCTTTACCAGACCCTTCAGGAGATGGGCGCCGATCTTCGTTTCGAGAATCCCCGCATCGAGGCCGGCGAGCCGGTGGCCGATCTCCAGATTCGCGGTTCGATGCTCCGAGGGGTGGACGTGCCGCCCGAACGGGCGCCCTCGATGATCGACGAGTACCCGGTGCTGGCCATGGCCGCCGCCTGCGCCGAAGGTACCACCCGGATGTTCGGTCTGGCCGAGTTGCGGGTCAAGGAAAGCGATCGCCTGGCCATGGTCGCCCACGGCCTGGCCGCCTGTGGCGTCGCCGTCGAGACCGGCCCCGAAAGCCTGTTCGTCCATGGCACCGGCCATCCGCCCCGGGGTGGCGGCTTTATCGCCACCGCCATGGATCACCGCATCGCCATGAGCTTCCTGGTGCTGGGCACCGTCAGCGCCGAGCCGGTCACCATCGATGACGGCAGCTTCATCGAGACCAGTTTTCCCGGCTTCGTCGACCTGATGAACCGGTTGGGGGCGCGCATTGAGACGGTGTCCGAGGCTGGCCCGTGATATCCTTCCGGCCCGGACCGGGGACGGAGACCGAAGATGCTGACCGACGACGACTTGATCGCGCTGTGGACCGGGGAGGAGTCGGACCGGGTCGAGTTCAAGCAGTCCGCGGCCAACGACGACCTGCGAAAGTACATTTGCGCCTTCGCCAACGATCTCCCGGGCCATGGCAAACCCGGCGTCATCTTTGTGGGCCTGCATAGGGACCGCAGTTGCGCCAACCTCGTCGTCACCGACGACGTGATGAACCGGCTCAGCAATCTGCGGACCGACGGCGCCATTCTGCCGCTGCCGACCCTGCGGGTCGGGCGCCGTTCGCTTCGCGGTTGCGACATGGTGGTGATCGAGGTCGAGCCTGCCGACCAGCCGCCCGTCACCTGCCAGGGTGCGATCTGGGTCCGAACCGGCACCAGCCTGCACCGGGCCTCGGCCGACGAGGAGCGGCAACTGATCGAGCGTCGGCGCTTCCACCAGCGGACCTTCGACAGCCGTCCGGTTCCCCATGCGTCGCTCCGGGATCTGGACCTGACGCTGTTCGAGCGCGTCTATCTTCCGGCCGCCCTGGCGCCGGAGGTGCTGGCCGAAAACGGCCGGCCCGTCGAACACCGGCTGGCGGCACTGCGTTTCCTCGATCCCTCGGGCTGTCCGACCTATGGCGGCCTGCTGTCCATCGGCAAGTATCCCCGCGGCTTCGTTCCCGGCGCCTACGTGCAGTTCCTGCGCCTGGAGGGCGATGAGCTGGTTTCTCCGATTCGCAACCAGCTTGAAATCGACGGGCCGCTTCCCGACGTTCTCCAGCGGGTTGACGACATCCTGCGCGCCCACATCTCGACCGGCAGCGACGTCACCTCCGGTCCCCGCGAAATCCGGCAGCCCGATTATCCGGTGGTGGCGTTGCAGCAACTTGCCTACAATGCCATCCTGCATCGGAACTATGAGACCTCGAACGCCCCGGTTCGCCTGTATTGGTTTTCCGATCGCATCGAAATCTTGAATCCCGGCGGACTCTATGGCGCGGTCAATCCCGACAATTTCGGGATTGCCACCGATTACCGGAATCCGGTGCTGGCCGAAACCATCAAGACACTGGGATACATCCAGCGATTCGGGCTCGGCGTCGCGCTGGCGCGCGCGCACCTTGAGAAAAACGGCAATCCCCCACCCGAATTCCGTTTCGAGAGAGAATTCGTCCAGGCCACGATCCGGCGGCGGTCATGAAGACCATTGCCTTTTTTAACAATAAGGGCGGCGTCGGCAAGACCACCCTGGTCTATCACCTGGCCTGGATGTTTGCCGACAATAATTTTCCGGTGGTGGTGGCGGATCTCGACCCGCAGTCGAACCTGACCTCGATGTTTCTCGACGAGAGTCGCCTGGAAGACCTTTGGGGCGAGGACGAGCACCGTCAAACCCTGATGTGGTCCCTGGAACCCATTCTTGAAGGGACCGGCGACATCCGTACCCCGCCGGTCGAACGGGTCGGGGAGAATATTTCCCTGATCGTCGGTGACCTGACACTATCCACCTTCGAGGACAAGTTATCGAGCCAATGGCCTCTCTGCTTGAGCCGCGATCGTGCCGCCTTTCGTATCACCTCGGCCTTTCACCGGATGATCGAGGCGGTGGTGAACCAGACCGGGGCCGAACTGGTGCTGATCGATGTCGGCCCGAATCTCGGGGCGATCAACCGCTCGGTGCTGATCGCGGCCGATCATGTGGTGATCCCGCTCGCGCCCGACCTGTTCTCGCTCCAGGGATTGCGCAATCTCGGGCCGACGCTGAGAGACTGGAGAGAGGAATGGGGCGAACGGCTGAAGAAGAATGTCGAGCCCAGGCTGTCCCTGCCCAAGGGGCTGATGACGCCCGAGGGCTATGTGGTGATGCAGCATGCGGTCCGTCTGGACCGGCCGGTGCGGGCTTACGAAAAATGGATGAAGCGAATCCCCATCGAATACCGGAAATCGGTTCTTGAAGAAGGCGCCGACAGCCTCCTGACCGTCGACAACGATCCCTATTGCCTCGCCCAACTCAAGCACTATCGCAGCCTGATGCCCATGGCCATGGAGGTGAGGAAGCCGATGTTCATGCTGAAACCGGCCGACGGCGCGATCGGCTCTCACCAGCAGGCCGCGGTTACCTGCTATCAGGACTTCATCGCGTTGGCCCGACAGATCGGCGCCCATACCGGCCTCAGAAAGTTCTGACATCCCCCCATGTCCCCTCCCCCCATGTCCCCTCCCCCCGTGATCGCCATCGACGGCCCGGCTGCCAGCGGCAAGGGTACGCTGGCCCGGCGACTGGCCGCCGTTTACGGCTTCGCCCATCTCGATACCGGCGCCCTCTATCGCGCGGTGGGCCTGCTGGTGTTACGGGCCGGCGGTGATCCGGGCGACTCCGGTCACGCCCTGGCCGCGGCGCGGGCACTGGCGCCTGACCACCCGGTGCTGGCCGACCCGGCGCTGCGCGGCGAGGACGTCGCCCACGCCGCGTCCCAGGTGGCGGCGCTGAACGCGGTCCGGGAGGCGCTGCTCGATTTTCAGCGGAGTTTTGCCGCCCATCCGCCGGGCGGCCGGGGCGCGGTGCTTGATGGCCGCGACATCGGCACCGTGGTCTGTCCCACCGCCGGAGCCAAGCTGTTCGTCACCGCCGGCGTCGAAGTCCGGGCCGACCGGCGCGTGAAGGAGTTGCGCGCGGCCGGACTCGACGCTATAGTCGCGACCGTCCTGGAGGACATGAAGGCCCGTGACGAGCGAGACAGTCGGAGAGCGGTAGCCCCGCTTCGGCCGGCTGTTGATGCATTTGTGCTGGATACCTCGGCGCTTGACGCCGATCAGGCGTTCGCCACCGCGCTGGTCTTCATCCGCTCGAAGATCGGCCCGGCTTAGCGGCGTCCGCCGGGACGATCGGCGAACCTCTGCCCGGAGACCCCTTGCCCGGGGTCACGCCGGGCTGGGAGTCCTTGGGGACAAAAACCATCAAGCCGCCGGGCATGAGGTCCGGCGCGCGGTTCCGTGGGATCCTTGGCCCGTCCCTTGTCGCCGGGCGGCGGGAGGCTCCCTGGGGCCGTATCGGTCAACCCAAGGAGACTCAATGGCACAATTACTGGCAAAGGGTGGCGAGGACAAAGGCTTCAGCGAAAGCTTCGCCGCATTGCTCGAGGAGTCGCTCGGCACCAGCGACAGCCTGGAAGGAACCGTCGTCAAGGGCCGCGTCGTCGCCGTCGAAGGCGATCAGGTCCTGATCGATGTCGGCCTCAAGTCGGAAGGCCGGGTGCAGCTCAAGGAATTCGGTGGGCCGGGAGCGCCCGCGGAACTGAAGGCCGGCGACACCGTCGAGGTCTATCTTGAGCGCATGGAAGACAAGAACGGCGAGGCGGTGCTGAGCCGGGAAAAGGCCAAGCGTGAAGAGACCTGGACCCTGCTCGAAAAGGCGTTCACCGACCAGGCGCGCGTAACCGGAGTGATCTTCGGCCGGGTCAAGGGCGGCTTTACGGTCGACCTTTCGGGCGCGGTGGCCTTTCTGCCCGGCAGTCAGGTCGATATCCGGCCGGTGCGCGACATTTCGCCGCTGATGGGCACGCCCCAGCCGTTCCAGATTCTCAAGATGGACCGCTCGCGCGGTAACATCGTGGTGTCGCGGCGCGCGGTGCTTGAAGAGAGCCGCGCCGAGGCCCGGTCCGAGCTGGTGGCCAACCTCAAGGAAGGCCAGGTGCTCCAGGGCGTGGTCAAGAACATCACGGACTACGGCGCCTTCGTGGACCTGGGCGGCGTCGACGGTCTGCTGCATGTCACCGACATTGCCTGGCGCCGGATCAACCATCCGTCCGAGGCATTGCAGATCGGCCAGACCGTCACGGTCCAGGTCATCCGCTTCAACCCCGAAACCCAGCGCATCAGCCTGGGCATGAAGCAACTCGAGGCCGATCCCTGGGAAGGTGTCGAGGCCAAGTACCCGATCCAGTCCCGGTTCAAGGGCCGGGTCACCAACATCACTGACTACGGCGCCTTCGTCGAACTGGAGCCTGGGATCGAGGGGCTGGTCCACGTCTCCGAGATGAGCTGGACCAAAAAGAACGTCCACCCCGGCAAGATCGTCGCCACCTCGCAGGAGGTCGACGTCATGGTGCTCGACGTCGATTCCGGCAAGCGCCGCATTTCGCTCGGGCTCAAGCAGGTGCAGCGCAACCCCTGGGAGCAGTTCGTC
>PLTC01000024.1 GCA_003165295.1 Rhodospirillales bacterium | reverse complement strand
GATCGCCGCCCTTGAGCCGCAGCACCCGCCGGCCGCTCCGGGCCTCCGCCACCATCAGGGCACAGATGTCCTCCTGCCGGCACGAGGCCCGGCCGCCTCTTTTTCCGGTCAGGATCACTCTGGCCCGCGGCCCGGCCAGACTGAGGACTCTGGGATCGATCAACGCATCATGCAGAACAACATCGGCGGTGCGCAGACCGTACAGGGTGTTCAGGGTCAGCAACCCGGGATCTCCCGGACCGGCACCGGCGATCCAGACCCAGCCCGGCTCGAACGGCGGCGGGGCGAATTCCGGCGGCAGCAAACTGGTAACGTCGAACACCCGATAACCCCTTCCCCGGCCCGGCCCTGGCGGCCTTGCGATGACCGTCCTATGGATCAAGGAACCCGCGGTCGGGTCAAGCCCGGAGTGGGGACGGCCGGCAGCAACAGCGCGGAACGTCACCGGCTCGCAAGGGCCGAGCCGTTCCTTGCGGGTATGCGCAGAACCCGAAATCGCCGCTCGGGGTGCTCTCCCGGCTCAGCTTCCGCTGCGGTTGAGCGGAATGAACAGGGTGAAGCGGGCGCCGCGGCCAGGCGCGTTCGACACCGTGATGGTGCCGTGCCAGCCCCGGATGATGCCATAGACCACCGACAGGCCGAGCCCGGTGCCCTTGCCCGAGGGCTTGGTGGTGAAGTACGGCTCGAACAGATGGGCCAGCACGGCGTCCTCGATCCCCGGGCCGGTGTCGCTGACCACCACCAGGCCATAGCTGCCGGGGGCGATGCCCAGCACCGCGGCCTGATGGGCCGTGACCTGGGCGGTGGACGCCACCACCTCGATCTCGCCATGGCCCTGCATGGCCTGCGCGGCGTTGGCCATCAGGTTGGTGATGACCTGGGTCATCTCGGTGGCGTTGATCCGGGCGGTGCCCAGGCCCCGGTCGAGGCCCGAGGTGACCACCGTCACCGATGCGGGCAACAGATCGTGGACGAATGCCACCGCCTCGGCGGTGGTGGCGCCCAGGTCCAGCGTGACCAGCGTCTCGGTGTCGTTGCGGGAAAAGCGCAGGATGTTGTGGACGATCTCCCGCGCCCGCTCGGCCGCGGTCAGGACCTTGCCAAGTCGTTCGGCCTCCACCGGGTGGCTGGCGGCCACGGCGGTTCGGACCAGCTCGCCAAAGGTCAGCACCGGCTGCAACAGATTGTTGATCTCGTGGGCGACGCCGCCGGCCAACTGGCCCAGCGCCTGAAGCTTGTGCCGGTGCTGCAACTCGGCCTGGTGCCGCCGCCGTCCGGTTATGTCGGTCTGGATGCCGATATGGGCGACGACGCGGCTCTGGTGAGTCAGCGGCGCCAGGGTCAGCGCCGCCCAGTACGGAGTCCCGTCCTTGCGGTAGTTGAGGATCTCCACGTCCGCCGGCTGACCGCGGCGCATGGCGTCCCGGAGTTGGCGGACCGTCACCGGGTCGGTCTCGGGTCCGTGAAGAAAGTCGCAGTTGCGCCCGACTGCCTCGTCCGAAGTGTAGCCGGTATTGCGCGTAAAAAGGCGATTGACATAGATCAACGGCCATTCCGATTGCAGCGCATCGGCGACGAACAGACTGGCCGGGCAGGCGTCGATGGCCGCGGTCAGCAACTGGTTTCGGGACAGGCCGGCACGCCACGCCGGCTCGTGCTGGCTGGCTTCGGTGATGTCGGCGGCGGCGACATCGGTCGCCACGCCGCGGAAACCCTGGAAAATGCCATCGCTGCGGAAGCGCGGCCGACCCTTGAGTCGGATGGTGACGGTCCGTTCGGGAGCTTCTGTCAGAATGCGGGTTCTGAGGGCGAGGGGGGTCTGGCCAGCCGGCACCGCGGCATGCCCATCGGCCGTGACCGGGGACAGCGAAACCGCCGGGTCCGGCAACGTGGCCGGCGACCATCCCGGCACCGCCTGCCGCGGCAGGCCGGTCAGGGCTTCATAGTGCCCGAACAGACGAACCAGCCGGCCATCGGCGTCGGTTTCCCAAAACCACTCCTGGGAAATACCGGCGCCATCGGAAACACCGGTTCCGTCGTGGAGGTTTTTCAGGGTCGGATCCGAACCGGACGGATCCCCATCGGGCGTCGGTCGAAAATCGGGGCCTCGTGACGGCACGTCGGGGCCGCCCTATGCTATGGGTTAGGGAATCCGAATGGTCGCTCGCGATGATGGTGGAGGTTGCCGGCAATGTCAAGGGATATGACAGGTATCTGACAGGGATCCCGGAACCGCGCCTCATCCCGGTCTCTGCCGGCGCCGGCCGTAACCGCCCTTGACTTGCCGCGGCAACACGCTATGACTGCCGCCATCGCGGGGCGGGGGCAGCCCTTCGGGCGGGGGCGGGGGCGGGGGCAGCCCTTCGGGCGGCGGGGAGCGGTGTGGCGGCGATGGCGAAGGCGTTGGTGTTTCCGGGACAGGGCAGTCAGGCGGTGGGCATGGGGCGCGAGCTGGCGGCGACCTTCGCCGAGGCCCGCGAGGTGTTTGCCGAGGTCGACGACGCCCTCAGTCAGAAGCTGTCGGCGCTGATGTTCGAAGGCCCCGAGGCCGAGCTGACGCTGACCGAGAATGCCCAGCCGGCGCTGATGGCGGTGAGCGCCGCGGTGGTTGCGGTGTTGCGCCGGCAGGGCGGGCTGGACCTTGCCCGGGCGGTCGGTTATGTCGCCGGTCATTCGCTCGGCGAGTACTCGGCGCTTTATGCCGCCGGCAGCTTTTCCCTGGCCGATACCGCCCGCCTTTTGAAATTGCGGGGCCGTTCCATGCAAAAGGCGGTGCCGGTGGGGCAGGGGGCGATGGCGGCGCTGCTGGGGGCCGACCTTGAGGCGGCCCAGGCCATCGCCGCGGCCGCGGCTGCGGAGTCGGGACGGGTCTGTGCGGTGGCGAATGATAACGCCCCGGGCCAGGTGGTGGTCAGCGGCGATGTGATCGCGGTGGATCTCGCCATCGCGATTGCCGCCGGACGCGGGTTCAAACGCGCCATCAGGCTGCCGGTCAGCGCGCCCTTCCACTGTCCGCTGATGGCGCCGGCGGCCGACGCCATGGCCGAGGCGCTGGCCGGGGTTTCGCTGAAGGCGCCGGTGGTGCCGGTGGTGGCCAACGTGACCGCCACCGCAGTCCGCGACCCCGACGAAATCCGCCGCCTGCTGGTGGAGCAGGTGACGGGTCTGGTGCGCTGGCGCGAGAGCATGCTCTATCTCAAGGCCGAAGGCGTCGATACGGTGGTCGAGCTGGGCAGCGGCAAGGTGCTGGCGGGTCTCGCCAAGCGCATCGACAAGGAACTGATCGGGATTTCGGTGCAGACTCCGGCGGACGTCGAAGCTTTGCTCAAGACCCTGTGACCTTTCCTGAGTTGCGGTTTTTCCTGATTGGTGTGGCGCGGGACGGAAGATGACGGCGATGTTTGACCTTGGTGGCAAGACCGCACTGGTGACCGGAGCCTCCGGGGGGATTGGCGCCGCAATTGCGCGGGCGCTCCATGCCCAGGGCGCGACGGTGGCGCTGTCGGGGACCCGGGTGGAGGCGCTGACGGCGCTGGCGGCCGAATTGGGCGGCGAACGGGTTCAGGTGGTGCCGGGCAATCTGGCCGACGCGGCGGCGACCGAAGCCCTGTTCAAGTCCGCCGAGGCGGCCTTGGCGGGACGGGTCGATATCCTGATCAACAATGCCGGCCTGACCCGGGACGGGCTGGCCATGCGCATGAAGGATGAGGACTGGCTGCTGGTGCTCGACGTGAACCTCACCGCCGGCTTCCGGCTGGCGCGGGCGGCGCTGCGGGGCATGATGAAGCGACGCTGGGGTCGGATCATCGGCATTACCTCGGTGGTCGGGGTGACCGGCAATGCCGGTCAGGCCAATTACGCCGCCTCCAAGGCCGGCATGATCGGCATGTCCAAGGCGCTGGCGGCCGAGGTCGGCTCGCGCGGGGTGACCGTCAATTGCGTTGCCCCGGGCATGATCGTGACCGCCATGACCGACGCCCTGTCCGCCGAACAAAAGGAACGGCTGGTGGGTGCGATTCCGGTCGGGCGCATCGGCGAGCCGAACGAGGTGGCGGCCAGCGTGGTGTTTCTGGCCAGCGCCGAGGCCGGGTACATCACCGGCCAGACCGTACACGTCAATGGCGGCATGGCCATGATCTGACGGTTTTGATCTGACGGTTTTGCGTGGGGGCGCTCTGGTCATTCCGGGCATTCTATGTTATCTGACGTGACTTTTCGGACGATCCGGGGGCGTCGGAAACGAGACCGTGGTGGCGAACGCCGCGCCACCACGCCGCAGCGGAGCCGAAAATCCGGCACCATAATCGATGGAACAGGAACAGGAAAAGGTAAAAGAAGATGAGTGACATTGCCGAGCGCGTGAAGAAGATCGTCGTCGAGCACCTGGGGGTCGACGAGGCCAAGGTGGTCGAGAATGCCAGCTTTATCGACGATCTGGGCGCGGACAGCCTGGACACCGTCGAATTGGTGATGGCGTTTGAGGAAGAGTTCGGCTGCGAGATTCCGGACGATGCCGCCGAGAAGATCCTGACGGTCAAGGATGCCATCGACTTCATCAAGGCGCACGGGCAGGCCTGACCGGCGCTGTCGGGGGAGGCGGCCAGCGGGCCACGGCACAGCCGGGCCCGGTCGCCGCGAGGGTTCACGGAAAGAATGTCGGGATACGCCATGAGACGCGTCGTGGTAACCGGTCTCGGTCTGGTCACACCTCTCGGAGTCGGACACCAGCACAACTGGTCGCGGCTGATCAATGCCGAGTCGGGCATCAGCGCCATCCGGTCGTTTGATGTCGCCGACCTGCCGTCGAGAATCGCCGGCCAGGTGCCGAGAGGCGAGACTGCCCTGGGATTGTTTAATCCCGACGACCATGTACCGCACAAAGACCAGCGCAAGATGGATGATTTCATCGTCTTTGCGCTGGGTGCGGCACACGAAGCGGTCAGGGACGCGGGTTGGGAGCCCAAGGACGAAGAGTCCCAGGAGCGGACCGGCGTCATGATCGGCTCAGGGATCGGCGGCCTGCCCGGCATCGCCGACGGCGCGATCCTGCTCAAGGAGAAGGGGCCACGACGGATGTCGCCCTTCTTCATTCCGGCGGCATTGATCAATCTGGCCTCGGGCCATGTGTCGATCCAATACGGTTTCAAGGGGCCGAATCACGCGGTGGTCACGGCCTGTTCCACCGGCGCCCATGCCATCGGCGACGCCGCCCGGCTGATCCAGTGGGAAGACGCCGACGTGATGATCGCAGGCGGTGCCGAGGCGGCGGTCAGCCGGTTGGGCATCGCCGGTTTTGCCGCGGCCCGGGCGTTGTCCACCGGCTTCAACGACAGCCCCGAGCGGGCGTCGCGGCCCTATGACCGGGATCGTGACGGCTTCGTCATGGGCGAAGGC
>PLTC01000212.1 GCA_003165295.1 Rhodospirillales bacterium | reverse complement strand
GCACGACCTGAAAGATGTCGCCGGCACGAATGTACTCCTTCGCGCGTTCGACCATCTCGCAGTACTCGGCCCGCGAGGTGTTGGAGTACGACGCCGGGTCGGGGGTTCCGGTCCCCGCTTCGGTCGCGATTTTGACGTGCCGACCCGAGATGTTGCGTTCGAGATCGTCCAGTACTTCGTTGAGCCGGATGCGGGCGAGGTCGAAGGCAGTCCGGGCGGAAATTTCCGGGCTTGGCCAGACCGGCGTGACCACCGTGCGGGTGCTCATGACGTTGTCGAAGATCACCATCACCGTCGGGCGCATCAGCACCGCGTCCGGGATGCCCAACGGGTCGGGCTTGGTGTCGGGCAGCCGCTCGACCAGTCGCACCATGTCGTAGCCAAGATAGCCATAGAGGCCGGCGGCCATGGGGGGCAGGGCTTCGGGCAGGTCGATCCGGCAGTCCGCCAGAAGCTCGCGTATGGCCTCCAGTGGGCGCTTTTCTTGCGGCGCGAAAACGTCGGGATAGGCGAGGGCGCTGCGGTTGATTTCGCAACGGTCGCCGCGACAGCGCCAGATCAGATCGGGTTTGAGCCCGATCATGGAATAACGACCCAGCGTGGCGCCGCCTTCCACCGACTCCAGCAGGAAACAGCGGCGTCGGTCCTCGGCAAGCTTGAGCATTGCCGAGACCGGTGTATCCAGGTCATTGACCAGACTGGTCCAGACCACCGTCGGCTTTTTGGCGTCGTAAGCGGCCTGAAAGGTGGCAAAGTCGGGCAGAATCGTCACGCGGGGGTTCTCTCTGATGCCGCCGGGTCAGTTGTTGGCGAACATTGCCTGGACGCGGTCCTGGTCGATCCGGACCGGGTATTCGGTGCGCAGGGCGCCGAAGAACTCTGCCAGCAGATCGTTGGCGAGGCTCTGGCGCGCGGTCTCGCGCACCGTGGCCAGCGAGGCGTCGGCGGCATGGGGATCGGCCGGGACAATCTCCTTGAGTTTCGCCACGATCTGGCCGTCCGCGGTGGCACCGCTGACCACCCCGCCGGGTGCCACCGAGAACAGCGCCTTGACCAGATCCGCCGGCAATTTGGCTTCGGGGCCGGGTTCGCGCACCACCGGATCGGTGGTGGCGAGGGTGGCGCCGGTGGCCTTGGCCACCTCGTCCACGGCGTTGCCGGCCTTGAGCTGGCTCTCGATCTCTTTGGCCTTGGCTTCGGCCTCCTTGGCACGCTGCCCGGTTTTCCAGGCGGCGAGCACCTGATCCCGGACTTCGGCCAACGGCCGCAGGTGAGAGGGCGTGATGCCGTCCGCCCGCACCACAAAGGCGTTGTCGTCGTTGCCTTCGGTCACCGGGCTGTGGGCGCCCTGGGCCAGTTCGAACGCGGCCGAAAGAATGGCGGTGCCGTCGGGCAGATCGGCGACCTTGCCGCCATCGGGCCTGGCCCCGGTGGCATCCACGGCGTCCAGTTTGGTGAGGGGAATCTTGAACCTGGCCGCAGCCTCTTCCAGCGTGGCACCGCCGGCCAGCGCATCCTCGATGCTGTTGATCAGCGTCGGCATGGCGTCGGCGGCGCGGTCCCGGCGGAGCTGCGCCACGACGTCGGTGCGGACCTCGTCCAGGGTGCGAACCCGGGCCGGCTCGACCTTGGTGACCTTGATCACATGCCAGCCGAGGTCGGACTTGAACGGGTCGGGGATGGTATCGGCTTCGATCGCAAAGACCGAGACGCCGATTTCCGGGACCTCGGTCTCCGTGACCGGTCCCAGTTCGTTGACCGGCTCGCCTTCGGCCTTGGCGACCGCGGCCAGATCGTTCTTCCCGGCCCGGGCCGCTTCGACGATCCGGCGCGCCTTCTCTTCGCTGTCCACCAGCACCTGCTGGAAGCTCCGGCGTTCGGGTTGCTGGAACTCGTCGGCACGGGCCTCGTAAGCGGTCTTGATCTGGTCGTCGCTGACCTCGATGGTATTGGCGAGGGCGTCCAGGGTGATGGTTCCCACGGTCAGCGAGCGGTATTCGGGGGCGGTGAAGCGGACCGCCTGATCCTCGTGAACGCGGGTCAGTTCGGCGTCGTCGGGCGCCGGCGGGTCGGGCATGGCCGCGTTGGCAAGGGTCAGCGTCTCGGCGACGCGCCGCTCTTTTTGATAACGGAACAGGGCGTCCACCATCGGCTCCGGCGCGACGGCGCCCGATGTTACCGCCTGAACCACGAGCCGGCGGCGGGTTTCCTCCCGGACCTGCTCGTCGAAGGCGTCCTCGGTCATGCCGTTAGCCGACAGCGCCCGCAGCAACAATTCCGGTTCGAACCGGCCCTGGCTGTCGTGATAGCCGGGGATCCGCTGGACCTGATACTGGACCAGCGTGTTTCCGACCTTCAGCCCGAGATCGCGGGCGGCCAGATCCAACAGCGCCCCGTCGACCAACCGACTTACGGTCTGATCGACCAGCCCCATCTGCTTCGCCTGCTCGGAGGTGAGCTGGCCGCCGAACTCGTGGCGCAGCAACTCCCGGAATTGACGGTCCAGCTCGGAGGCCGGAATCTTGACCGGGCCGATTTCGGCGACGGTGGTGGCGGAGCCGTGCCCGCGAAAGATGTCACCAATGCCCCAGATCGCAAAACTAGCGATCAGGATTCCGAACAGGATCTTGACGATCCAGGTACCGACGGCGCCGCGAATGAACTGGAGCATAGGGGGGAATGTGACGGCTGGCCGGCCGGCACGGGAGCCGGCGGGGCGGGACAGGGAAAAACCACCCTCGGGCACCGGACTCCCTGACGGGACCGCTGCCGACGGTGGCGCGCCATCATAAGGGGCGGCTTTGCCCGGGGGCAACCACCGAATGCGCCTGCGGTCAGATCCTGGCGACGCTGCAAAACAGCCAGTCGTTGCCCTGAAGCCCGAACAGCATAGCGGTCTTATGGTCGCCGGTACGCTCGATCACCACCCGGAAACGGTTGCCGGTGCAGGTCTCGCCCTGGGTCTTGACCGGGACCGCCACATGCTTGGACTTCAGGCAGTCGTTGGCCCCCTTGGGCACGCCGCCGGCCAGCGGTTCGGGACGTTTGCCGTTGATCAGCAGGTAATAGGTCTCGGGCGCCCCGCCCTTGACCGTGGCCTTGAGTTCGAGCTTGACGAAGCGGGACTTGTAGAGGCCGGCGTCCTGCTCGCCGTCGGGCGCGCCTGGGAGCAGCGGCCGGAACGAAATGGCGGAACAGGTCGGCGGCTCCTTACCCTCGGCGGCATCGGCCGAAACCACCGCCAGACCCCCGGCGGCCAGCAGGACGATGGCCCCGACGGCACTGAAAACGCGCGCTCTCACCATGGCAGATCTCTCCTTGGAAACGGTCGACTGCCGAAACGGTCGGCAAGCGAAACGGATACCGGGCGGAACCAACCCAAGACGAAACAGAAAACGAACAAAACTCCGGTCGGGCGAAATATGACCGAAGCGTTACGGTCCAAGCCCATCCCGAATACCCTGCGACGACCTGAAATCGGGCGTCGCGTGAACCACGGAAGGAACGGACAACGAACATTTCCGGCCGCCCGCGCGGTCGAACTCATGTCTTGACCGTTGCCACAGTATTGCAAAGCGTTTCAGGCGATCAACTGGAAAGATGCGTCGCCGGGATCGGGAGCGGCCTGCCCCAAAATGAGCGTGATTGGCAATACGCATACACTTAAAAATCTGTAGTGTTCGCGTAAACTCTACCGGCATGCCAATAATGACAAAGCAATACCGCCGTTACGGCGTGCTGCCGCCCCGGATCGGCGCGCATGATCCTGAGGGCCGGGGCGGTGACCGGGTCCCGAGTCGGTTCCGGGTCCCACCACGGTACCACCGGCTATCCCGATCGCAGGTAACGGACCGCGGCGTCCCGTTCGAAGAGATAGAGCAGGACCCGCAGGGCCTGACCGCGCGGGGTCTGGAGGTCGGGGTCGCGGTCGGTGATCAGCCGGGCGTCGTCCCGGGCGGCGGCCAGCAGCCCGGCATGTTCGGCCAGGTCCGCGACCCGGAAGCCGGGCAGGCCGCTCTGGCGGGTGCCGAGCAATTCGCCGGCGCCACGCAGACGCAAATCCTCTTCGGCGATCAGAAACCCATCTTCCGTGTCGCGCAGGATGCGCAACCGGGCTCTGGCAGTCTCGTTGAGCGGTCCCTCGTACAGCAACAGGCAGGTGGACGCCTGATCGCCGCGGCCGATCCGGCCGCGAAGCTGGTGAAGTTGGGCAAGGCCGAAGCGTTCGGCATGTTCCACCACCATCACGGTGGCGGCGGGCACGTTGACTCCGACCTCGATCACGGTGGTGGCCACCAGCAGGTCGAGCCGGCCTTCGGCGAAGGCGGCCATGGCGGCGTCCTTCTCGGGACCCTTCAACCGGCCGTGGACCAGCCCGACCCGGTCGCCCAGTCGCTCGCGCAGCACCGCGTGGCGCTCGGTGGCTGCCGCCAGGTCGACCACCTCGGACTCCTCGACCAGCGGGCAGACCCAGTAGACCCGGGCGCCGTCGGCGATGCGGCGTTGGACCGCGGCGACCACCTCGTCCAGTCGATCGAGCGCGATGGTCCGGGTGTCGATGGGGCGGCGGCCCGGGGGCTTTTCCTCCAGCCGCGACACCTCCAGGTCGCCATAGGCGGTCATGGTCAGGGTGCGCGGAATCGGGGTGGCGGTCATCACCAGCACGTCCACGGCCCGACCCTTGGCGGAAAGCTGAAGCCGCTGGTGGACACCGAAACGATGCTGTTCGTCGATCACCGCCAGCCCCAGATCGGCAAAGGCTACGTCCTCCTGAAACAGCGCGTGGGTGCCCACCAGCAGCTGGATGTCGCCGGCGGCAAGGCGTTCCAGCAGGGCGGCACGGGGCCGGGCCTTGTCGCGGCCGGTGAGCAGCGNNGTGGGCGCCATCAGCGCCGCCTGATGCCCGCACTCGACGGCATTCAGCATGGCCAGGAAGGCGACCAGGGTCTTGCCGCTGCCGACATCGCCCTGGAGCAGGCGCAGCATCCGCCGCTCTTCGGCCATGTCCCGGCCGATTTCCCCGAGCGCCCGCTCCTGGCAGGCGGTCAGCCGGAACGGCAGGGCGTCCAGCACCTGCCGCCGCAATCCGCCGTCGCCGGCGATCGCCCGGCCGGCCAGCCGGCGCTGGTGCAGCCGGACCAGCGCCAGCGCCAACTGGTTGGCCAGCAACTCGTCGAAGGCCAGCCGCTGCCGGGCCGGAGTCGAGGGCAACAGCGCGGCCTGATCTTCGGGGGCGTGGACGGCCTTGAGCGCGCTCTGCCAGTCGGGCCAGTCCTGGAGACGCTGCCAGGCCGGGTCCAGCCATTCGGGCAGCGCCGGCGCGGCATCCAGGGCGGCCTGGATCGCCCGGCGCAGGGTCTTGGGGGCAAGGCCGGTGGTCAGGGGATAGACCGGCTCGACCGCCTCCACCTCGTCCCGGGCTTCGACCGGGCAGATGGCGTCGGGGTGCGTGATCTGGGGGGTGTCATGGAACCGCTCGACCTTGCCGCTGACCACCACCATTTGCCCCAACGGCAATTGCCGGAGCAGGTGGTCGGCCCGGGCATGGAAGAACACCAGTTCAAGCAGCCCGGTCTCGTCGGTGCAGCGCACCTTGTAGGGCTGGCGCGGCATCACCGGCGGGGCGTGGCCGTCGACCCGGACCGTCAGAGTCGCGATCCGGCCCGAAGGCGCGGCGGCGATTTTGGGCGCAAAGCGACGGTCGATCAGCCCGGTCGGCAGGTGCCACAACAGGTCGACCACATGGGGACCGGTCAGCCGCTGGAGCAGCAGGGCAAAGCGCGGCCCCACGCCTTTAAGGGCGCCGACCGGCCGGAACAGGGGATACAGGACCTCGGGACGCACGGGACCAACCGATCTTTCTTGATGGGCTGCCGCCGCCGCCATCGGCGGGCGGATTTGAAATTGTGGGCCGGGGGGGATTATAGTGCCTGGCGCGCGCCGGGGCGATGAACACCGGGTGCTGCGGCGGCTCTGGCCGAAGGAGGGAACGGTGGCGGACAACGGCGGCGGATCGGGCAAGGGACGGTGGCCGGACATGCGGTCCTTGCGCTGGCCGCCCGAGGGCGTCGAGGCCAGGCCGGCGGAACCCGGCGCCTCGGAAGCGGCGGCGATTCCGCCCTTCGAACTGGCCCCCGATCCTCGCGGCACCGGTGCGGTGGTGGCGGTGCCGATCCCGGAAACGCCCCCTGAAATCGAATGTCTCGGCGATTTCCCGGGGGCGCCGGTGACGGCGGAGTCCCGGGTGCCGCCGCCCGAGGCGACTCCGGCCCCGGCCCCGGTGGCGTCGGCGGTTCCGGTCCCGTCGGCGGCAGCCGACGGGCCGTGTCAGGCGGCGCTGATCGTTTCGGAGTTGCGCGCCCTGCGTGGCGCGGTGGAGGCGCTGAGCGTGGCCATCACCGGAATCGGCGGCGCCGGGGTGCGGGCCGCTCCCGGAACCGGCGTGGTCCCGGTGCGGGCGGTGTCCGATCACCAGGCCCGGACCGAGATTCAGGAGTATTTCCTGCGCCATTCGGGCGAGACCCTGTATCCGGCGCAGATCGCCGACGCCCTTAACCTGCCGGTGCTGAAGGTGGCGGAGCTGTGCGAGGGGTTGGCGCTGCGCGGACAGGTCAGCCGAAACCTTGTGTCCTGAGCCGGGGCGGCACCGGCCATGGTGGTTATCCTGCTGGTCGCCGCCCTGTTCCTGGTGCTGGTGGCGCTCGACCCGCCGAAGCCGCGGCCGGCGCCCCGGGACGACAGTCTGATCCAGCGGGTGATGCGCGGCGACCTGTGACGAAGAGGACGGACCATGAGCGCCAGCCTGTACGAGCAGGATTTTTATGCCTGGGCCAACCAGCAGGCGGCCTTGCTGCGGGCGGGGGAACTCACGAGTGCTGACATCCTGCACATCGCCGAGGAAATCGAGAGCATGGGCAAGGCCGAAAAGCGCGAACTGATGAGCCGCCTGACCGTGCTGATGTGTCGCTTACTCAAATGGCAGTACCAGCCCGAGCGGCGCGGTTTGTCCTGGCGGGCCACCATCCGCAACCAGCGCCGTGACCTCTCCGACCATCTGGACGACAATTCCAGTCTCAGGTCACGACTGCCCGAGAGCCTCGCGGCGGCCTATGAGCGCGCCAGAGATGCCGCTGCCGGCGAAACCGACCTTGGACCCGGCAACCTTTCCGGCCCGTTGTCCGTGGTCCTTCGAACGGGTCATGGACGACGGATTCTGGCCGGAAGGTGCGGCCGGCGGGCGGCCTTGAACCGCCGGGGACGGCGCGGCGGCCTGGCCGACGGTTGCCGAGCCTTGCCGGCACGGCCCCGCCCAATTCAGCCCATCCCCATCATCGGGCAGCCGCCGGGATTGCCGCAGCTTGGGGCGCCGCACGGTGCCGCGGGGGTATCCGCGGTCTTGCCGACTCGGGGGGCCATGATCGCCTTGGCCACGTCATGGCCGCCGCAGGACGGGCAGGTCAGCGTGCCATCGGCCTGGCGCCGGTCATAGCCGGCCATGTTGTCGAACCATTCGTCGAATTCGTGGTCGCAGGCGCAGCGCAGGGTGTAGAGAATCATCGGGGACCTTGGGGTAACGGAACCGGGGACGAGACAGGTCCCGTCATTACCAGCCGCCGCTTCGCCGCGAATTGATCCAGCGCAATTGTCCGCGGGTTGTCGGCCGGCAGGCGGGGGCGGGGCGGGCAGGGGTGGGGCGGCCGTGGTGCGCCTTGACCTGTGGCGGCACCACCCCCTACATAACAGTCAGGGCCGCATCGACGGGATGATGCCGGCGGCCGGGGCGCCCCTCCTTCAGACCGTGCGCGAGGACATATGAGCAATACCGTGAAGGTTACCGACGACAGTTTCCAGCAGGACGTTCTGAACGCACCCGGGCCGGTGCTGGTCGATTTTTGGGCCGAGTGGTGCGGTCCGTGCAAACAGATCGCGCCCGCCCTTGATGATCTGGCGAAGGACTACGAGGGCAAGCTGACCATCGCCAAGGTGAACATCGACGAGAACCCCAATACGCCCACCCGTTACGGGGTGCGGGGTATTCCCACCTTGCTGTTGTTCAAGGATGGCAACGTCGCCGCAACCAAGATCGGCGCCCTGCCCAAGAGCGCGCTTTACACCTGGATCGAGAGCAGCCTTTAAGGACAAGTGCCCCCGGTCGTGGCAACCCACGTCCGGGGGCGCCGCAGTCACCGCCAGATCGGTTTGCCGCTGCCGGGCAGGCCAAGGGCAGGCCATTTGCGCGTGACCTCGTCGATCACGGCGTCGGTCATGCGCAGCTTGGTTCCCCATTCGCGTTTGGTTTCGGGTGGCCACTTGTTGGTGGCGTCGAGACCGACCTTGCCGCCGAGCCCGGACTCGGGGCTGGCGAAATCCAGGTAGTCGATGGGCGTGCCCTCGATCAGGGTCAGGTCGCGCACCGGGTCCATCCGGGTGGAGACCGCCCACATCACATCCTTCCAATCGCGACAGTTGATATCGTCGTCGGTGACGATCACCCATTTGGTGTACATGAACTGGCGCAGGAAGGACCATACCCCCATCATCACCCGTTTGGCGTGACCTGGATAGGCTTTACGGATCGAGACCACCGCGATGCGGTACGAACAGCCTTCCGGCGGCAGCCAGAA
>PLTC01000064.1 GCA_003165295.1 Rhodospirillales bacterium | reverse complement strand
CTGCCGCTGGTGACCATCGACGGCGCCGACGCCCGCGACTTCGATGACGCGGTCGCCGCCGCGCCCGACCCGGACCCGGCCAACCCGGGCGGCTGGCAGGTGGTGGTGGCCATCGCCGACGTGGCCCATTATGTCCGGCCCGGCACCGCCCTGGACCGCGCCGCCTTCGACCGCGGCAACTCCGCCTATTTCCCCGACCGGGTGGTGCCGATGCTGCCCGAGGCGCTGTCCAACGATCTCTGTTCTCTGAAGCCGGACCAGGACCGGCCGTGTCTTGCGGTTCACCTGTGGCTCGACCGGGACGGGAGCCTGCTGCGCCACCGCTTCGAACGCGGCCTGATGCGGTCGCGGGCCCGGCTGACCTACGAACAGGTTCAGGCCGCCCGGGACGGCACCCCCGACGAGTCAACGGCGCCGCTGGTGCCGTCGGTGATCGCGCCGCTCTACGGCGCGTTCCAGGCGCTGGCCGCGGCCCGCCTGCGCCGCGGCACCCTGGAACTGGATCTGCCCGAGCGGCAGGTCCGGCTCGACGGGCGCGGACGGGTCACCACCCTGTCCGAGCGGCCGCGCTACGACAGCCACCGCCTGATCGAAGAGTTCATGATCGCGGCCAACGTCGCCGCCGCCGAATCGCTGGAGACCCAAAGCAGCCCGCTGCTCTACCGCGTCCACGACCAGCCGACCCCGGACAAGCTGGAAAACCTGCGCCAGTTCCTGGGCAGCCTCGGCCTGAAGCTGGCCCGCGGCCACGGCACCCGTCCGATCCACTTTACCCAGATTCTCAAGCTGGCCTCTGATCTGCCAGATAAAATTGCCATCAACGAGATGATCCTGCGCAGCCAGGCCCAGGCCCGGTACAGTCCCGACAATATCGGCCATTTCGGTCTGGCCCTGCCCCGCTACGCCCACTTCACCTCGCCGATCCGCCGTTATGCCGACCTGATCGTCCACCGCGCCTTGATCCGCGCCTGCGGCATGGGACCGGACGGGCTCGACGACCACGGCCTCGCCCAACTGTCCGAGACCGGCGACCACCTGTCGCGGACCGAACGCCGCGCCGCCGCCGCCGAACGCGACGCCATCGACCGCTATACCGCGGCCTTTCTGGCCGACCGGGTCGGCGCCACCTTTTCCGGGCGCATTTCCGGCGTCACCCGCTTCGGGCTGTTCGTCCGGCTGGACGAAAGCGGTGCCGACGGCCTGGTTCCGGTCTCGACCCTGCCCGATGACCGGTACGACCACGACGAAAGGCTCCACGCCCTGGTCGGCCGGCGCAGCGGCCGGCGCTTCATCCTGGGCGCCCCGGTCCGGGTCCGGGTGGTCGAAGCCGACGCCATGACCGCCAGCACCCTGTTCGCGCTGGCCGCTGCCACCGCCGATGACGGCACCAGCGGCGGTGGCAGCGGCGCGTCCGCCGGTCCCCGCGGGCGGCACCATGGCAAGAGCGCAACAGCCCGCAAATTCCGTCGCCGGCCGCAGCCCTGACCCGGCCCCTGCCCGCGCCCCGATCTCACCGACCCGTCTCTGGAATATCAAGGGATCAGCCCGGTCCGGTCAGACGTCGCGTGAACACCGCAAGATGTTTTTCAATGGATTTCGACCGCAACAAGGGCATTGCGTCGCCGCCGACGAATGGGGTAAAACATATTGGTACCTCCTAAGACAAAAGACTGATTGCGTTGCGAATGGCCGGAAGCGCCGACGGGACGGGTCCGCGAGAGATTTTGTCGCGACACCATCGTTTTGCCGGACGTGATTTGTGAGCGGCGACGTGACCGGAAGCCGGCCGCTCTGGGGACGGTGGTCGCTTGGGATGGCAGGGGAACAGGGCCAAATGGCGTGCCGACAGGGTGGTCTTGCGCGCCGTTGATGTCCTGAACAACCGGGTAGGGCCGACAGCGGATGGACGGCGTCCCGACCGGTCCGGCAAGCGATGGTTGGGGAGATTGGATTCGGCGCTCGATGATCATGGCTTTTCACGATTTTTCTTTTCGGCAGTGGGCAGCGGTCGCGGCAACAACAGTTTTGTTGCTGGGTGGTTGCGCCGCCAACAGCATCACGGTGGCCGCGGCGACGCCGGTTCCGTTGTCGGAACAGGTGTTTTCGGTCGGGTACAGCCGGATTGCCGAGATTTTCCTGGAACCGGTGGATATGTCCCGGCTCGGCACCGACGGCCTTACCGGGCTGCACAGCCTCGACCCGCAGTTGAAGGTTGAGCGGGTTGCCCAATCGGTACAAATCACCCGGGGCGCCCGGCTCGTCACCGAGTTCGCGATTCCCGAAGGTANNCCGGGCGCCTGGGCGACCCTGACCGCCCGTGCCCTGGACCGCGCCCGCGAGTTCTCCCCTCCGCTTCACGACGCCACACCGGAGCGGCTCTATCAGGCGGTGTTCGACGGGGCAATCGCCGATCTCGATGTCTATTCACGGTACACCAACCCCCAGCGCGCCAATGGCGAGCGGGCGGTGCGGGAGGGGTACGGCGGCGTCGGCCTGTCGCTGGATCCGGTGAGCGGCCATTACACGGTACGGGAGCTGCTGGCCCAGGGACCGGCGGATCGTGCCGGCATCCTGGTCGGCGACCTGATCGAGGCCATCGACGGAACCGCCACCCCGCCGCTGACCGCGGATCAGGTTCGGGATCGCCTGCGCGGAACACCAGGCAGCCCGGTGCAACTGACCGTGGTCTCCAGCCGGAGCCCCGCGCACCTCTACACCCTGCGCCGCGAGCGGATGATCCCCAACACGGTTCAGCTTCGGATCGACCAGAGTGTCGGCATCCTGAAACTTGAGCGTTTCAACGCCTCGACCGCCGCCAACCTGCGCAATGCCCTGACCCAGGCGCAAACCATCCTGGGTCCCCATGCCGCCGGCTACATCCTTGATCTGCGTGGCAATCCCGGCGGCCTGCTCGATCAGGCGGTGGCGGTGGCCGACCTCTTCATCCGGCATGGCCGCATCGTCTCCACCGCCGGCCGCCACCCCGAAAGCTGGCAGCGGTTCGACGCCAATGGTGAAGACGTGTTGCACGAGCGACCGCTGGTGGTGCTGATGGACGGGCATTCCGCCTCGGCCTCCGAAATCGTGGCGGCCGCGCTCCAGGACAGTGGCCGGGCGGTGGTGGTGGGCGCGGTGTCGTTCGGCAAGGGCAGCGTCCAGACCGTCACCCGGCTGCCCAACGACGGCGAGTTGTTCCTCACCTGGGCCCGTATGTATGCCCCTTCGGGCTACACCCTTCATCGCCAGGGCGTCCAGCCGACCATCTGTACCAGTCACGATGACAACGATGTCGATGGCGTGTTGATGCCATTGCGCAATGGACAGATGGAGTCGCCAGGGGTTCTGGCCCGTTGGCGGGCACTGGCCCCCGACGACGAAACCGCGCTGGCCCATCTGCGTCAGGCCTGCCCGTGGAAGCCCCACGCCCCGGAGCTTGACGTTCAGGTCGCCGAACGCCTGCTCACGGTGCCGTTGCTCTATCGCAGTGCGCTTGCCCTTTCCACCACCGCAGTCGCCGAACGGTAGACCCGGCCTGCGCTCTCCCTTGCCCCGGCCGGACGTCGAAACCGGACTCTGGCCTTGACTCCTTGCCGGGGCAAGCTATGCTCGCTCCCGAACGGACTGCCCGCCAGGGTCGGCCGAGGTTGTTCTTTTTTTGGAATTTGCTCATGGCCAAGCAGAATACGGTCCTGATCCGTCTGGTCAGCACCGCCGATACCGGGTTTTTCTATGTGAAGAAGAAGAACCCCAAGAAGACCACCGACAAGCTTGAGTTCCGCAAGTACGATCCGGTCGCGCGCAAGCATGTGGCGTTCAAGGAAGCGAAGATCAAGTAACCGCTGGCCGGACCCTGGATCCACGCAGAAGGCATGGCGGTGAGCGCGGTTCCCGCAGGTGATCCGCCGGAGGTGGCGCTGCCCGATCCGGCAGAGCGGCCTTGCCATGTCTCGGGAGTGCTGTTCGACCGTCACGACCCGCCGGTTGACGGGGCCGCAGTGGTTGCCGGCTGTGCGCCGCGACTGGCCCGGCATCTGGCGCATCTGACGGGCTGGGTGGTCGCGCACTGGAAGGTGGGTGACCACAACCGGTACTTGGTGGCCACCACCCTCGAAGACGGTCTCGAGCTGGCGCTGACCCTGACCTCCGAACCCCAGGAGGATGTCCACTGGCGTCTCACCGCCGGCGACGCCGGGGGTGTGGCGTTCGATCGCGGAAAGCGGGAACAGCTTCAGCGTTTCGGCTTCGGGCCGACCGGCGATCATGCCGGCTGGGAACGGGAGTCGCGGATCACCTCGCCGCGGGATGCCGACAATGCCGCCCGCGAGCTGCTGGCGCTGCTGACCGAGGTCTTCGGCTACTGTGGCAAGGCGCCGCTGACCTTCGCCCTCGACCAGAATCAACGCGCGGAGCCCGGACTGGTTTACCGCGCGATTGCCGCCGAGGACCTGCGCAAATTGCTTCAGAGCTGGGGCTACCGCGCCGAGGCCGGCACCACCGCCTCCGGTACCCCGGTGATCCGCAGCGGTACCGGCGGCTACCGTTTCCACATCCTGTTCGCGTGGCCGACCGGCGACAGCCGGCTGTTCGGCTGCCTCAATTTCGTCACGGTATTCACCGGGCGTCAGCATCTGACCCTGAACACCGTCAATGACATCAGCCGGACCTCGCGCTTCGGCCGGCTCTATCTCGACGACGATGGCGACCTCATCCTTGAACGTGACGTGAGCCTGACCGGCGGGGTCGCGGCCACCTATCTCCAGGAATGCCTGCTCGACTGGGCCTGCATGATGGAGTCCGTGGCCCGGAAGCTCGACCAGTTCGCCAAGGTGCCGGTGATCATCCATTGAGCCGCCCGCGGACGATCACCGGCACCTTGGCGGCGGAGGCCGCCGCCGGCTGCGCCCCGTCTTCCAAAGTTCACAGGTTGGCCTTGCCCTGAGGCTGAAAAAGCGTTACCAACCGCCAATCTGCACGGTGGTTCGGGCGCGGCCGATCGGGTGCCGCTACCAGGCATAATTCGGCAAAAACCTAACTTGGGAATCGTTCCATGGCACGCAAGAAGATTGCGCTCGTCGGTGCCGGCCAGATCGGCGGCACGCTGGCCCTGTTGGCCGGGCTTAAGGAACTTGGTGACATCGTCCTGTTCGACATCGCCGAGGGCATGCCTGCGGGCAAGGCCCTCGATCTCGCCCAGGCCGCTCCGGTCGAAGGCTTCGATGCCGAATTGAAGGGCGGTAATGACTATTCGATCATCGCCGGCGCCGATGTGGTGATCGTCACCGCCGGCGTGCCGCGCAAGCCCGGCATGAGCCGTGATGACCTGATCGGCATCAACACCGGCGTCATCACCGCCGTCGGCAAGGCCATCGCCACCCACGCCCCGAACGCTTTCGTCATCGTCATCACCAACCCGCTCGACGTGATGGTGTGGGTGATGCAGAAGAAGTCCGGGCTGCCGGCGAACAAGGTGGTGGGCATGGCCGGGGTGCTGGATTCCAGCCGCTTCCGCCTGTTCCTGGCGCAGGAGTTCGGCGTCTCGGTGGAGGNNCGGCGACACCATGGTCCCGCTGGTCCGGCATTCCACGGTTGCCGGCATCCCGCTCACCGAATGCGTGAAGCAGGGCTGGACCACCCAGGAGCGACTCGACGCCATCGTTCAGCGCACCCG